>JAUJNC010000296.1 GCA_030446525.1 Armatimonadaceae bacterium
CTCCGCGCTGGACACCACGACGAAACCGGCATCGCCCAGCGTCCGCTCCAGCAGGGTGGCCGCTGCGCCCGCGTCGGTGTTCTCCTCCGGCTCGACGCGCACGCGCCACGCCCGCGTCAGGTTCAGCTCCTTCAGGCGCTTGGCGAGCGGGCGCAGCGACACCAGGGCGCGTATGGTGACGCGCATCTCGCCGCCCAAGACCCTCTCCGTCATGATCTCCTGGAGCGTGGCGAACCCGCTGGCGCGGGTGGTCACCTCGTCCTGGAGCAGGCGGTAGTTTCCGGTGAGCGTGCGCGCGGACACGAAGACGCCCGTCGCCTTTTCGACGGCGGCGCGGAGCGCCTGCGCGGTGGCCGCCTCGCGCGCCCCCGGCACGCCGCCGGTCCCGACGGCCGCGCGCCCCTCGGCGATGACCTCCTTGGTCTCCGGAGGTGCGACCGTTACCGCCTCGCTCCGCTCCTTGGCCTGCGCGGGCAGTTTCTCCTGCGCGCACAACGGGAGGGTGCAAAGCAGAAGGAGCGCAAAAAGGAAGGCCTTCACTGCGCCATCTCCCGGGTACCCTCTCGCTGCGCCGTCTGCCCGATCGCGATCAGGGCGCGCAGATCGGCGGGGGCGTCCTTGTCGAAGGCCGCATCGCAGGTGCGCGGACGGACGCGCGTGACGACGGCGCGCACGCGACGCCCGTCCTCAAGCGTCACCACGAGCGTGTCGTTCAGGCGCAGGCCGTCCGTGGCGCCCAGGCCGATCAGCAGCGTGTCGCCGTCCACGTCCAGGACGCGGCCGGGCGGCGTGGGTGCGGGCGCGTCCGGCGCGGGCGCCAGCGAGGCCGGACCGAGGGCGGTGTTTACGGTCGTCGTGGGCGGGGGCAGCAAGGCGGTGCCGCGGAGCGCCTGCACCCCTTCGGCCAGGGCGGACTCGGCGGCGCGGGCCACCAGGGCGTCGGGCGGCTCGGAAGAGGCCGCAGGGTAGGGCACGGGTTCCGGGGAGGAGTCCTCGCCGGTGGACGTCACGGTGCGCGTTTCGTAGGACGACTCATCGCGATCACTGGCCGAAAAGGGCGCTTCCCACAGCACCAGCCCGTCCGCCAGGTCCACCAGACGCAGGCTGCCGGAGACGGTGGCGGTGCCTTTAGCCAGGATCTCCTGCCGCCAGGCGATCGGACGCGTCCGGTAGCGGGCGTAGTACTCGTCCACCTGCTGCTGCCAGCGCGGCAGCGTCTCACAGTTGTACCGGTCGAGCGCCTCCTTGTACTGCCGGTCGCTTTTCGTCCCCACGACCCGCCGCAGCAGCGCCTCCCCGACCGCGAAGACGAGCGGGTCGTTTCCCGCGCCCGGTATGGCCGGGAAGTAGCGCAGCCGGGACGGCTCCAGCGGCTTCGCGGGCGGCTTGCCCATGCGCGGCGTCAGGCGCTCCTGTGAGGCGGTGTAATCGGTGCGCCCCTGCACGTCCGTGACCTCCACGATCAGGAGCGCGTCGGCGGCGGCCAGCTGGCGCACCCGGGCCCGGTCCTTGGCCCTGGTGATCCCCGCCTGGTCGAGGGCGATCTCGCCCAGGATCTCGGACAGCCCGGCACGCTCCAGCACCTCGAAGGCGTCCAGGGCGCGCACGTGCGTGGCCGCCATGCTCGCCAGCCGGCGGGCAAGCTCCGGCCCGCCCATCCCGCCCCGGACGCCGGCGACCGCCACGCGGCGCACCTGGCGCAGGTCGCGCGCGGACGCCACCACCGTGGGCGTCTCCGGCACCGCCAAAGGATTCGGGTAGCGGCGCACGGCACCGCTGAGCAAGTCGCTGTTGGGCGCGGAGAAGACCACGCGGGCGCGGCCCTTCTCCTTGCGCTCCCGCCAGACCAGCGTCTCGTTGGGGCCGGCGGCGCGCCCGCGCAGCAGCGCCGCCACGGACGGGGGCACGTTCCCCGTGCCGATCACCGACCGGTCCACGAGGAGCACCTCGTCGGCGGTCGCCAAGCGCGCCAGGGCGGCGTCGTAGCGCTCCGCGGGGAGCAGGTGGGCGAGCGGGGTGTCCTTGCGCCCGAGGTACCCTTGCGCGGCGGACAGGGTGCCCGCACCCACGGGCACGATGGCGAGCGACCGGACGTTGCGGCGCAGCGGGTTGCGCGGCAGCTCCTTCAGCGTCCGGAACTCCTTGACGGCCTCCCTGAGCCAGGCGGCGTCCGGGGCGGAGATGGTCACGTCGTGGGCGATCCCCCAGCTGCGCCCGATCCGCGCCCCCTGGAGCCAGACCTCATCCCCCTCGGCCTGGCAGTTCTCCGGCACACGCTGCCACATCGGCATCCGTTCACGGTTGATAAGGAAGACGAAGGAGACGTACCAGCCGGCCCCCTCCGGCAGCTTCCGCCACTCGTCCAGGGAAAGGACGCGGCGCTGATTGTGCTGGCAGCCCTCCAGCAGGGTGTCCGCCAGCGCGGCGTCGTCGTTGGTGACGACGTACACGGTGGCGCGGTCGAAGATCTTGAGGATATCACCCTCGCGCTTGGAACGGCCGCCGAAAAGCGGCCCGGCATGGACGGCGGGCGCGGTCAGCACGACGAACCAGAGCAGCAGGATCGCGAGAGCGCGCGGCGCATCCATGCGCGGCAGGGGACAGAAATGACCGGCGGCCCACATAACGGCACGTCTCCACCAGCAAGACCAAGGGGCCGTGCTGCCCCAGGGGGGCTCCGCACGGCCCGTATGAGCGACGATCAGCGGGAACCCGTTTTATTTTACCGGATCAACCAGGAAAACGACAGCCGTGCGCTCCAAAAATTTGTCCCGGTTGTTGGCGGCCAGGATCCGGTCGGCGTCCTCGAGCGAGATCACCGGATGGAAGCGGTGTTTGTCCGCCACCCGCACCGCCTTGACGATCAGCGGGTGCGAACCCGCCCGCGCACTCCGGATGGCCGCCGCCATGGAGCGCGGGTAGCTGACGATGCCGGTCTCGATGGCGTACTCCGGCGTGACACGCACCGTGCCGTACACCTCGCGCCCCGTGGTGTCATACAGCTTGGGGCTCATGATCGCCTCGACGTTCAGACCACGGCAGTCGATGATCACCGACGTGAACGGCCCCGGGTCCGAACGCGGCGTCGGGCCGGGGTCGCCGCCCGGCAGGGGGGCGGGGGGCAGAGGCGGGGCCGGGGGCGTGATGCGGACGGCCGGCTGGTCGGGCCCCGTGACCGAGGTGGCGGGCGCGGGTGCCCCCGCCCCGCGTTCCGCCACCGGCGGCAGCACCTGCGGCAGCACGGCGGCGGCCACGGACTCTTTGCCGTACAAGGGCAGCTCCACCGTGACATAGGCGGTGCCGTCAGGTCGGTAGCCCTCGTCGACGATCCGGGGCGAATCCAGAAGGGCGTCGAGTTTGGTGGAAACCACGTCACTTTCGAGCTGGTAGTTCTTGACCGTGGTGGTGGCCGTGACCTGGATCGAGGAAACCGTCATCGCCAGCGTACGGAGCGCATCGGCGATGGCCGCGCCGCGCGCCATCAGCCGGGCCTGGGCCGTCGTCTCGGCGCGCGACGGGAGCGCGCCGTAGCCGGTGGCTTTGACCACGCCCGTCCCATAATTGATCCGCCCGTTCCCGCCCGCCACGGTGTCGACGAGCGGGTCACGATCGGGGGCGGCAGAGGCGGGCACGACAAGCAGGGTAATCAGTGCGGCGGCAAAACAAGAGACGGCTTTTCGCGCAACCCACCGGCGGGTGACATGGACGCTCATCACGGTTCCCTCCCAAAGCTGGAAACTTTTTGTATGATACCTTTTTAAGACCTCGCGACGTCCGCCTACCTTCAAAGAAGTTAGCGGCGGGGGGAAAGCAGGCCGCGCAGCTCGGGGTAGTCCCGGAAGCGCCAGACCAGGCCGTCG
>JAUJNC010000297.1 GCA_030446525.1 Armatimonadaceae bacterium
CGAGCGCGGCCTGATAGGCGTTGTACAGCCCGACGACGTTGTTCGGCACCAGCTTCTCCAGGAACGGCGCCTCGTCCGAGGTGGCGGCAAGGTGCACCAGCACCTCGACCCCCTCCATCGCCCTCTTGAGCGCCCCGAAGTCCTGCAGGTCGCCGACGATGGCGTCCGGATCGCCGGGAACGGGGCGCAGGTCGAACGTGCGCAGGTCGTAGTGTTCCTGGAAGGCGGGCACCAGGTGCGGGCCCATACGCCCGCTCGCGCCCGTAAGAAGAACCTTAGGTTTAGCCATGGCGAAAACTTTCCGCGGGTGATCTTACGCGTAGGCCCGCGCCGGCTCCGAGGGCGAGAGCCCGTCCGGGTCGTTGACCAGGACCCCGGCGGGGACGGGGAGCGGGTCCCGGAGCAGCGGGTCCTCGGTGGCCTGCATCCAGCGGTCGAGCCGGTCCCGCATCTCGCCCCGCACCGCGTCGAGCGACGGGTCCTGGGCCAGGTTGCAGGCTTCGCCCGGGTCGAACAGGAGGTCGTACAGCTGCTCGGCGGCGACCGGGCGCTCTTGCCAGCCGTGACGGAGCCACACGTCTTTGCTCGGGCTGTCGTCGCAGTTGGGCAGATTGGAGCGGTGCCGGTCGTCGAAGTGGCGGATGTATTTCCAGCGGCGCGTGCGCACGGCGCGTTTGGGCTCGAACGCGGCGTGGAAGGTGACCTCGGCGAAGATCGCGTCGTTGATCTCGTCCGCTTCGCCGCGCACGAGGGGCAGCAGCGATCTGCCCTGCAGCCACGGCGGGCGCTCGATCTCCAGCAGCTCGCACAGGGTCGGGAACACGTCGATCTGCGACACCATGGCATCGGTGACCTTGCCGCCCTCAAACCCGCCGGGGCCGCGCAGGATGAGCAGGACGCCGATGCCATGGTCGGTCAGGCTGCACTTCATGCCGGGAAAGGCGATGCCGTGGTCGGTCGTGCTGATCACGAGCGTGTTCTGGGCCAGGCCGTTCGCTTCGAGCGCATCGAGCACCGCCCCGACCCCCGCGTCGAGCCGGCGGGCTATGGTCTTGTAGGCGGCCATATCCTGGCGGGTTTCGGGCGTGTCGGGCAGCGGATGGGGCGGCAGGCAGTAGCGCGCATCGTCGGAAGGCCCGGGCGGCGGGAACTTGCGGTGCGTCTCGGAAAACCCGACGTCCAGAAAGAACGGCTGCGACGGCGCGCTGGCCAGGAAATCGGCGGCGGCCGGCGCGACCTGCGCCGCACCGTTGTTCTGGGTGGGCAGGATGTGATCATAGCCGATCACGCCGGGATCTCTGGCGACATGCTGCACGCCCGCGAGCGCCGACACGTAACCGGCGCCGCGCAGCGCATGGACGAGGTGCTGGCCGTAGTCGTGGAGCGCGAAACCGCGGTGGGCCAGCCCCAGCATCCCGCTCGAGTGGGCGCTCTGGCCCGTGAGCAGCGCGGCGCGGGACGGCGAGCAGGTCGGCGCCGCACAGAACGCCTGCCGGAACAGCACGCCCTCCTCAGCCAGCCGCTGCAAACGCGGCGTCGGGATCGCGTGGCCGTACGGCTGGATATAGCGACCGGTGTCGTGCGAGTGCAGATAGATGATGCTCGGACGGTTCATGGGGGATGGCCTTACTCCGGGTAAAGGAGCTGCATGCGGTGGGCGGCAACGTCGCTTGCGGGGAGTTTCTGGAGAAGCTCCTCGTACTGTTTCTCCCCGTAGGCCCGCGCGCCCTGCCGCAGAAGGGGCGCCAGCTCAAGCCGGTAGCTTGTCAGAGAGCCGATCTGGGGGTGAGGCCACTTCCTGGCGGGATCCGCGTACGGTGCGAGGAAGTCGAGGGCTTTCCGGATGCCACGCCCGTCTCTGGTCTCGAAGCGCCACAGATCCACGTTCATCCGATCACCCATCGCGGCCAGTGCGAACAGCGCTTTCAGATTGAAGGTGCTGTAGGAAAAGGACTTGGTGCGCGCCAGCTCGTGCGGCTGGCGACCGTCCGGCTCGATCTGCGCGGCGATGCGCCGCTGCTTGCTCCGCTCCAGCACCTCTCGGGCAAGGTTTGTCTTACCCAGGAAGAGGGCGTAGCGCGCCACCTGCACGTCATAGAATGTCCCGTGGTTGTTGTGCTGGGCGTCCTCTTCCTTGCCGTTTTTGCTGGCACGCATCCACCGCAAGAACGCGTCAAACCAGGCCGCCATTCCGGACTGATCCCGGGCGGTCCAGACCGGAGGGGAAGGGAGCAGCGCGGTCGCATCCAGCAGGGTGGCAAAGCGCCAGGTGTCGATCAGGCCGATCCCGCGCCCCTCGACCCGACCCGGAACGGCCTGGCCGTAGTTCAGGTTCGGGTTCATCCGGGTGGCGGGATCCAGGAACCAGACGCGCAGCAAGCGCGCGGCGTGCTCGGCATACGGCTCCTTCCCGATCAGATAGTAGGCCAGGGCCAGCGTTTCCACGTTCGACAGCATCTGGGAAAGCGACCGCGCATCGGTGCTGTCGTCGTTCCTCTGGGGGTTCGTCTCGCCGTCGCGCCGGATGTAGGGCAGCCCGTCCTTTTTTTGCGGATCGGGCCACCAGTACGGCCCGATGCTCATGTAATCGTGTTTGTCGCCGCTCGGCGGCACGAGCGTCTTGTCCGTCACCGAGAACGGCCCTGCCGTGAGCGCCTTGTCGGCCTCCCCGCGCAGCGTTTCCAGCGCGGGCTTCAAGGCCGGGTCTCCCTTCGTGATCCGGGATCTGGTTTTCACAAGGCTGTCGAGATTCATGACGCTCACCAGAGGTCCAGCCCGAGCAGCTTGCGCCCAAGGGGAGTCAGCGTGGCGGGGCCGGGATAGTGCCGGCGCTCCCAGTCACGCGGGTCGCCCTCCTTGTACGGGAGCCGCTGCTCCCAGCGCTCGACACGCCGGCGCCGCGCCTCCTCGTCGTCCTGTCGCGCCGGGGACATCGTGATGTACTGTGCCAGGCGGGGGCGCTTTGACGTGTTGTGCCCGTTGCCGTGCGCCAGCAGCCGGTTCCAGATCAGCAGGTCGCCCGCCCTGCCCGGGATCGGCGTCACCCGCATGCCGGGCGGCAGGCGGTCCAGGTCCGGCTTGCGCGGGTTGCGGTCCGGCGGCTGCGTCCTGATCCAGTCTTCCAGGACCCTATGGAAGCCGGGAACGCACTGGAAGCCGCCCATGTCCTCGGTGGTGTCGGTCAGGTACAGCACGCCCTGCACGCCGAAGGGCTGGGGCATTTTCGACGTATCCGTGTCCCAGTGGATGAAGCCCTTGTGGTCGTACTCGGGGTGCGCCGGGTGCGCCGGCGGCTTCATGCTGGCGCGGTCTTCGCTGACCCAGAGCTTTTCGGTGCCGAACAGCTGCGCGAAGATCGCGTGCACACGCGGGTGCTGCCGGTTATCCCAGAGCGCCTGATGGTGGTAGATCTCCACCATCCCCCCCGGTTTATGCGGCGGGCGGTACCAGTCCCCCGGGTCCTTGGGGTCCATCTCCAGGAATTCCCAGATCGCCGCGACGGCGGCGTTGAGGTTCTCCTGCGGGACGGCGTTGGGCACGATCACGTACCCGTTCTCTTCGAAAAAAGCCCTATCCTCCGCGCTCAACACAGACATAGTCCCGGCCTTCCTGTCTTCACGAACCTTGGTACTACAGTTGGAGATTTCCCCGTTCTTTAGCTCTGCGCTTGTAGTGTCAGGCGCGGGCGACGGCTTGATGCCCGCGCCGCCACGGTGACCACGCCCACAACAACGCCGCACTACCGCTCACACGCCACAACCATCCCAGCAGGTGACGGATCTCGGCAACGCTCAGACCAACGACAGGCCCCGAGACTGCTTGAACGACGCCAGAGACCCCGCCCTCTT
>JAUJNC010000298.1 GCA_030446525.1 Armatimonadaceae bacterium
TGATTGCGGCGTGGACGCCGCGAAAAGGCGCGCGAGGCGTTCGCTCCGCTGCGCCACTGGTTCATCGTCAACCGAAAGGATAACATCACCGACGCTCAGGCCGGCGGCTTTCGCGGCCGCCGCATCCGGCAGGTGGGTGACGACGGTCTGCCCTTGCACCCATTGGAGCGCAACGGGCGGCGCGAAGCCGCCGAGGTGTTCGTTGAGCGCCGAAAGGTTTCCGGCATAGCCGTGCGAATCCTGGATGCGCGCGACCATCTCGGAAACGGTCATCTCATAATCGAGCGCGGTCTTGTTCGCGGCGAAACGCGGGATGAATTCGGCGAGCACCGTGTCCCACGGTTTGTCGAGCAGGTGCCTGTAGGGAAAGAAGTAGTGGATAACGTTCCAGAAGCGGAAGAGCGCGAGCAGGCGGTACTCTTCGGACGGGAACTCCCTGTCGCCGTACGGGTCGTCTTTCATGCCGCGCGGCGCGAGCGCAGGCGGCACGGCCGCTGCCGCGTCGGCGGTGATGGTAGGCCGCACGGTGGCAGGCTTTTTGACGGCGGCGAGGGCCGCGGCAAGCGCCGCGTCATTGTCCTTGCCGGCGGGGGCCGCGGTGGCGGCGGGGACGCGTACATCCGGTTCGAAGCCCGTCCTGCCGTCCGGGTGGACGAACTCCGTGGTCCGCATCCGCACGCGCACGCCGTCCGGCAACGAGATTATGCGCGTGCCGACACCGAGCGGCTTTCTCACCTCCCCGTCCTGCACGACGGTCGCCAGTTTCGCCGCTTGCATCCCGCTGAGCAGGCGGCTGATGTCGGGCGTTGCCTCGTCGATCACGAACGCCATGGGTTTGCGCTTGCCGGGAGCGCGCTTGCCCACAAGCGGCGTCGGCACGTCGGTGACGAACCCGGATTTGTATCCACCACTGGTGCCGCCTGCATACGGCGCATAGCCGGAGTGCGTGCGGTAGCGCTGCGAGCCGAGCGTCACCGCCTGATCGGCCAGCAGCGGCATCACGCTGTTCCAGAAATTGTCCCAGTAGTAGGAACCCGCTGCTGTTGTCGCGTCCTTGGCGCGGCAGTCGAACACGACGCCCCGGGCCTTGTCAACCTCGGCAACTATTTGCGGCATGACCTTGCCTGCCGGCGCCCGGTCACGGCTGACCAGCAGCCCGACACACTCGACTCCGTGGATCACGACGACGTCGTCGACCACATGGAAGTACGTCGACGGCTTCGCCGCAGCGCCAGCAGCTCGGCCGCTTGCCGGTGCTGCGCCCGCCGGTGCCGGTTCCGGGTAGGTGCCCGGGTCGTCCAGAACCGCTAACAGGCCGGCAATCGCCTGCCGGTACTCGTCCGGTGTGCGCGCGGCTTTGACTCTGGGGATCGTCTGGATGAGCGCTTTGTCCCAGTCGATCTCTTTGTACGCGAGCCATGGGTGGAAGAACTTGATCGCGCCCCACAGCCGTCCGAGGCCGGCGAGCCACTCGGTGCTGTACTCCATTTCGGTGAGGAAGGGGTCCAGCCGCACCGCATACCGTCCCGCCGCGGCCTGCTCGTCCAGCGGCCGGACCTCCACGCGGTACAGGCCGGCGACCTTCGCCGCGATGGTGACCGGCTCATCCCCTTGCGCTCCGTTCGGGCTGTCGACGTCAAAGAGCCGTGTCCCGTCCGGCGCAACCACTCTCACGACAACATCAACGCCGCGCTGCTCGGCGACGATGCGGGCGATCTGTTTGGCGGCGAGCGAGATCTGGTAGGTATGAACGTCGCCGCCCTTGATCTCGCGCTCAACGGGCGCCGCACCCTGGGTGAGCGTACGCACCTCTTTGGCGGCCTCGGCCTGTGCTTGCAGAGACGCTGTTTGAGAAAGCAGGATGACTATAACAAAGAATCTGCATAAGGCAGTAAACATGGAGATGCCCTCCGGCCGTGGCGTAGCGCGTCCGTAATCGTTTGCCTGAGTACCTACCGCACCTTGCCGCGGGCCGCGACGCGCCAGGTGTCCACGACGCTGCCGTCGCGAATGACGCTCACCTCGTCGGCGAGGTTGATGACCGGGCAGATGTGCGCCGGGACGACCCGGACGCGCTCGCCGATGCGCATCTCGTCGACCTGCCCGCCGGTCGTCCAGCCGTGCTCCTCGCTGCAGCGCGTCACGTGTATGTCCCGCCGGTCCTGCAGCGAGCCGGATCTGCCTTCCGGCGTTTTGTCGCCGCTGAACGTCTTCGAGCCGGCGTCCAGGAGCGCCAGGCCAGGCTGGGGGCGATCGATCACCGTCGCCAGGACGGTCACGGCGATGTCGTCCCAGCCCATGACCTGCTGCCGGACGGTAAGGCTCAGGTCGCCGAAGACGTACGTGCCGGGACGCACGGCCTGGACGCCGGGGCGGGTCGCCATCCGGGCGGCGGTGACGCTGCACCCGGGCCAGACCGACAGGGACGGGTCGATGCGGCCGCGCACGGTCATCAGCCGCTCGTAGATGTCGCTCAGGCAGGCATCGGAGGCGCCGCTCGCCGCCCCGTACGCGTGGCCTTCGTGGCCGTAGATGCCGCGCAGCCGCAGGTGCGGCAGCCGCCGGATGCAGTCGGCCAGGCCGACCGCCCCCTCCAGCCCGCGTGCGCCCTCCCGTCCGAGTCCCGTATCCACCGCCATCATCACGGGCAGATGCAGATCGACCGGGGCGAGGACATCCTCCAGCGCCGCCGCCTGCCCCTCGCTCGTGCAGGCGACGATCAGCTCGTCCACCCGGTCGGCCAGCGCGCGCAGCCGGGGCCCCTGCAGCGGGTCCACGAGCGAGTGGGCCAGGAAGATCGAGCGGACGCCGCTCGGCAGCATGGCCTCCGCCTCGCCGATCTTGGCGCAGGTCAGCCCCCGGGCGCCCGCCGCAAGCTGCATCCGCGCCACCTCGACCATCTTGTGCGTCTTGATGTGCGGCCAGAGCTCGACGCCGTGCGCGTCGCAGACCGCCTGCATCCGCTCGATGTTGCGGGCGAGCCGGTCTTTGTCCAGCAAGAGCGTCGGGGTCAGTATGTCTCGAAACATGGTAGTCGCCTCAATGAGCGGTCGGGTTTTCAACCCGTGTGCTTTGATTTTACCCGCGCGAAGTGTTCGATCGCGTCCATGTGGCGCGGGCGGCACTCTTCCAGCGTCGGCCGCCAGGGAGCGAGCAGGAACCCGTGCAGGCGCTCGGGCGCGACGTTTTCCCGGCAGAACCGGACGGTGCCCTCGATGTTCTCCGGCGTCGTCCAGTTGCTTAGCGTCGGCACCTGGTCAAAGCCGTGCGCCTCCAGATCGAGATACGCCTTGACCGCCGTGATGTCGCGGCTAAAATCTGCGCCGTAGTACCAGTTGCTTTGCAGCACGGATTTGGGCATTCTTTGGAAGAACGCCTCCGGATGCTCCCACAGGTAGTCCGACCAGATCCAGGGACGCGCGCCGCCCTTTTCCACCTGCTCTACCAGGAAGAGGAAGTCGCGCCACCACAGGTCGTACTGGCGGACCACGACGTACTCGAAGCGCCGCTGGTGCTTCATGTCCTCTTCGTCCATGCCCAGGTGGAAGAGCCGCGGCCGGTCGAAAATCTCGATCACCTCGGCGATCAGGTCGCGGCACACGGCGTAGTACTCCGGCGTGGACACGCGCCGCGCGTAGTCGCCCAGCCACTGGTCGTGGCACGTGGAGAAGTTCAGCTTGGGGATCGGCTCCAGCCCCAGCGCGCGCATCTTTCCCAGCTCCTGCTTCAGCCGCTCGACCGACCACGCGCCCTGCACCGCGATCTCCGGGTGGCTGGCATACTAGACCTCTTGCATAAGTTCAGTCATTGCATTCCATGTTGTAGATGGCCGCGAAG
>JAUJNC010000299.1 GCA_030446525.1 Armatimonadaceae bacterium
GACCTGGCCAATCTGGTCAACGAAGCCGCGCTTCTGGCGGCGCGGCGCAACAAGCGGGAGCTGTCGATCTAGGGGTTGTAAGAGTCACTGGAGGAGGTGGTGGGAGGGCGGGACGGCGGGAGGGCCCGGCGGACCTGGGCGAGCGGACCGGGCGTGGTGGGGGCGGCGGCCGGTCCGGGCGGCGCCTGATAGCCCAGCTCGCGGAAGAACGACTCGATCAGCCCCGACGTCGGATACTCGTCTTTCATCCCGTACAGGGACAGGAGGACGACGTTCGCGTCCGGGGGCAGCTGCCCCAGCACCCGGCCGATCTCCCGATCGGTCGCCTCGTAGATGTCCCGGATGGCCCGGCCCAGCGCGTCGTCTTGGCGCGCGCTGTCGTTGTTTCGCGAATCGGGGAGGTAGTCCCAGAAGCGGTGCGACGCCTTGTGCGCCTCGTAGAGCCCGATGACGATGAGGTCGAAACGGTCCTGCGCGAGCAGATGACGGCACAGCGCGCCGCGCTTGTGGACCCGCTCCAACAGGCGGCGGTACACCTGCCGGTCCTCGCGCAGACTGCTCCGCGTGTTGTATTCGGAGATGTTGGTCGGCGGCCCGAACACCCGGCGGGCGACCCGCAGAAGATCGGCCGGCTCGGCCGAGGGCCCGAGCGCGGTCACGTCCGGCTGATGGCTGGCCCAGTTGGAAAGCTGGATGCCGGACACCCCGGGCAGGGGGAGGACCTCCGGCGCGTCGATCAGCGCCACCTTCTTGCCGGTCCCCCGCAAACGCGACCAGAAGGGGAGCGCCCGGGCCTCGTGGGGGAAGCGGTTGATCAGGTCGTAGGTGCCGGGCTTGAGCTGCCGGTAGCAGTAGTACCCGTGCCGGCTGCGCGGGACGCCGCTGAAGGCGGCGAGCCAGCTTCCGTGTTCGCAGACGTGTTCCGGCCCCGTGGTCTTGCCCCAGCAGCCCCGCTCCAGGATCGAGGCGATGGCCGGCAGGCGGCCCTCGCCCGCCCAGCGCTGGATGAGGTCGAGGTCGCCGGCATCGAAACCGAAGATGACCAGGGGCGTTTTTTTCGTATCCGTTGCCATGTTCGTTCTCACCGCTCGGATAAGAGCGTCTCGTACGTCCGGACAAAGTTCTCTACATACGTCGTTTCGCTGAAGTGCGACCGGGCGACCTCGCGCCCGGCCCGGCCCATATTTTCGGCGGTTTCGCGGTCCCGCAGGAGACGGATCAGCGCCTCGGCCAGGGCATCGGCGTCGCCGGGCGGGACGAGCAGGCCGGTCCGGTCGTGCCGGACGATCTCCGCGAGGCCGCCGGCGTCGCTGGCCACGACGGCGGTGCCGCGCATCATCGCCTCGGCGGCGACGATCCCGAACGGCTCGTCCCAGCGCGAAGGGACCGCCTGCACCCAGGCGGCGGCGAAGCGGCGCTCCACCTCCGCGCGCGGCAGGTGGCCGAGCAAGGTGACGTGGGAAGAGAGCCCCCGGTCGGCGACCAGCTTCTCCAGACCCGGGCGCTGGGGGCCGTCGCCGGCCACGAGGAGCCGCGCCTCCCCGAACTGTGCCGCCACCCCGGCCCACGCCCGTATCAGCACGTCCGCGCCCTTCTCGGGCACCAGGCGGCCGGCGAACGCCACGGTCGGCGGCCCCGAAAGAGGGGCGCGCCGGGCCGCGGCGGGGACGCCGTTCCAGATCACCTCCACCGGTTCGATGCCTTCGGCGAGCAGGCGGCGCTGGACCGCATGGCTGACGGCGACGATCCGGTCAAAAACACCCCGTCGGCGGCGCCAGAGCGCCATCTGCCGCATCAGCGGCAGCCAGTCGCGCAGCGGCAGGCAGTGGCTGGCCAGACAGGCCGCGCCGGGGGACGTCCGGCAGGCGGCCCCGTCCGGCAGCATCCGGGTCCCCCGCGGGCAGATCGGCCGGTACCAGTGGACGTGGTACAGGCTCGGCACCTGGGCCAGCAGCGGCAGGATCATCGGGGAAAGCTGCGTCAGGAACATCGCGACATGGACCACGTCGGGCCGGAAATCGGCCAGCACCCGGCCGAGCTGCCGCGCGGCCCACGGGTTCGCCGTCTGCAGGAGGGTGCGGAAGGGCGAGGTGGTGCCGAAGCCCGAATAGTCCGCCCCGGCCCCCGCCCCCGGCCCGGCGCTGCTGGCAAAAAACCGGGCGTCGTGCCCGCGCCGCCGCAACCCGTCGCGCAGCATCCGCATCTGGATCTCGACCCCGCCCGCCGGCATCGCGTAGTCGTTGACCAGCAGAATCTTCATCTAGCCCCGGGCCGTGGATGCGCGGTCGGCTCGCCGTCCCTGGTTCTGGCGCTCCCGGCGTTTGGCGCCGTTTTTGTGTGACGGCTCGGTGGTGAAATCCTCGTGATAGGAGCGCTCGGTGTTCACGTTCCACAGGTCGTGCGTTTCGCCCAGAAGGTTTTTGGCAGCCAGCATCCCCGTGAGCATCGAGTGGTCCTGGTTGTTGTAGCGGTGCATCCCGTTGCGGCCGACAGTCTGCAGGTTTTCCAGCGTCGCCAGGTACCGCTGGATCACCTCCAGGTGCCGGCGGTACTCGCCGTCGTACACCGGGTACGCCTTGGGCTGGCGGATCACCACGCCGTCCTGGACGTCCCCGGCGCTCGCCAGCCCCAGCTCGGCCAGTTCGCGCGTGGCCAGCGCAACCAGCTCGGCGTCGGGCAGGGACCAGAGGTCGTCGCCCTCGTTGCAGAAATACTCCAGGCCCAGGCTGGCCTTGTCCGGCTCGGGGACCATCGCCGCGCTCCAGCTCTTGAAGTTCTGGATGCGCCCCACCCGCACCCCGGGGCTGTGCACGTAGATCCAGTTGTCGGGGAACGGGTCGGCCCGGTTGACGATCAGCCCCACCAGGAGGAAGTCCCGGTACGCCAGGCCGCGCGCCGCCTCGCGCACCTCGGCCGGCGGCGGGGGGCTCAGCTTGTCGATGAGCTCGGCGAGCGGCATGCTGGAAAGGAACTGCTCTCCGGAGATCTCGAACGTCTCGCCGCCGCGCCGCACCGTCACGCTCGTGATGCGTCGGTCCTCGCGCCGGAAGCCGACGATGTCGGTGTTGAGCTGCACCTGCCCGCCCCGGTGTTCGACCGCCTGCTGGAAGCGCTCCCACATCATGCCCGGCCCCAGCTTGGGGTAATCGAACTCTTTGATCAGCGTCTTGGCGTCGCCCGTGCCGAAGAGGGCGTTGGTGACCGCCGTGGTGAGCGACAGCCCCTTGATGCGCTGCGCGGCCCAGTCGGCCTGGATCTTGCTGCAGGAGATGCCCCACACCTTCTCGGTATAGGTTTGAAAGAAGGTGCGGTACAGGCGCCCGCCGAAGCGGTTGGTCACCCACTGCTCGAAGGTCTCCTCCTCGGGGTAGGGCCGGAGCTTCCATTTGAAATAGCTGAGCAGGATGCGCAGGCTTTCCCAGGCGCCCAGGTTGGACAGGGTGTTGCGCAGGTCCAGGGGGTAGTTATAGAACCGGCCCCGGTAGTAGATGCGCGAGAGCCGGGGGACCTTGAGGAAGTCCTCCGCCAGCACCTCCTGCCAGAGCGCCTGCACCTCGTCGACCTTGGTGAAGAAGCGGTGGCCGCCGATGTCGAAGCGGTAACCCTTGTAGGCTTCGGTGCGGGCGATGCCCCCGACCTTGTCGCCCTTTTCCAGCACGAGCGGCCGGACGCCCTGCTTCGCCAGCTCGTACGCGGCGGTCAAACCGGCCGGCCCGGCCCCGACGATGACCACGGGGTGCAGCTCTGTTGATCTCACCGATAAACCTCTCCGCGATGCCCGCATTCACACCGCTGCGACGATAACCTACTGCTCGGGGTGCAAGTTGCGTGCCAACG
>JAUJNC010000007.1 GCA_030446525.1 Armatimonadaceae bacterium
AGGATCGCGCGCGGGCGCAGGGCCCACGGCGGGGGATGCCCGGCGCGCCGCTCCCCTCCCCCCGCAGGTTCTTCTTCAGGCCGCTCCAGCACCGTCGCCATCTGCTCGTCCTGCCTCGTCCGCGAAGTTACCCGGACGCGCCGCGGCGCCCGAACCGCCTTTTAGTTCATCGGGGGCGTGGCAATCTCCTGCCTTCCCTGCCGGTCACGAGTTGCCGCCCACCGCGCACGACGAGAACGTGAACGAGTACAGGCCGAAGTCGGGCGACGTGGTTCCCAGGCGCAGCTCGTGCTCGCCCCACTTGCGGTTGGCGACGAGCTTGTACATCCGCGGGGCGTCCACGCGGACGAACGAGCGGCCGTCGGGGGCATAGCGGACGTCCTCGCCCTTGTCCGCTCGGGCGATCGGTTTGCCGTCCTGCAGGAGGAACAGGTCGAAGGGCTTGCCGCCCTCGGGCCTTATCACCGCGTTGGTTTCCAGCGCTTTGTAGGGCAGCGCGACGTAGTCCTCGAAGGGGTCGGCCGTGACGCGCGCGTGGCGCAGGCTTTCCGGCAGGACCCGCCAGCGGCCCCGGGCGTAGTACCGGCCGTTCTCCCGCCGGCCCTTCGCGTCGCTGTAGGTGTGGGGCGCGTCGCGCCGCAGCCCTTCCGGCGACCCGAACTGGTCCCCGCCGCGGCCGTACCCGGCGTAGATCTCCGGGGTCTGCGGATAGCAGACGGCGCCGGGCTTGTCCGCGCCGCGCAGCGGCTCCATCGGCTTGGGCAGCGCCACCTTCGGATCGGCCGCCCGCAGCAGCTGCTGGATGCGCCGCTCCGTCTCGCCGTAGCCTCCCTCGCCCGCGTGGTCGTAGACGATCTTCCCCGTGCGGTCGAGGAGGTATTTGCGCGGCCAATACTGGTTCCGGTACGCCTCCCAGTTGGCGTATCCGGCGTCACTCAGCAGCGGGTACGCCAGGCCGAACCGCTTGGCCGCGTCGGCCACGTTCTGCTTGGATTTCGCGAAGTCGAACTCGGGCGTGTGGATGCCGATAATGATCAACCCTTTGTCCCGGTAGCGCTCGTGCCACGCCTTCAGGTACGGCATCGTGCGGATGCAGTTCACGCACGTATACTCCCAGAAGTCGATCAACACGGCGTCCGCCGCGCCCGAGGTCAGCAGACCGTCCTTGCCGTACAGCCGCAGCGCCTTCCCGCCCGTGTTCAGCCAGTCCCCCGCCCCGCCGATCAGCTCGGGGGCCTTCGAGTCGACCGTTATGGCAGACGGCCCACCCCCAGGTGCCGCTTCCCCGCGCCGAAGCGTTCCTAGCAGAGATGCGGCTGCTAGAGCGGAGGAGCCGATAAGCAGGTTGCGCCGCGTCAGCGGCGTGTTGTGTCCCACTATAGCTTCCCGTACCCGCCGCGCGCATTGCTGCGCGCGGCGTCCTTTCTACCCTTCCTACTCCCAGCCGCCTCGGTTGAGTTCCACTTTCGCTGGCCCTGTCGATGGACAAGCCTTCAGAGATCAAGGCTACCGGCCTGCCTGGGTTTTCCTCCAGAGTTGTGGCGCATTTGCCTTCTTGTGGTCTCGTCTGGTAAACTGTCAAGCACGGTGACATATCAGAACCTGTCGGACCGGTTCGCCCTTTGTTAGCATGACTGGCACGAGTGTCGCCGACTTCGACGCCCTCTACACAGAGTTCGCACCCGCCCACGCGCGGCGCCTTGCGGCGCTCAACACTACCCGCCACAAGCGCTCCCGGCAGCGCACGGCAGGCGCCGGACGGCGGCACGCGCATGCGTTCAGGGAGTCAGTTCCGTTTCAAAGGAGGAAGCACCGGCCATGAAGTGGGTTCTCAACACTTACCAGACGGCGCAGGAGTGGGATGTCGACCGTATCATCGCGGTGTGTCAGGCAGCCGGCTATGAGGGCGTGGAGTTCCTCCAGGACTATCGCCAGCAGCACCGGCTCGAGGCCGACGCGCCGTCCGAGCACGTGCGCACCGTGGCGGAGAAGATGCAGTCGGCCGGGCTTCTCGTCGCCTCGCTCACCAGCTGCCGCGCCTTTCACGCCCCCGAGGAGGCCGAACGTCGGCGCAGCATCGAGCAGGTGAAGCAGGTGATCGAGCAGGCCGTCGCCATGGGGTGCGACCACGTGCGCGTGCTGGGGGACCGGCTCCCCGACGACGAGCGGGACCGGGAGACGGTTCTGGCGAACGTCGCGGCCGCCCTGCGGGAGCTGGGCGCCTACGCCGCGCCCAAAGGGGTGACGGTGTCCATCGAGGCGCACGGCAGCTTCACCGACCCCGCCTACGCCGTCCGGGTCGTGCGGGAAGCGGACCTGCCGAACGTCGGCATCGTTTTCAACTCGCAGTGGCGGGTCGGCGCCCAAACGGGCTGGGGGCTGCCGGCCGGCGCGCCCTCGATCGCGCCGCTGTACGACCTGGTCGCGCCACACCTCACGTCGATCCATACCCATCAGATGGAGCGGGAGGGCGAGTGGCGCTACTACCAGGAGTTCTTCCGGCTGCTGGCGCGGGACGGCTACGCGGGCTACGTCTCCAACGAGTGCGCCTACCGGGGGCCGGACCCGGAAAAGGTGCTGCGCCTGTACACCACCCTGTTCCGGGCGTTCACGAGCTAGCGCCCGCCGCAGGAGAGGCGGCGTCGGCCGGTGAACATGCCTGTCAGGAGGAACACCAAGTGATGACCCCGGAAGAGAAGTTTCTATTCGACCTGCATGGCTACCTGGTGATCAAGAACGTGCTGACGCCGACGGAGGTGGCGGAGATGAACGCCATCGCCGACGAGAAGTTCCCGCGCCCGAAGGAGGCGACCGGCACGCGCAGCGGCCGGGTTTCGCGCTGGGGGCCGCCCTTTCAGGCCCTGATCGACCACCCCAAGGTCCTCCCCTACCTGGTCGCGCTGATCGACGCCAAGTTCCGCCTCGACCACGACTACTGCATCTTCATGCACGAGGGCGACAAGGGGGGCAACCTCCATGGCGGCGAGGGGCACGAGGGCGACCACTGGTACAAATACCGCGACGGGGTGATGCGCAACGGTTTGTGCGTCGTCACCTACTTCCTGACCCCGGCGGCCGAGGGCGACGGCGGCTTCGCCCTGCATCCCGGGCACCCACAAGAGCAACTTCCTCCGGGCCATCCTGCGCGACGTGCTCGGTTCGAGCGCCCGGCGCCCTACGTAGTGCAGCCACCGGTCGAGGCCGGAGACGCCCTGATCTTTACGGAGGCCCTGGTCCACGGCACGATGACCTGGCGCGCTCGACACGAGCGCGCGCGCTGCTCTACAAGTTCAGCCCCGGTCACTCGGCCTGGTCCCAAGTACCCGGACCCCGGCGAGTACGAGTGGGAGCCCGACCGAGCAGCAGCGGCGCATCCCTCGCGCCGCCCTCGGTGGGCAGCCGGCTCCGACGTGATCCAGGCCGAAGCCTGAGCCTAGAGCCTGCCGCGGAAGGAGAAGGCGCCGTAGTTGGCGTTGGTGCCGTCGCCGCGGATGACGCCCGCCTGCCCGTCTTTGTACTGGAGCGGCAGCGCTTTGGCCTTGATAGCGCGCCGGATGGGCCAGATGGTGTTGTTTTCCACCACGATCGGCGATCTGCCGTCGCCGCCGAGGAGGACGCGGGCCGTGAAGCCGCCGCGCCCCGCGATGTCGAGGCGCAGGTCGTTGCCCTTGACCACGTGCGTGATGCGGGCCGGCAGGAACGGGCGCGGGCCGCCGGCGGGTCCGCCCTTGGCGAACACCGCCCGGGCCATCTTCTCCAGAGCGGCGCGCTGGGCGGGCGTGGCGCGCTCGTCGAGGAAGCCCACGCTCCCGCGCGGGCCGTCGGCGCCCCCGAAGACGAGGCCGGAAAGATCCATCCCGCCCCAGGCGCCCCTGTCCACCCGGTAGGCGTAAACGGCGTGGCAGTAGGGGTGGGGCGAGGGACCTTCCCCGAAATTGCAGGTGCAGGGCACGGCGCAGGTGCAGGATTCCAGCAGCGTCCCCTCCACGCTCCACGCATCCGCGGCGGCCGCGGGAGCGCCCCCCGGTGCGGCGCCCCGGGCCGATGGCAGCACGGGCCGAAGGCCCAGAGCGCACCCGGCGAGAACGGCCGTGGTGATGCAGGCAGCCAAACGAAACATACAGCGTCCCTCCGTTCTCTTTAACGCGCACGGCGGACAAACGGTTCCCCACCGCCCGGGCGCCCACGGCAAGTTTACCACCGGGGCCAGGCGGGAAAGATCACAGGAGCTATGGCAACCAACAACGATCTGGAAACGCCGGTATCCTCGCGCCCCGCCGAGAAGGGTGTTGACCCCACCGCCACCCCGGTGCGCGTGGTCAACTACAGCCGCATCATTCTGTTCGCGGCGGGGCTTTATCTGGCCATCGCCTTCATCGACGCGATCGCCCGGGCGCTGCTGCTGTTCCTTTCGGCGTTTTTGATCGCCATCGTCTTGAACGCGCCGGTGCGCTGGCTGGAAAACCGAGGCGTCAAGCGCGGCGTCTCCGCGGCGGGCGTGGCGCTGATCGTGCTGGGCGGCCTGGTCACGGCGGGGTTCGTCGCCGGGCCGCCACTGGCACAGGAGGTGACGGACCTAGTACAGGACGCGCCGGAGCGATGGGACACACTGCGCGGGCGCCTGGACGCCCTTGCCGAGCGGTATCCGGTGCTGGGCGGCGTTCTTAAAGGCGAGGCATTAGGAGCGGAAAACCTGGCGCAGCGGGCGCAGGCGCTCTTGCCGCGCATCGGGCGTTACACGCTGGGTTTCTTCGGCTCGCTCGCGGCGGGGTTCTTCGTGCTGGTGATCGCGCTGTATACCCTGGGGTCGCCCAAGCCTCTCGTGCGGGGCTTCCTTTCGGCGGTGCCCCCGAACTACCGCACCGAGGCGACCCACGCGCTGACGCGGATCGTCGGGCAGCTGGAGTCGTGGGCGCTGGCGACGCTGCTGCTGATGCTGATCATCGGCGTCGTCTCCGGGCTGGGCCTGTGGGCGATCGGCGTGCCCAACGCGCTGCTGTTCGGCATCATCGCGGGCCTGGGCGAGGCGATCCCCACGATCGGCCCGATCCTTTCCGCTTTGCCGCCGATGGCCGTCGCACTGGCGGACGAGCCGGTAAAGGCGCTGTGGGTGGCCGGGCTGTTCCTGGTCGTGCAGCAGCTGGAGAACAACGTGCTGGTGCCGATGATCATGGCTCGCAACCTGAACCTGCACCCGGTCTCGATCCTGTTCTTCGTGCTGGCGCTGGGCGCGTTCGTGGGAGTACTGGGCGCGATCCTGGCGGTGCCCGCCGCCATCATCGTGAAGGTGTTCTTCGAAGAGTTCTACGCCAGGAAGAGCGCCCCCAGGCAAGAAGCGCTCGACGAAGCGGCCGACCAGATCCTGCGCGCCGGCTCCCGCCCCGGCAAGGCAAGCGTGCCGCGCCCTCCGGAAGTCTCGTCCATGTGACCGTTCTAGAAGCCCGTGTTGAAGATGGCCTGAACGTCCAGCACGAAGCCGGGCAGTTCCGGGTCGCAGGCAACGGTGGCCGGGTCGTCCAACGGCGCCGCCGGCGTGTTCGGGCGGTACACGTAGACGCGCCGGTTCGGCGGATCGATCAGCAGGCCCAGCCGCGCGCCGTTGTCGAGGTACTCCTGCATCTTGTCTTTTAGGGCCGTCACGCTATCGGAGGGCGAACGCACTTCGGCCACGAAGTCGGGACAGAGCGGGAGGAACGTTTGCCGTTGCTGTGGCGTGGTGGCGGCGAGACGTGACGTAAGCAGCCAGGAAGCGTCCGGCGAGCGATCCGCGCCGTTGGGGAGGTGGTACCCGGTGGAAGAATCGGCAGCCACGCCGGTACCATCCTGTCTGGCCCAGTTGGCGAGCTGCCGAAGCATCTCCGCACTCCGAGCTCCTGCTTCCCATCCGGTCGGCGGCATGACGATCCAGTCTCCTTCCGCGGTGCGCTCGATACGCAGATCTTGGTTTTGTTGGCAGAAGGCGAAGAACTGCTCGTCGTTCATCTCGATAGCCGGTCGCATACGAAGCACCAGCGGCGAGCCTGACCTGTCCCACACCTTGTCCGCGAGGACCTGTTGTGTCATAGAAACCTCCCGCATCCCGGTGACCACGTTTTACCCGGCAACCCCCGCCTCCTGGGCCGGGGCCGGCTGCTCCCGCTCGCCGCGCTTTTTGCCCAGCAGGTTCCAGCGGAAGATGTCGTGGAGCGTGACGTAGAAGCAGGGCACGATGAACAGCGTCAGCAGGGTGCCCAGCAGCAAGCCGAAGAAGACGACGATGCAGAGCGGGCGCAGGAGCTCGGTCCCCTCGCCCAGTCCGAGCGCCAGCGGCAGCAGGCCCAGCACGGCGATGAGGGTCGTCATGGCGATGGGGCGCAGGCGCTGCGGGGCGGCCCGGGCGATCGCCTCGCGGCGCCCGATGTTCTCACGCTCGCGGATCTGGTTGGCCACCTCGACCAGGATGATGCCGTTGCCGACGATGACGCCGACGAGGAGCACGACGCCGATCAGGACCGTCGCGCCGATGGCCGTGCCGGTCAGGTACAGGCCCATGATGCCGCCGGACAGGGCGAGCGGGATGGTGAACAGGATGACCAGGGGGTCCACGAGGGAGTCGTACTGCACGGCCATCACGATGAAGACGAGGAACACGGCCAGGCCGCCCAGCAGCAGGATCGAGCTTTGCAGGCTCCGGCTGCTCCGGGCCGCGGTCGAGGGCAGGAGGGTGACGCCCCGGGGCAGGCCGACGCTCTGGACGATCCGCTCGACCTCCTCCAGCGCCTGGCCGAGGCTCGCCCTCGTTCAGGCTGCCCGCGGCGACGAACACGTCGCGCTGGTTGATGCGCTGGATCTCGCCGGGCGTCTGGCCGCTGTCGATCGTGGCCACGTCCGAGAGCCGGATCTCTGCCCCGTCCACGAAGAGGGCAGGCGCTCCAGTTGGGCGGTGTTGCGGATCGAGTCCTTGTCCAAACGCACGCGCACGTCCACGAGCCGCTCGCCGCGCTGAAGCTGGGTCGGGATGCTGCCCTCGATCGCGGTCGCGATGGTCTGGCCGATGTCGGCGGACGACAGGCCGAGCAGGGCCGCCCGCTCGCGGTCGCGGCGTATCTGGATCTCGGGCTGGGTCGGGTCGGCGTTCGGGCGGAACTGGGCGAGCCGGGCGCGCTCGTCGAGCGCGCCCAGGACCTGCCGGCCCGCTTGCTGCAGGGTGCGCGCGTCGTTGCCCTGCAGGATGACGTCGATCTCGGCCCCGCGCACGGGCGAGTTGTTGGTGATCAGGCCCCGGACCGTGCCCGGCGACAGGCGCAGCCGGATGCCGACCAGGTTCAGCCTAGCCAACTCGCGGTTGACCCGGGAAACGTACGCCTCGACTTCCGTGCCCTGCTTGAGCGTGATCGTGCTCGACCCGCGCAGCGGGTTTTCCGACGTGGACGAGCCGAACAGGTAGCCGCCCGTGGTCGTGAAGGTGTACTCGGTTTCGGGCTGGGCGAGCAGGATGTCGTCCACGGCCTCCATCACGCGCCGGCTGGTCGCGAGCGGCATGCCGGGCGGGAACTGCGCGGACAGGTTGGCCTGCCCCGTCCCGATGCGCGGCAGGATCTCGGTGGGGATCCGCGGCAGCAGGACCGCGCTCACCCCGCCCAGCGCGGCGAAGACGGCCACGAGCACGAACACGCGCCGGTCGAGGACCTTGCCCAGCAGCTTGCCGTAGCCGTCGCTCACCCGCCCGAAGCCCTCGTCGAACTTGCGCACGCCGATGAAATTCTTCAAGCCCGACGTGCGCCGTATGGCGAGCAGGCGTGAGGCGAGCATCGGCACGATGGTCAGGGCGGTGACGAGCGCGGCCCCGACCGTGAAGACGACGGTCAGGATCAGCTCGCTGAACAGGAGCGCGACGAAGCCGCCGATCAGCAGAAACGGCACCACGGCGACCAGGTTGGTCGTGGTGGAGGCGACGAGGGCAGACTCCAGCTCGCCCGACTTGTCCTGCGAGATCTCGATCAGCTCGTCCCCGTCCACGGGCGCCGCGCCGCCGTCGGCCTCCGGATCCCGCTTCCGGGCCGCGCCCCGGACGATGTTCTCCAGCACCACGATGCAGCTGTCGACCGCCCCGATGCCGATCGCCAGCCCGCCCAGGCTGAAGA
Organism: Armatimonadaceae bacterium; assembly: GCA_030446525.1. Next base: position 8,124 of record JAUJNC010000007.1, read on the forward strand.
TGTTGAGCGACAGGCCGGAAACGCCCATCAGGATGACCGCGAAGAGGATGCCGAGCGGGATGGAAAGCACGATGATCAGCGTCTGCCGGATCGAGCCCAGGAACAGCAGCACGGCCGCGGCCGCGAGCAGGGCGCCGAGGGCGCCGGAGATCGCCACGTCCCGGATCGAGTTGCGGATGAACGCCGACTCGTCCAGCGTCGGGGTCAGGATGGCGGCGGGCGGGATCACCCCGGACCGCTTCAGGGCCGCGACCCGCGCGTTGATGCCGTCCACCACGTCGACCGTGTTGGCATCCGGCTGCTTCTGGACGCTGACCTTGACGGCCGGCAGCCGGTTCAGCGTCACGATCACCCGCTCGTCCTCGGTGCCGTCCACGACCGCGGCGAAGTCGCGCAGGAAGACCCGGCGCTGGCCCGAGGGGGCAGCTCCGGCACCCCCGTTATTGGGGGCGGGGACCAGAAACGACAGGTTCTCGATCTCGAGCGCGCTTTCGAAGCGCCCGACCGTGCGCGTCAGGGACTCGCTGCGCGCGCCTTCGAGCCGGCCGCCGGAGATGTCCTGGTTCTCGGCCTGCAGCGCCTGCAAGACCTGCGTCAGGCCGACGCCGACTGCCTGCAGGCGGTCCAGGTCGATGTTGACCTGCACCTCCTCGAGCCCGCCGCCCGACACGTCCACGGCCGCCACGCCCGGCACCACGGCCAGCTCGCGGGCCAGCTCCTCCTCGGCGAACACACGCAGCTGCCGGCCCTGGAGCTGCGGCGAGGTCAGCGCGAACTCGGTCACGGGGAGCTGTGACGGGTCGAGCTTGAACAGGCGCGGCTGTTCGACGGTGTCGGGCAGGTTACCCTGCGCCCGGTTGAGGGCGGCGGTCGCGTCGTTCAACGCCTGATCGATGTCGCCGCCGGGCTGGAAGAACAGGTCCACGCTCACCTGCCCTTCGCGCGTCTGCGAGTACACCTGGACCACGCCCTCGGTCGCGGCGAGCGCCTCCTCGAGCGGGCGCGTGATCTCCTCGACGGCCACCTCAGGTGCGACCCCCGGCGCGTTGAGCCGCACGCCGATGCGGGGATAGGTGATCGACGGCAGCAGGTCGACGGGCAGCCGGGCGAGGAAGAACAGGCCCAGCACGACGACCGTGAGCGAGATCGTCAGCGTCCCGATCGGCCGGCGGATCGCCAGCCCGCTGACGCTGAAGCCGCGGCGCCTGCGCTTCCCGTCGCCCCCGTCCGGCCCCTCGCCCCCGTCACCACCTTCGGGAGCCGTTTGGGAGGGCGGCGGCGCGCCGGGCCCGGCGGGGTGCGGGGCGCCGTTGCCGTTCCTGCCCCCCGCCCCCGGGTACCCGCCCGAAGGGGGGGCGATTAGGGGGGCCTTCCTTTCCAGAACAACCCGCCCCGCGCCCTCGTGCGCCGCCGTTTGGAGCGCTTCTGATTCTTGTTCCGCCATTCGGTTACTGATTCCCGCTTCCTGATGACTGTGTTCCCGATGACGTGCCGGGGGAGATGCCCGGAGACACGCCGGAAGACGAGCCTGACGAGGACGCGCCGGGCGACGCCGGCGCGGCCGCCGCGCCCCGGCGAGGGGCCCCCTGGCGCTCTCCCCGTCCCCGGGACCCCGAAGCCCGCGTCGCCGGGCCGCCTTGGGCGGCGGGGCGCGCCTGGCGCCCCCCCGCTTGTCCGGGATCACCCTGCCCCACCGGCCCGCGGCCGCGCGGCAGGCCGGGCGGCACCCGACCCTGCTCTTGCCCCTGCCGCGGCTGCCCTTGCTGCCGCCCCGGCCTCGCCGCGAGCGCCTCTTCGGAAAGGATGCTCGGGCGCACCGGGGCGCCGTCCGTGAGCGGCCCGGCACTCCGGGAAACCACGCGGTCGCCGGCCCGGAGGCCGGAAAGGATTTCGGCCTGCCCGTCCGCCCGCGCGCCGACGCGCACCCGGCGCGCCGCGACCGTGTAGGTCCGGGCCGAAGCACGCGGCGCTTGGCCGCCCTCCCGGCCGTTTGCTGCGCCCGCGGAGGCGGCGGTCCCGCCCTCCCCGGCGATCACGAACACGGTTTCGACGTTCTCTTGATCGCCGGCGCTCGCGGTGCGCGCGCGCACTGCGTCGGCGCCGCCGGCCTGGGGCGCGCCGGCAGCGCCGGCGGGGGGCCCGCCCGGGGCGGGGCCGCCGGCACCGGGGCCGCGTCCGGCCGTCTGCAGCGCCGTTTCGGGGATGACGATCTTGCGCTCGGCCGTCTGCCCGAAGCGCGCGCGGGCGAGCAGGCCGCCGCCGATACGGCTGTCCGGGTTGGGCAGGGTGATCGTGACCGGCACCAGGCGCGTGACCGGGTCGGCCTGCGGCGAGATGCGGTCCACCCGTCCCAGGAACTGCCGGTCGCCGTAGGCGTCGAGCAGGACGCGCACCGTCTGCCCGAGGCGGATGCCGGGGAGCTCCAGCTCGCTCACCTGTACGTCGACCTGCGCCAGCCGGAAGTCGCCCAGCCGCAATATCTCGCCCCCCGGCTGCACCAGATTGCCGACGTCGGACAGCTTCTGGGTCACGTAGCCCGTGACCGGAGAGCGCAGCACAGCGTAGGAAAGGCGCTCGCGCTGCTGGGCGACGGCCGCGCGCTGCGCCCGGACGCGGGCCTGGGCCGCCTGCACGGCGGCCTGCAGGTTGCGCACCTGCTGTTCCTCGGAGCGGAGCACCTGCGCGCCGGTGAGCGCCGCCGTCCGGGCCTGCTCGGCGGTTTGCCGCGGGCCCGCGCCTTCGCGCGCCAGAAACGCGTACCGGTCGGCGTCGGCGCGCTGCTGGGTCAGGTTGAGGCGCGCCTGCTCGACCCGGGTCCGGGCCGCGCCGACCTGGGTTTGGGCCGAAGTCAGCTCGGACTGGCGGCTTGCCAGCTCGGCCTCGGCCTGGCTCACGGCGGCGCGGAGCAGGTCGTCGTCGAGCCGGGCGAGCACCTGCCCGCGCGCGACACGGTCCCCGACATCCGCGGCCAGGGTGAGCAGCCGCCCTTCGGTCCGGGCGCGCAGCGTCACCTCGCGGGTTGGCCGCGTCGTGCCCGTGTATTCCCGTTCGGGCCGCAGCGTGCCTTCGCTCGCGAGTACCACGTCGACGGCCGCCGGCCCGCCGGCCCGGCCCGCGCCGGCCTGTCCCGTCTGCGCGGCGGCGCCTCCGCCGGGCGCCTGCCGCCCGCACCCCGCCAGAGCTACCGACAGCGCGGCCAGCACGACCCAGGGACAGCCACGATGGCGATTTGCGGCCCCCGTGCTGGCGAAAACCGATTCCGAATGCATAACGCCGAGGTATCCTGTCTAATTCTTACCGTGCTAAATACGCCCGCGGCGGGGCGTTCGTTACCGACAGGCCCCGGGGTCCTCAACCCGTCTTTCCGGCGGCGCCCCGCGCGGCGCTCCAGCGGCGCGTCGGGCCGCCCGCGGCCTGCACGCTGCCCTTGATCGTGTTCCCGGCCACGCGCCCGCGGAAGCGCATTGTCACCTTCTTCCCCCGCGCCTGTGTGGGGACCGAAAAACTCAGCTGGTCGCCGGTCAGCTTCGCGTCGGTGATCGGTACCCGGCTCCCGCCGACCGTGGCGGCGGCGCTGACCTGCTGGAAACGCTGATCGAGATCCAGCTTGTAGCTTTGCCCGCCGCCGGTTCCGGCCGGCAGGCTCCATCGCCACGCCCCCCGGACGTTTGCCGGGATGACCCAGTAGTACAGGGTGTGCTGGCGCGTGGAGCGCACGTTCGCGGTCTTGTCCGGCTGCCAGTCCGCCATGTCGAAGTCGTGCGACACCACGCGCGTCCCCGGCCTGAGCTCGCGCAGCAGCCGGGGGCGCAGCTTCACGTTGACCTCCGGCAAGAGGTACAGCGTCACCACGGAGGCGTTCCGGACCTGGGTGTCGAACAGGTCCTTCACCACGAAATCCACGCGGCCCTCGACGCCGGCCTTTCTGGCGTTCGCCTTGCTTTCCCGGATGCGCTCGGGGTCGATGTCCACGCCGACGCCGCGGATGCCGAATCGGCGCGCCGCCGTGATGACGATCCGGCCGTCGCCGCATCCCAGGTCATACAGCACGTCGTTTTTGGTGACGTTCGCCAACCGCAGCATCGCGTCGACCGCCGTCTGCGGCGTCGGTATATACGGCACGTCCGGGTCGCGCTCCGGGGCCTGGCCCAGGGCGCGCGCGCCGGCGAGGGCGGCCGCCATGCCCAGCCAGAAGGGAAACACTCTTTTCAGGCTCTGCATCTCTGTCCTCACAGGCTCGTCACCGCGCCGGCTGCTCGAGCGCGGCCCGGGGGCGGCTGAGCAGATACAGTGGCACCCCGGCCAGCAGCACGGCAAGTCCCGCCCACGCGCCGACGCCGGCGTACTGCAGGCTGGACCAGAGCACGTAGACACTCGTGGCGCAGAAGATCAACGGCGTGAGCGGGTACAGGGGAACCCGAAACGGGCGGGCGATCGCGGGCTCCTTTGTCCGTAACACAAAAAGCGACAGCCCCGCGAGCAAAAAGAACAGCCAGAAGACGGGGGCCGTATAGTCCACCATCGTCTGGACGCCCCGACGCGTCCAGGCCCCCAACAGCACCAGCAGGAGCGTGATGGCTCCCTGGGCCAGCAAGGCGTTCACCGGCGTGTTCGTGCGCTCGTTCCAGCGCCCGAGCGGGGAGAACAGCGAGAAATCCCGCCCCAGCGCGTAGTTGGTGCGCGCCCCGGTGAAGATGGTGGCGTTGGTGGACCCCAGGGCCGCCAGGACGACCAGGAGGCTGACGAACCGCGCCCCCCCTTCGCCGACCGCGCGGCGCATCAGATCCGCCGCCACGACCTCGGAGCCGGCCATCCCCGCCAGCCCCAGACCCCGGAGGTAAGCGAAGTTGGCGAGCAATATGATCGCGGTGATGATGCCGATGGCCCAGAGCAGGGCGCGCACCATGTTGCGCCGCGCGTCCCGCAGTTCGGCCGAGATGTAGGCGGCCTCGTTCCACCCCCCGAAGGCGAACAGCACAAAGACCATCGCCAGCCCGAACGCCGGGTTGGACGCGGGATCGGCGGCGGGCGCGGGGGCGACGGGCGGCGAGGCGTAAAAAACCCCGGCAACGATGACCAGCAGGAGGCCCAGCACCTTCGCCGAAGTCAAAAGCTTTTGCGTCCATGTGCCCTGCTGGATGCCGACGAGGTTCACCGTCGTCAACGCGATAACAGCGAGAGCCGCAAACAGGGAAGGGCCGTAGCCGCCGAGCGGCAGCAGCTGCGCGGCGTAGTCGCCGAACACGAACGCCAGCAGCGAGATGGCGCCCGTCTGGATCACCATCATGCGCGCCCACGCGAACAGAAACGCGACGCCCCCCCCGAAGGCGCGGAAAAGGTAGTGGTAGTCGCCCCCCGCGTTCGGGTAGGCGGTCGCGAGCTCCGCGTAGCACAGCGCGCCGATCAGGGAGACCACGCCGCCCAGGAGCCAGGCGAGCCAAAAGAACGTCTCGTTCTCCACGTTGCCGGCGACGAGAGACGGCAGCCGGAAGGTCCCCGCCCCGATAACCACACCGACGATGAGAGCCACGGAGTCCACGATCGAGAGCGTAGGCTTCGGCTTCGCCACCTCTTCTGCCATAACTGCCTCCTATTCCGGCCGCTGGTAATCTAGCCAGTATAGTACCTAGTTTCGGCAGCGCCTGTCACCCCCGGGCATCCGAAGGAGCCCGAGGTCGGTAGGGGGGATCGGAACGGGCTAACGCGCCGCATCCGCGCCCAGGGTGGTAGGCGCGGCGGGGGCCTGGTAAGCGACGCCCGCCTTGGCGGCGATCGCCCGGGCGACGGCGACGTGTTCCGGCGCGCCGATGCGGGTGGTGTCTAGCGGAGGGGCGTCGGCGGCGCTCCGCTTGGCGGCCAGGACGCGCGCGGCGGCCTCGTCGCTGCGGGCGAGGGGCAGGTCGCCGGAGCGGGCGGCGCGGCGCCGGGCGGCGCGGGCGGCGCGCTGGCGCTCGGGGGTGTGGCAGACGAGCAGCATGTCGGCCCCGGCCTTGGCGGCGAGCACGGTGGCCCGGGGCGCGCCCCAGCGGTCGGAGACGGCCTTCATCTCCAGGCAGTCGGTGACGACGACGCCGCCGAAGCCGAGCGTGTCGCGCAGAAGGCCCGTCAGGATGGCGGGGCTGAGCGTGGCGGGCAGCCCGGACGGGTCCACGGCGGGGAACAGGATGTGCGCGGTCATCACGGTGTCGACGCCGCTTCCGACGGCGGCGCGGAAGGGGACCAGCTCGCGCGCCTCGATCGCCGCCAGATCCCCGGCGACCGTGGGCAGGTCGTGGTGCGAGTCCAGGGCGGTGTCGCCGTGGCCGGGGAAGTGCTTGGCGCAGCCCAGCACGCCGCCCTCGCGGTAGCCAAGGATCTGCGCCCGGACCAGCGGCGCGACCGCCTCGGGCGTCGCGCCGAAGGCGCGGTCGCCGATCACGGGGTTGTCCGGGTTGGAGTTGACGTCGGCGACCGGCGCGAAGTTCCAGTTGACGCCGATCTGCCGCAGCTCCTCGGCGGTGACGCGCGCGGCCCGGCGCGCCAGCTCTTCGTCACCGGCCTGCCCGATCACCCGGGCGGGCGGGAACTGCGTGAAGGGCGCGCCAAGCCGTGCGACGCGCCCGCCTTCCTGGTCGGTCGGCAGCAGCAGGGGGACGTCGGCAAGGCTCTGCAGCTCCCGGAGCATGGCGCGCACGGCGGCCACGTCCACCGGCGGCAGGGACCGCGGACCCGGGGCCTGCACGTTGCGGCCCATCACCACCATCCCGCCCACCTTCATCTCGCGCACGCACGCGCGCGCCTGGGCGTTCACGGCATGCAGCGCATCGCCGCCGCGCCAGCCGAAGCAGAGCATCTGCCCGATCTTCTCTTCGAGAGACAAGCGGTCCAGGTCGGGGATGTTTTTCACCGCGGAGCTTCCCCGCAAAAGCGCTGCCTCAGCTCCCCGGCGAAGGGCCCGCGCAGCGACAGGGCCGCCTGCGTTTCGGCCAGGCCCTGCGGGACGCCGATGTCCCAGCGCGTGCCGCTCAGATAGGCGGCGCGGTAGGGGGCGCGCTGCCGCAGCAGCTCCTGCGCCGACGTGAGCTGGATCTCGTTCTTGACGCGCGTGTTTGTTTCGATCAGTTCGGTGAGGCAGGCGAAGATGTCCGGGGTGAACAGGTGCAGCCCGAAATGGCACAGGTACCAGCCCTCCGGGAGGCCGGGCGTCCGGAGGGCGCGGGCCTCCTCGGGCGTCGGCTTCTCCTGGAAGGCCAGGATGTCATAGGTCTGGCCGGGCGCGTCGGCGGCGAGCGCCGGATCGCGCGGGCGGCCTTTGACCACGCCGGTCACGCTGACGTCGCTTTCGGGCTCCTTGCGGACGCTGGTGACCGAGCACCCTTCCCGCTCGGCGATGTCGAGCAGCTGCGCGGCGCAGGGGAGCGTGCCGGGCGGGGTCGTGTACACGTGGTCGCCCAGCAGGAGCAGGAACGGCTCGTCGCCCGCCCAGTCGCGGGCGCACCAGACGGCGTGCCCGAACCCCTCCGGCGTGGGCTGCTCGACGTAGGTGATGCGCCGCTGCAGCGCGGCCAGCTTGTCCGCCTCGCGCAGCGCCCACTCCTTGCCCGCGAACGCCGCCCGCTCGTCCGCGTCCAGCCCCCGGAAATGGTTGGCGAACGGCCCCCCGCCCCCGCGCGCGACGACGATACAGATCTCCTCGATGCCGGACTGGACGCATTCCTCGGCGATGATCTGGATGGTCGGCCTGGTGACGCCGTCCCGGTCCACCAGGGGGAGCAGTTCCTTCTGGATGGAGCGCGTGGCCGGGAACTGCCGCGTCCCCCGCCCCGCCGCCGTGATCACCGCTTTGCGCGCCCGTCGTGCCATTGCCGCCCGTACCTCCGCCACCCGCTTCGCTGCCCTGCTGTTCGACGTCAGCCGCGCGGCTTCCTGCCCGCGCCCGGCTACAGCCGTTGCTCGACCTGGGGCGACAGTTCGTCCCGCGTCACCAGCCCCTCCACCGCGTGCGCCACGCGGCCATCCCGGCCGATCAGGAACGAGGCGGGGATGCCGGGGACGCCGCCGAACGCCTCCTGCACACCCGCCGGCGCGAGCAGGACCGGGTAATTCAAGCCCGCGCTCCGGGCGAAGGGGCGCACGACCGGCATCCCGCCTTGATCCAGGGAAAGGCCCACAACGGTGAACCCGCGCGCGGCGTAGCGTTTCTGCAGCGCGGCCAGCTCGGGCATTTCGCTGCGGCAGGGGCCGCACCAGGTCGCCCAGAAGTTGACCAAGACGACCTCGCCTTTGTGGTCACTCAAGCGGAACGTCTCCCCCGTCGCCGTTTGGCCGACGATGTCCGGCGCGGGTTTTCCGAGCAGGGCGTTCTTCCCCCTGGTCGGCATCGCGGTGCCCAGCACCCAGACCGCGGCCAGCACAGCCGCCCCTATCGCCGCGACGACCACCGGCGTCGGTATGGTGACGTCTCATCAAAAATACCTCCCCCTCGGGGCCACGGATACAGCGTACCACAAGCGCGGCTGCGGTACAATGGAGGGCGATGGAAAACCACCAGGAGAACGGCCTGCCCGGCTGGCTGGCCGCGCGGCCCGCGAGCCTGCCCCCGCCACGGCGCGTTCGCCGCCAGAACCGCTGGGCGGAGCGCACGGTCCGGGAGCTGTCGGGCGCGGCCCGCGAGCTCGTGACCGGGGAACGCTGGGCGCGCGCGGACGGCTTCCTGCAGCGCCGCGACGCGCGGGCCAAGTGGCTGGCGGCGCTGTGCCTGCTGGTGACGGTCGGCCTGCTGCGACACCCCGCGGCGGCGGCGGCGGCCTGCGCGGTCCCCCCGCTTCTGGCGGCGCTTTCGCGCGTCCCCCCCGCGGCCCTGCTGCGGCGCGCCTGGGGGGCCGGCTTGTTTTTCGGGACCTTCGTGGCGCTGCCCGCGTCCGCCCTGGGCGGCGCGGGCTGGGAAGGGGCGTGCGCTTCGTTCTGCGCGTCGTCGCGTCGGTCTCCTTCGCGCTCCTGCTCGTACTGACGACCCGCTGGCGGGATCTGATGGCGGGCCTGCGCGGGCTGGGAGTGCCTCCCGTGTTCGTCTCCGTGCTGGAGCGGACGTACCGGCACCTGTTTCAGGCTCCCCCTCGCCGCCGAGGAGATGTTCCAGGCGCGGCGGGCGCGCACGGTCGGCCGGCCCGCGGGCGGCGAGGCGCGGCGGTTCGTCGGGTTCTCGCTGGGGGCGCTGCTGGGGAAAGCTCACGGTCTGGCCGAGGCGACGCACGACGCGATGCAGGCGCGCGGCTATCTCACCGGTGTGCCGCCCGAGCGGCGCGGCCTTGCTGGGCGTGGGGGACTCCCTCCTCGTGCTCCTGGCCCTGGCCGTCGCGCTGGCCCTGATGGGGGGGAGCGGGCTCTTGGCGGCTGAGAACGTGGCGGAACCGGTTTTTGCCCTGGACGAAGTCTACTACCGCTACCCGTCCGGGGCGCTGGCGCTGGACGGCGTCTCGCTCGGGGTCTGGTCGGGCGAGAGCGTCGCCGTTCTGGGCGCGAACGGGTCCGGTAAATCCACGCTGCTGCGGCTGCTCGACGGCCTGATGGTGGCCCAGGAGGGCGCGGTGCGCGCCTGGGGCGAGCCGCTCGGCGAGGCGCGGCTTCAGGAGGACGGGTTCGCCCAATGGCTCCGGCGGCGGGTGGGGTTCGTGTTCCAGGACGCCGACGCGATGCTGTTCTCGGCGACGGTGCGCGAGGAGCTGGCGTTCGGCCCGGCGCTGCTGGGGCTGAGCGCCGGGGAGGTCGCCGGCCGCGTCGACGACCTTCTGCGTCTGCTTTCCCTCGAGCCCCTTGCGGAGCGGGCGCCCTACGAGCTTTCCGGCGGCGAGAAGCGACGGGTGTGCCTGGCGGCGGCGCTTTCGACCAACCCGGACGTGCTGCTGCTGGACGAGCCGACGGCGGGGCTGGACCCGCGCACGCGCGACTTTTTCACCGAGATGCTGCAGGGCCTGTCCGCGGGGGGCAAGACCCTGATCCTGGCCACCCACGACCTCGATCTGGCCGCCGAGGTGGCACGGCGGGCGCTCGTGTTCTGCGAGGGGCACCACCTGATCGCCGACGGCCCGGCGGGCGCGGTGCTGCGGGACGCGGCGACGCTGCGGCAGGCGAACCTGATCTCCGCGCGGCCGCGGCGGCCTGCCGGGGTATAGGAGCGGATAGGTGCCGAAGGGGGGACTCGAACCCCCACGGGTTGCCCCACACGCTTTTGAGGCGCGCGTGTCTGCCATTCCACCACTTCGGCGCGGAAGCGCGGCGACCCTTTGATTATACGGCCGCGCGCCGGGCATGTCAACCTCCCCTCCCCCTGTCCTCGCAGGAGAGGGGCACCCAGAGGGTACCCGGGGGTGAAGTCGGGCGGTGCGCGGGTGGCGGGAAGGGCTGTGCCCCGCCCTCGGCGAATCTACCGGGGGAGAACATGAGATATATGCCTGATGATGCCAAGGCCCCCAAGGGGGCCGCCGCCAGAGAGCTCGTCCTGATGGACGGGAACTCACTCCTGTATCGCGGCTTCTTCGCGATGCGCGCGCTGACGACCAGCGCCGGCCAGCCCACCAACGCCGTGTTCTCGTTCACGATGATGCTGCTGACCTTGCTGAACGAGCAAAAGCCCGACGTGATGATCGCCGCCTGGGACGCGCCCGCCAAGACGTTCCGCCACGAGGAGTTCAAGGAGTACAAGGGGACGCGCAAGGCGGCCCCGGCGGAGCTGGTGGAACAGGGGCCGCTGGCGCGCGAGATGGTGGAGGCGTTCCGTATACCCATGGTGGAGGCGCCCGGCTTCGAGGCGGACGACGTGATCGGCACGCTGGCCGCGCGGGGCCGCGCGCAGGGCTACGACGTGCTGATCGTCACGGGCGACCTGGACGCGCTGCAGCTGGTCGAGCCCGGCGTGCGCGTGATGACCACGGTCAAGGGCGTGACCGACACGGTGATCTATGACGAAGCGGCGGTCGAGAAGCGCTACGGCCTGCGCCCGGACCAGCTCGCCGACCTGCGCGCGCTCAAAGGCGACGCCTCCGACAACATCCCCGGCGTCCCCGGCGTCGGCGACAAGACCGCGGCGAAGCTGCTGCAGCAGTACGGGACGGTGGAGAACCTGCTCTACCACGTCGACGAGATCAAGGACGCCAAGCTGCAGGCGGCGCTGGTCGCGGCGACCGGGCAGATCACGCTTTCCAAGCGACTGGCCACCATCGTCCGCGACGTGCCGCCCGCGGACGTGGACCTGCCCGCCCTGGACGCCGCCCCGCTGTCGCCGGATTGGGCGCGCGTGCGCGCCCTGTTCGAGCGCCTGGAGTTCCGCACCCTGCTGCGCCGATTGCCGGAGGCACCCCCCGACCCCAATAACGGGGGAGCCCGAGGTGACGATGCGAGCTCCCCCGGGCAGCCGCCCGGAGGGGGGGCGATCGGGGGCGGCCCCGACCTGGACGCCGAGGGTTACGACCCGTTCGCCGTACCCGAGGGCGAGGGAGGCGGCGCCGGGCCGCCCGCCGCTGCGCCGGAGGCCGTGCGCGCGGACTACCGGGGCGTGGACACGCCGGAGGCGATGGCCGCGATGGCGCAGGCCGTGCGCGCGGCGCACCGGGTCGGGGTGCGGCTGCACGTCACCCAGGCCGGCGTGCTGGACGCCCGCCTGCTGGGGGTGGCGCTCGCGACGGGCGACGGGACCGTGTTTTACGTTCCCGTGGAAGCCCCCCCCGCCCCCAACCCCCCCGCCGCCGGGCGGCCGCCCGGCGGGGGGGGGGGGCAAACCCCCTCGCTCTTCGACGCGCCCGGCCCGGAGCCGGTCGCCGCGACGGGCCCGGCCGCCGGGAAGGTTGCGCTGCCCGAGCCGCTGCGCGGCGTGCTGGAGGACGAGCGCGTCGCCAAAGTGACGCACCATGCCAAGAGCGACATCGCGGTCCTGGCGCGGCACGGCGCGACGCTTCGTGGTATCGTCTTCGACACCGAGCTGGCCGCGTACCTGCTGAACGCGGGGCGGCGCGCCAGCTTCCCACTCGCGGAGGTCGCCGCGGACTACGCCGGGCGCGAGCTTTCGCCCCTCGACAACAAGGCGCGCAAGGGCATGGCCGAGGAGGCGATCGCCGCGCACACTAAAGGGCAGGCGTCCGCCGAGGCCGATGCGCTGCTGGCCGTTATGGGCGTGCAGGAGCCGCGCCTTGCCGCCGACGGCCTGACCGCGGTGCTCCGGGAGCTGGACTTGCCGGTCGCCCCCCTCCTGGCGGAGATGGAGCTGGCCGGTCTGGCCGTGGATGTGGCCACACTGAACCGCATAGCCGCCCAGATGCAGGCCGAGATCGACCGCCTGGAGAAAGACATCTTCGCCCTCGCCGGGACCCAGTTCAACATAGGCTCGACCAAACAGCTCCAGGAGGTCCTTTTCGACAAGCTCAAGTTGCCCGCCGGGAAAAAGACGAAGACCGGCTATTCGACCGGCGCCGACGTGCTGGAAGAACTTGCCCCCGAATACCCCATCGTCTCGAAGATCCTGCACTACCGGGAGCTGACCAAGCTCAAGAGCACCTACGCCGACGCCATGCCCGCCCTGGTTCGCAAGGACACGGGCCGCATCCACACGTCGCTCAACCAGACCGTGGCCGCGACCGGCAGACTCTCGTCCAGCAATCCTAATCTGCAAAACATCCCCGTCCGCACCGCGATCGGGCGGGAGATACGCCGGGCGTTCGTCGCGGAGGACGGCCACGTGCTCGTGTCGGCCGACTATTCGCAGATCGAGCTGCGGCTGTTCGCGCACGTCAGCAAGGATCCGGAGCTGATGCAGGCGTTCGCGTCCGGCGAGGACATCCACGCCTACACGGCGTCGCGGATCTACGGCGTGCCGGTCGCCGAGGTCACGGGCGACATGCGGCGGGCGGCCAAGACGGTCAACTACGCCGTCATCTCCGGCATCTCCGAGTTCGCCCTCGCGCGGCTGCTGGGCCTCTCGATGGTGGACGCCAAGGAGCTGAAAACCTCCTACTTCGCCCGCTTCCCCGGGGTCCGCACGTACCTGGACCAGACCATCGCCTTCGCCCGCGAGCACGGCTACGTGCAGACGCTCTTCGGGCGGCGCCGCTACATCCCGGATATCAACTCGCGCGTGTTCCCGTTCCGGCAGGCCGCTGAGCGCGCCGCCGCCAACATGCCCATCCAGGGCTCGTCGGCGGATATCATGAAGCTGGCGATGATCGCGGTCTACGAGATGATGCGGCGCGAGAAGCTGCGCTCGAAGATGATCCTCCAGGTCCATGACGAGCTGCTCTTCGAGACGCCACCGGAGGAGGTGGGGGAGCTGGCGTCCCGGGTCCGCGACCGCATGGCCGGCGCCTACCCCCTGGACGTCGCCCTCGAGGTCGAGGTCAAGACCGGCAAGACCTGGGCCGACGTGACGCCGGTCGAGGACATGGCCGCGCCGCTCGGCGTCGACGGACCGGACGTTTGATCAAAAACACGATGAAAAAAGGAGTGACCCGCTGATGCAGCCGCAGTATCCTCCCCCTCCCGTGCCCTCGCCGCGGCGCGGCATACCCCGCTGGGCCTGGGCCCTGATCCTGGGCGGGGGTTGTGTGGTGTTCGTGATCCCCGCCATCGCCATCCTGGCCGCCATCCTGTTCCCGGTCTTCGCGCAAGCGCGGCAAAAGGCGCGGCAGACGACCTGCATGGCTAACCTGAAGCAGATGGGACTGGCCGCGCAGATGTACGCCCAGGACTATAACGGCAAGCTGCCGCGCGGCGTCAACTGGATGGACGCCACGAGCACGTATGTCAAGGACAGGGAGAACGTTTATCGCTGCCCCGGCGCGCCCCGATCCGGCGCCGGTCACGGCTATGCCTTCGACAGCCGGCTCTCCGGCAAGGTCGTCACAAAGCGCCAGGCTCCCGAGCGGACGATGCTGCTCTACGATTCCAGCAACCTGAGCCGCAACGCGTCCGATCCGGGAACCAGCCTGCCACTCGATCCGCCGCGGCACGTGGGCGGCAACAACGTCGGCTACACGGACGGTCATGTCCGCTGGCTGCGCGCCTCCCCCGCCCCTCGACCCCGCGAGGAAGGCAGCCAGGAAGGGCGTAACCGGGGGACACGCTTTCCGCGACCCGTCACAGGGGAAGGGAGATGAACGTGGGCGATGAGACGCAGCAGGGAAGATTGGAATACGTAACCCGCTCCTGGCGTAGCCCGCGTCACGGCCCGGTGTCGCGGGCAGAGACCGCCGGGGACGCCTCCCCCGTGGCGGGCTCGGCGGCCTGGACCACGAGCAGCGCCAGGTCGTCGCGGAAGCCGCGCGCGGCGAAGCGCGCGGCCTCGCGCAGGAGGCGCCCGACGGCCGCCTTCGGGGTTTCGCCCGCCCGGGCGCGGCAGAACATGCGGGCGACGCGCTCCGTGCCGAGCAGGGACGTCTCGCCGCGCGCCTCGCTCAGGCCGTCCGTGTACAGGAGCAGGCGGTCCCCCGGGGCGAAGGGCAGCACACACTCGTCGTAGTCGTGGGTGTCCGCGACGCCCAGCACGGGACCCGTCGGCATAAGCTCCCGCGGGCCGCCGGCGGCGGGGCAAAGGATGGGCGGCTCGTGGCCCGCGGACGCGTAGACCAGCTGCCCGGCCGCCGGGTCCAGCACCACGAAGCAGAGGGTGACGAAGCCGCTCAGCGCGCCCTGGGCGAGGAGGGCGCGGTTCAGGCGGGAAAGCGTGTCGCCGGGCGCCGGGCCTTCCGCGGCGAAGCCGCGCAGGGTGAACTTGACCAGCGCCGTCTGCACCGCCGCCGCCAGCCCCTTGCCGGACACGTCGCCCACCACGACACCGACCCGCCCCCCGGCAGGGCAAACTGGTCGTAGAAATCGCCGCCGATGGCCGACTCGTCCAGCGCCGCCGCGTAGTGCGACGCGAACCGGTAGGCGCCCAGGCCGCTCCGGCGCGGGCGGGCTCACGGTGTCCTGGAACGCCCGTGCCGTGCGGCGCTCGCGGGCGTGCAGCCGCGCGAGCTCGGCCACGGCCTCGGTCTGCCCCGCCACCGCCTTCAGGAGCGCCACGTCCTCATCGGTCCAGTGGCGCGGCGCGTCCGAGGCAACCGCCACGAGCAGCGACGCCCACTCCCTCGCCGCTCCACGGGAACGGCGACGTAGGCCCGGATGTCGTTGGGGGCGTACACCGACCCATAGGACGCCGCGGTACGCGGGTCCGCCCGGGTGTCCTGGACCACGACGGTCCGGCCGGCTTCCACTTCCTCGAGCAGGGTTTCGTCCAGGACCCGCAGCGGGAACGTGTTCTTGCCGAAGCTGCCGCCCGGCTGAACTCGCGCGGCCGCCGTGCCGCGCGCCGTATCGACTTCCACGTACAGCGCACGCGGGCAGCCCAAGGCCCGGGCCACCTGCCGGCAGGCGGTGTCCATCACCGACTCGGGTCCCGTCGCGGTCCGCAGCGCCTCGGCGATGCGGTTGCGCACCTCCTCGCGCCGCAGGCGGCCGCCAGCCGCGCCTCGTTCTCCTTCTGCTCGTGGATGTCCGTACAGGTGCCCACCCTCATCGCCACGTGGCCGTCGGCCCCGCGCACGGCCTGGGCGCGCCCCCCGAACCAGCGCGCCGCGCCGTCGCGGCGCACGAAGCGGTACTCGATCTCGTAGTCCTCGCCCGCCTCCCAGGCCCGCCGCCACCGGGCCAGCGTCCGCTCGACGTCGTCGGGGTGGAGCGCGTTGGCGAACCCGAAGCCCATGCTCTGTTCCGGCGTCAGCCCCGTGTACGCATACCACTGTTTGTTATAGAAAAAGTGCGAGCCGTCTTTGTCGGCCGCCCAGACCATCTGGGGCATCTCGTCGAGCACGTAGGTCAGCAGGCGGTAGCGATCCTCCCCGCTGGCGCCGGGCAGGGTTTCCACCAAAAGCAGGCGCCCCGTTTCCTCCATACAAATATTATATCTCGAACCGGCGCACCTGCGCCTCGGTGACAACCACGCGCAGCCGCAAGTCCCACGGATCGCGCGGCAGCTCGGGTAGGACCAGCGTCTCGGGCAGGACGCCGGCGGCGACGCAGCCGGGCGCCAGGCGGGGCAGGAAGCGGTCGTAGTAGCCGCCGCCGTGGCCGAGGCGATCCCCCCGCTCGGAAAGGAGCAGGGCGGGCACGATGACCAGATCCAGGGTGAGCGGGTCCGCCTCGGGCGTCTGTTCCGGGTCCGGCTCGCGGATGCCGAACGGCCCGCGCCGCAAGGGGGTCACGCCCGGCGTGTACGGGTGGAGCGCCAGCCGGCGCCCCGGGGCGCAGCGCGGCGCGTACCACCGCCGCCCGCGCCCCGTGTCCCCTTCGGCCAGCCCCTCGACCCGCACCTCGCCGGGCATCGCCAGGTACAAAAGCACGTCGCGCGCGGCGGCGAGCTCGGGGAGCGCCGCCAGCCGTTCGACTAGCGGCCGCGACAGCGCGTCCCAGTCCATCCCGGCGCGGCGGCGCCCGGCCCACGCGCGCAGCGCGGGCTTATCGGCCCCGGCGGGCGGGCGGGGCGACGCGTCGTTTCTGCTCACGAGGAGCAGATTCCCTGCGGCCGGCGCGGTTTCCTGCGCGCGGGAAGGGAACCGCACGGCGCGCCGTGAATCTACAGGCGGGTGTGGGCCGCCCAGGCGCGGCCGCCTACGGAGGAGGATGGATGGCAAGCGGAGATGTGAGGCGGTGGATCGTGCCGGCGGAGTGGCTGGCGCCGCGCGCTCTGTTCGCCGGCGCCCCCGAGGAGGCGCGCCCGGTGCCGATGGGCGCGTGGACGCCGATCTTCGACGGCAGGAGCCTGGAAGGGTGGGAGGTGACGGGCAGGAACAAGGCGTCCTGGGCCGTGGAAGACGGCGCGATCTATTGCCAGGGCAAGGGGGGCGGCTACCTGCGCAGCGTCGACCAGTACGGCGACTTCGCCCTCGCGGCCGAGTTCATGGTGGACAAGCGGACCAACTCGGGCATCTTCGTCCGCTGGTCCGACCCGCGGGACCCGGTGAACACGGGCATCGAGGTGCAGCTGTTCGATTCGGCGGGGAAAACCAACCCGGGCAAGCACGACAGCGGCGCGATCTACGACCTGGTGCCGCCGTCGCGCGACGCGATGCGGCCGGCGGGCGAGTGGAACCGGGTGGTCGTCTCCTGCCAGGGCCCCTACATCGGCGTCCGCCTGAACGGCGCCGCCGTCGCCGAAATCAACCTGGACCGCTACACCCGGCCCGGGCGCAACCCGGACGGCAGCCGCAACAAGTTCCGCTACGCGCTCGCGTCGCTGCCCCGCCGCGGCCACATCGGCTTGCAGGACCACCGCAGCCGCGTCTGGTACCGCAACCTGCGGCTGATGCCTTTATGACGCCGCGAGCGGCACGGCCACTCGCGGCCCGGTTTGGCGCCCGGGGCGCCGGGGTACTTATCCTACAAAATATCCGGTAGGAGTTAACCACCGTTATGGCACGAACCGTACGCGAGATCATGACGCCCAATCCGAGCGCGGCCCGCCCGGACACCTCGGTCCACGAGGTGGCGCGCATGATGCGCGACGAGGACGTCGGCGCGATCCCCGTCGTCGAGAACGACAGGCTGGTCGGCATCGTCACCGACCGCGACCTCGCCCTCCTGGTGCTCGGGGAACGGCGGCCGCACGAGTCGCCGGTCGGCGAGATCATGACCCAGCGCCCGGAAACCGCCAGCCCGGACACCACCATCCACCAGGCCGCGCAGATCATGCAGACGCACCAGATCCGGCGGCTGCCCATCGTCGAGGGGGACCGGCTGGTCGGGATCGTCTCCCTGGGTGACCTGGCCGTCGAGAGCCAGTCCGACGACCTGAAAGTGGAAACGCTGGAGGAGGTTTCCTCGCCCACCAAGCAGTAGACCGGTTAACGTCGGGGGCCGGGGTCGAGGCGGCGTACGATCTCGGCGGCGGGGAGGATGTCCCGGATGCGGTCGATGCCCATGCCCGCGAAAAGCAAGGAAGTCTCGCGAGACGAGTCCGTGCGGACGCCGCGGCGGGGCGAGCTGGGCCAGGCGGCGTCATGCCGGGCTTCCAGGTACAGGTCGTCGGCCGTGGCGCGCACCAGGCGGGCCTTGTACGCCGGCGTCGCCTGCGCCTTGGATGACGCCGCGAAGCGCGTGCCCAGCATGGCCGCCCGCGCCCCGAGGGCCAGCACGCGGGCGACGTCGTCCCGGTCGGCCAGCCCCCCGCACCCGATCACGGGAAGGCCCGTGCCCTCCGCCACTAGGGGGATGAGCTCGCGCAGCGGCGCCCCGCCGCGCACGTAGCCGCCCACCTCCCTACCCTACCGCGTTCCGTACTCATCATAGTCCGAAGGGTGTCCCGACCGTCCGTCAAAGTACACGGACTTTAGCATACCCGAAACGCGGCGCCCGGTCAAATGCAGGCTAGTTCACGCGTCGTACGCGCCGAGCAGCAGGTACACGCGGGCTTCCAAGTCCTGATTGGCTTCCTGCATCGCCTCGGCGAACTCACGGGCGCGCAGAAGCTCGTAGAGCGCTTTGTCCATCTGCGCCTGCGCCGCCGCCAGCGCCTCTTCGTTGCCGTGGATGCGCTCCAGGCAGCGCTGCAGGTTCTCCGGCGACGAGTCCGCGGAAATCTGCAGCGCGATATCTTCGGTAATCTTTTCGAGAGTCATCGTATTCGTCCTGATCGAACCTTCCGCCTTTGCTACCGCTTCGCCTTGCAAGAGCCGTGCCACGGCCGGCAGGATCAGAGACCGGCCCGGCCCTCGCGGTACAGCCGGGCGAACTCGGGGGGCAGACCGGCGGGCGCGAGGGCAGCCACCACGCTCTCGACCGCGTAGGGGACCCGGCAGATGCGCGCCCCGGCGTCGCCGGCCGGGGGCAGCGTCAGGAGGGCGTACGCGGCGCGCGGGTCGCCGTCGCCGGGCCGGCCCGCCGAGCCCGCGTTGACGAAAAGCGTCCCGCCGGCGCGCGCGACGAACGGCCGGTGCGTGTGCCCGGTTATCACGATGTCCGCCCCGGCGGCGCCGGCGATGGCCTCGAGGCGCTCCGCGGGCGTCCGCACATCGATGCCGTGTTTGGCCGAGTCGGGCGCGGCGTGCACCATCAGGACGCGCCGCCCCTCCAGCGTTTCCCGGCGCTCGTCGGGGAGGGAGGCCAGGTAGGCGCGGCTCGCCGGCGACAGGTTCTCGTAGGCGTGGCCGAACGCCCGGAACTTGCGCGGGTCCTTGGTCCTGGCCCACTTATCCGCCTTGCGCGGGAACGCCAGGGTTTTCTCGTCGTAGTTGCCGCGGATCGCCGCGATCCCGCGCGCCCGGATGTGCTGCACGCACTCGTCGGGCCAGGGCCCGTAGCCGACGAAATCGCCGGCGCACCAGATCGCGTCGGGCGCGTCGGCGTCGATGGCCGCGAGGACCGCCTGCAGGGCGGGCAGGTTCCCGTGGACATCGGAGAGCACGGCGAGCCGCATCGCTTTATCGCCCCTTACTTCTTCTTGCCGCCCGAAGCTTTGTTTTTCGGCTTCGCCACGGCAAGGGCCTCCGCGATCTTTTTGCGCTGCTCCCGGATCTCTTGCCGGAGCTTCTCCTGCTCCTTGGGGCCGGCGGAGCCCATCGCCGCGAAACGTCGCAGGCGGTCCGCCACCGCCTGGAGGCGCGCGGTCACCCCCCGCATCCGCTTGGGCTTCAGGCGCTCGGCGTGGCGCGGCAGCTCGTCGACCAGCGCCGCGAGCTTGGCGAGCTGCCGGTTCAGCTCGGGGGCCAGCTTGCGCGCCGGCGTGCCGCCGGTCGCATCGGCGAGCGCGGTATCCACCCGCAGGACGGCCTTCTCGAGCTGCGCGCGCGCGTCCACCGTCTCCGTGCCGTCCTCCGGCTGGGGCGCGGGCGGCAGCGCGGGGGCCAGCATTACCACCGCCTCCTCGACCGCCCGCGCCTCGGCGGCCGGGGGCTCCGCCGGCGGCGGCTCCGCGGGCGGGGCTTCGGCGGCCACCGTTTCGCCCGGCGGCGGAAGCTCTTCCGGGAGCGGAGCCTCCTGCGGCACGGGCGCGGCGTCCGGGGAAGAGGACCCCTGCAGGGAGGCCAGGACTTTTTGCGCGGCGGAGCGCGGCATGCCGGTCACGCCGACCAGCTGGTCCACGCTGGCCTGCGCGAGCTGGGACCGCGTCGTTATCCCGGCGGCCTCCAGGGCCGCGCGCCGCGCCGGCCCCAGGTGCGCGATGTTGTTCAGCGATTCGTCCATGCCGTTGAATTGTAGTGCTTCCGCCGCCGCTTGTCAATTCGCAGGGCCGAACCCGGCCAGGGCACGGGACCGCCGCCCGGTTGACGGCGCGGCGCCACCCGCTTTATAATAGGCCCTGGTCTTTTTCCCCAATACCACACGGAGGATACCGATGAAGTTGGCTTCCCACGCGCCGCTCGCCCTGTGCCTGCTCGCCGGCGCGCTGATCGGAGGATGCTCGCGGTCCGGGAACACCGGACAGGCCGGGGAGGCGCCCGGGTCCGCGGGCTCGTCCCAAAGGTTTCAGGTGGCGTTCGTCACCAACAACGCGTCCGATTTCTGGACGATCGCGCGCCGGGGGTGTGAAAAGGCGGACGGCGAGCTCGATGCGGTCAACGTCGAGTTCTTGATCCCCCCCGACGGGACGGCGGCGGAGCAGAAGCGCATCGTCGATGATCTGCTGGCGAAAGGGATGGACGGGATCGCCATCAGCCCCGTCAACCCCACAAACCAGACGGAGATGATCAACCAGGCCGCCAAACAGGCCCTCGTCCTTACCCAGGATAGCGACGCGCCCCAAAGCGACCGCGCCTGCTATGTCGGAACAGACAACCGCGCGGCGGGGCGCCAGGCGGGACAGATGATCCGGGAAGCGCTGCCCGGCGGCGGCAAGGTCATGGTGTTCGTCGGCACGCTCGACGCCCAGAACGCCCGGGAGCGATACGAGGGGATCCAGGAGACCCTGAAGGGCTCGAACGTGCAGATCCTGGGGGTCCGCACCGACAACACGGACCGGGTCCGCGCCAAAGCCAACGTCCTGGACGCCCTCGTCAAGGATCCCGACATCGCGTGCCTGGTGGGGCTGTGGAGCTACAACGGCCCGGCGATCCTGAACGCGGTCCGCGAAACCGGCAGGGTCGGCAAGGTGAAGATCGTCTGTTTCGACGAGGAGGACGAGACGCTGGCGGGGGTCAAGGAGGGCGCGATCAATGCGACCATCGTGCAGCAGCCGTACGAGTTCGGGTACCAGGCCATCCGGATGATGGCCCAGGTGCTCGGCGGCGACAAGAGCGTGATCCCGGCGAACAAACAGAAGATCGTGCCGACCCTGATCATCAAACAGAACAATGTCGAGGAGTTCACCACCAGGATCAACCAGCTTCGCGGCCGCGCCGGATGATGGCTTTCTTTGGCCTTCGCCGTCCTGTCTACCTGGGCCGCCACTGTGGTGGCGGCCCAGGGGGAGATCACGTCCCGTTTCGTGCCTACTAAAAGGCCGTTAAGCACCTGGCATCCGAGACACGGAACGTCTGATCACAGTTCGGGCCTCCGTCCGGCCTTGCGCCAAACTGTACGAAGCGAATAGAAGTCTTCCGTTGCCACTTGGCATGACCATCACAGAAGAGTAGGTTTGCGCCTTCATTATGCAACAGGTCGTAGGAGGCGTGGTTGAACCGCTCAGCCTGGAGAGGAGTCATAGGATCGTAGCCGTTGCCGGCCCGGAGATGGTTTGGTCTTTCCTGAGCGGAACGGAAGTAAGCATCTACTTCCTGAAGATATATGATATCAGCGGGAGCGGGAATGGCCGCGAGAGCTTTCGTCCCGGCGATGCCATTGAGCAGGTAACTGGTGTTACCCCCCGGAGGGGATTTAACTTCTGAGTTCGTGGCCTGAGGATTTGGCCTGCTCGAACGGGGCGCAGCGGAAGGGCATCTGTATACGTCGATGTTCTTGACATAGGGGTAGGTGTCACGCGCCCAGTTACGCCGGGAACGCGGCTCCATAAATCCTAAGTCCAGACCAATCCCTTCGTCCGGGAAGTGGTTACCAGGCAGCATCTCGTCGTAATCCTGAGTGTACATCATCAGGGCGTTGCCGATCTGCTTCATGTTGGACAGGCAGGCGGTCTGCCGGGCTTTGGCGCGCGCCTGCGCGAACACGGGAAAAAGGATCGCGGCGAGGATCGCTATTATGGCGATCACGACGAGAAGCTCGATCAGGGTGAAGGCTTGTCGCGTTTTCGACTCCACAGTGTTTTCTCCCTTAAGACGAGTGCGGCGCGGCAGCGCCGCCCATTAATCAACAATCAACAGTATCCCATCCTGCCTGTCTTCTCAAACATCGAGGGAGTCGCCGATCGAGATCGGCGACAGTCCAGGGAAATAGAAAAGGTCATCAACACCTCAAAGGTGAAAGGTAAGCCCGCATACCACGCACGCGACGCAGGGCGGCAAGGATCGCCATCGACGGCGCGGACCAGAGAAACGGCTGCCTGGAGGTCTTCCCCGGCTACCACGAGAGGAGCGAGGACGACAAAAAGCGGCTGTTCTTCCGCTGACGGGAACCCGGCATGAACGACCGTGTCTTAGCAACCTATCATATCGAGACGCCGCACCCGCCGGAGCAGGCGGCCGAGGCGCTCGCGGGCGAGCAGTCGTCCGGGACGTTCGTCGCGGTGCCCGGCGAGACCGAGGCGCTGCGCGAGCGCCACCGCGCCCGGGTCGAGCGCATCACGGCGGGGGAGACGGTGGACGTCCCCAGCTTGAGCGGCGCGCGCGCGCCGAAAGGGTCTTCGGGGCCGGTACGCTACCATCGCGCCGAGATAGCCGTTTCCTTCCCCCTGGAGAACATGGGCGTCAACCTGCCCACACTCCTTTCCACCGTGGCGGGCAACCTCTTCGAGCTGAGCGAGTTCTCCGGCCTGAAGCTGATGGACCTCGAGATGCCCCCGGCCTTCGCCGCGGCGTATCCCGGCCCGCAGTTCGGCATCGAGGGGACGCGGCGGCTCGCCGGGGTGCCGGATCGGCCCCTGATCGGGACCATCGTCAAGCCCAGCGTGGGCCTGTCCCCGGACCAGACCGCCGAGCTGGTGCGCGAGCTCGCCGGGGCGGACATCGACTTTGTCAAGGACGACGAGCTGATGGCCGACCCGCCCCACTCGCCGCTGCGGCAGCGCGTGGAGGCCGTGATGCGCGTCATCAACGAGGCCGCCGACCGGACCGGGAAGAAGGTCCTGTACGCCTTCAACATCACCGACGAGCTGGACGCGATGCGGCGCCACCACGACACCGTGCTAGCGGCCGGCGGCACCTGCGTCATGGTCAGCATCAACAGCGTCGGGCTGGTCGGCGTCTCCCACCTGCGCCGCCACAGCCAGCTCCCCCTGCACGGCCACCGCAACGGCTGGGGCATGTACACGCGCCATCCTTACCTGGGGATAGCCTTCCCCGCCTACCAGAAACTGTGGCGCCTGGCGGGCGTCGACCACCTCCACGTCAACGGCCTGGCGAACAAGTTCTGGGAGCCCGACGACTCGGTCGTGACCTCCATCAAAGCCTGCCTCACCCCCCTCTTCGGCGAAACGAACGTCGCCTCGGGATACCAGGCCATGCCGGTCGTCTCCTCCGGCCAGTGGGGCGGCCAGGCCCCGGAAACGTACCGCCGCACCCAAACGGTCGATCTGATGTACCTGGCCGGCGGCGGCGTCATGGCCCACCCCGGCGGCCCGGCCGCCGGCGTCCGCGCGCTCCGCCAGGCCTGGGACGCCGCGGTGGCAGGGACTCCGCTGGAAGAGTACGCACACGGTCACGAAGAACTGCGGCAGACTTTAGAGAAGTTCGGTAAGCCGGCATCCGGCGCGCCGCCGTAACGGGCGGGGACACCTCCGGCTACGTCGCGCGCTAGGTGTCGAGGCGCTGGAGATGCGCCCCCATGGCCGCCGGCTCTCCATGGTTGACCTGTTCGAAAGGTACGACGCGGCACCCCGCAGAAGCCGCCGCCCCCGACAAAGGAAAGGTTCAGGATATGAACGTCCCTCCCTCCCCGCCGCGAGAGTTCCGCGGCGTCTGGATCGCCACCGTGGCGAACATCGACTGGCCGTCCGAGCGCGGGCTCCCCGCGGAGCAACAGCGGGCGGAGCTGATCGCCCTGCTGGACAGAGCCGCCCGGTTGAACTTGAACGCGATCATCTTCCAGGTGCGTCCTGCCTGCGACGCGCTGTACGCTTCGGAGTACGAACCCTGGTCGGAGTATCTGACCGGACAGATGGGGCGCGCGCCGGAGCCTTTTTACGACCCGCTGGCCTTCGCCGTCGAGGAGGCGCACGCGCGCGGCCTGGAGCCTGCATGCCTGGTTCAACCCCTACCGCGCGCGCCACGCGTCGGCACAATCCGAGACCTCCGGCCGATCACGTCAGCAAAACGCGCCCCGCGCTTGTCAAAGCGTACGGCAAGTCGCTCTGGCTCGATCCGGGCGAGAAGGCGGTCCCAGGACCATTCCCTCGCCGTGATCCGCGATGTGGTCCGGCGCTACGACATCGACGGGGTCCACCTGGACGATTACTTCTACCCGTACAAGGAGCAGGACGAGCAGGGCAACCCCATCGAGTTCCCGGATGAGCCGAGCCCCGGCAGCGCTATACGGAGGCGGGGGCGCGCTGGGCCGCGACGACTGGCGGCGCGAAAACATCGACACGTTTGTCGAGCGGCTTTACCGCGCCGTCAAGGCGGAGAAGCCCTGGGTCAAGTTCGGCATCAGCCCGTTCGGAATCTGGAGGCCGGGCCCCCGGAGCAGATCCAGGGTTTCGACGCCTACGCCCAGGCCCGTACGCCGACGCGCGCAAATGGCTGGTGCGGGGCTGGGTGGACTACTTCACCCCGCAGGTTGTACTGGCCTATCGAGCAGGTCGCGCAGAGCTACCCCGTTCTGCTCCGCTGGTGGGTGGAGCAGAACGCCCAGAGGCACCTCTGGCCCGGCAACTTCACCAGCCGCGTGGGCGGCGGGGGCCGAAGGAGTGGCCCGCGGACGAGATCATCCGGCAGATCCAGCGGACGCGCGAGCAGCCGGGGGCGGCCGGCAACGTGCACTTCAGCATGAAAGCCCTCCTGCGGAACCCGGAAGGTCTCCCCGCGCTGCTCGCCCAGGGTGTCTACGCCGAGCCCGCCCTGATCCCGGCCTCCCCGTGGCTCTCACTGACGCTGCCCCCTGAGCCGACCGCACTGGCCGCCCGGCACGATCCTGGGACGGGCGAAATCAATTTGACCTGGCAGCAGGGCAATGAGGAAGCATGGCTATGGGTCGTCCAATCCCGCGCCGGCGGGAAATGGGCCACGGCGATCCTCCCGGGACGTCAGACCTCGCACGCGCTGAGCGCCGACGCTTCGTCGTCCCAGCCCGACCTGGCCGCCGTCTCCGCCGTGGACCGTTACGGCAACGCCGGACCGCCCGCCCTCCTGGAGATAAACATCTAAGCTGCCGTACCGGGCTCGACGACCGATCGGTCACTTTTCGCTTTGCTCAGGTATCGATCGAAGAGCCAGCCCAGGAACGTTTTTTCGAATTCCGGATTGTCGTTGACTTGCCTGAAGAATTCGAAGTTGCTGGTCATCATCTCCTGGATCTTATCGGCGGCCACCAGGTTGAAGGTGAGACGTGCGTTGTCGGGCGGGTTAACACGGACGCTGGCTTCCAGGGCGGCATTCTCCTGAAGCCGGGCTTCCAGCTGTTCGATGAAGACTTTATCCTCGTCGGAGAACTCCGTCCCAAACCGGTCATTTAACTCGCGCAGTATCTGCGACAGGGCCTCTTTTTCCTCGGGAGGCGAGTGGTACCCGCCCTTTGGCCCTATGGGCGCCACTTCGCCCGCACCCCGTTCCAGCACGATCTCTCCCCGGCTCGTGGCCTGGATCCGGTAGCTGTCCATGTCGATGTTGTCCCGGATCTCCAGGGGCAGCAGCTCGCGCGAAACCGGCAGCTTGCGCCCCAGGAGACGCGCGAAGACGTACAGCTTCTCCAGGTCCCCGTCGGCGAAGGGGAGGACCTGTGAAAGAAAGGCGTACAGGCGCACGTAATCCGTCAGTTGGCCGCGGAAGTCGGTTTGCTCTTCTTCACGTGCATCCCGAAAGCGCCCGACAACGGGCGCGAGTGCATCGTGCAACTGGGCCTGATTGCTGTTCTCCTGGAAGGAGAGAGCGGCGAAGGCGTCCACATCGTCGTTATCGTAAAAGTGGAAGTCAAGAAGACGCGTCTGCAGGTCATAGAGCAGGTTCGGGTCGGTCGCCTCGCTCAGCAGCGTCCTGTCATAGTAGGGTTCAAACGCCTTCTTGATCTCGTCCGCCTCGTTGGCAAAGTCGAGCACAAACGTTTCCTGCTTGTCGGGCGGATACACCCGGTTGAGGCGGGAAAGGGTCTGGACCGCGCCCACGCCGCCCAGCTTCTTGTCCACATACATCGTATGGAGCAGCGGCTGGTCGAACCCGGTCTGGAACTTGTTGGCGACAATGAGCAGGCGGTACTCGTCGCCCTTGAACGTTTCTGCGGTCTTCGTCTCCGGAAAGCCGTTCATGTTGGCTTCCGTGTAGTCTATGCCGCCGTCGCGCACGGTCCCCGAGAAGGCCACCAGCGCCTTGTAGGGGTAACCCTTCTCCCTCAGATACGCGTCGATGGCCCGCTTGTAGCGGACCGCGTGCAGGCGCGAGCGCGTCACCACCATCGCCTTCGCGCGCCTGCCGATGCGGTCAAAAACATGGTCGTTGAAGTGCTCGGCCATGATCTCGACCTTGGCGCGGATCGCGTGCTCGTGCAGATCGACAAACGCTTTCAGCAGGTATGTCGCCTTTCCCTTGTCGTACGTGGGATCGTCCGCGGTCTTCTTCAGCAGGTTCCAGTAGGCCTTGTAGGTCGTGTAATTTTCGAGCACGTCGAGGATGAAGCCCTCCTCGATGGCCTGCCGCATGGTGTAGAGGCTGAACGGCTCAAACTTCCCATCCGGGCGTCTCGTGCCGAAAAGCTCCAGAGTTTTGGGCTTCGGTGTGGCCGTGAAGGCGAAGTAGCTGACGTTGGGCAGCCGCCCGCGCCGCTTCATCTCCAGGGCGATGTGATCCTCCAGATCGTCCGTCTCGCCTTGATCTTCTTGCTCCGCTTCTTCGAGGGTTGGGGCGGCAAGGACCGCCTTGAGGCTCTTGGTGCTTTCACCCGACTGTGAGGAGTGCGCTTCGTCCACGATGATGGCGAAGCGCTTGCCCGGCAGATCCCCCACCTCGCCGGCGATTACCGGGAACTTCTGCAGCGTCGTGACGATAATGGTCTTGCCGCCTTCCAGCGCCTCGCGCAGCTGCCGGCTTGTCTTATCGATGTTCTCGACCAACCCCAGAGTCTGCTCCATCTGCCGGACCGTGCGCTGCAGCTGCCAGTCCAGGACGCGGCGGTCGGTGATGACAATGATGGAGTCGAAGACACGTTTATCCCCCACGTCGTGCAGCGTCGAGAGCTGGTGGGTTAGCCAGGAGATCGAGTTGCTCTTGCCGCTGCCCGCGCTGTGCTGGATGAGGTAGCGCTGCCCCGTCCCCCGAGCGCGCGCATCGTCGACCAGACGGCGCACGGCGTCGAGCTGGTGGTACCGGGGGAAGAGGAGGCTGCGCTTGCCGGTCTTGCGCCCCTTGTCGTCCTCCTCCTCGACGGTGTGAATAAATTGCTGGACAAGGTTCAGGACGCTGTCCCTGGCCCACACCTGCTCCCACAGATAGGCCGTGGCGAAGTTTCCCAGGACGGCGGGGTTGCCCGCACCGCCATTCTTCCCCCGGTTGAAAGGCAGAAAGGGGGTCTTGCTCCCTTGCAGGTGGGTCGTCGTGAAGACCTGGTCGGGGTCCACCGCGAAATGCACCAGGCAGCGCCCGAGGGCGAAAAGCGGCTCGCGCGGATCGCGGTCCTGCCGGTACTGCCGCATCGCATGCTGCACGGTCTGGCCCGTAAGCGGGTTCTTCAGCTCGGCGGTAAAGAGCGGCAGGCCATTAAGAAACAGCACCATGTCCAGGCTGTGATCGGTCTTCTGGCTGTAGCGGTGCTGGCGAACAACCGTGAACTGGTTCGCCTGGTAAAGCCTCTGCGTCTCCTCGTTGAGCCCGCTGGCCGGCCGGAAGTAGGCAAACCGGAACGTGCACCCGTCGCACTTGATACCCTTGCGCAGCACCTCCAGCGTGCCCCGCGTCTGCACCTCCCCCGCGAGCCGCCCCAGCAGGCGTTTCCTGGCTTCCGCCCCATGCTGCTTCTGCAGCTTCTGCCACTCCCTGGGCTGGGTGGCGATCAGGAACTCGTAGACAACGTCCGGGTCGAGGCACAGCGCCCGATCGTATTGCCCCGGCTCGCGCCTGCGGTACCCGCCGACAGGGAAGCCGCCGAAGGCCGGCACGACCTTCCCCACCCCTGCGACCGTCCCCGCATCCGGCCCGCCTTGCAGCAGCGTTGCCTCAATCGTCGCCTCGAAGTTCTTCTCGGAAATGTCCATTCGTTAGCACCAGCTACCTGGTATTATGTTCGATTACGGCTGCCACCATTCTGCAAAGGATTTTTTAGGGCGACCCGAAGTGGAACTGCTCGTCGGTAGGATCTACAGCGAAGCGGAGACGTTCCAAACAGCCATGCCAACCCATGTACGTAGGTAACGGCCAGGAGTTGCCGGGATCAAGCGTAGGAACAAAAGCCGTTACTTCTATCAGGACTCCGGCACCTGTACTGGCAGAGAATTCAAGTGCTACACGGTGAAGAAAGCCCCGTGTCGTAACGCCTCGAATGGATATACTTTCCGACTCCAGCCCGTGGCCCGGATCCAGCCCCAGATCAGCCGCCATCTGCGGATCAAGTATTAAGTAGGCTCCGCCCGTGTCCACTACGGCATCCGTGCGAAAACCCTCCACCACGACAGGAACAAATAGACGCGTAAGCCGTTCACCCTCCGTAGCAGGTCGGCTATTGTACTCGCAAGCTCCCGCGGTGAATCCCGTTCCGTCCGGAAACTGGAGAGACATCAGGCAACCTTGGTCACGAAGAGCTCAGCGCTTTTCTCCACCTGTTCCCTAAGTTCCCGTAATGACGGCGCGGCCGACACCAAGTCCCCACCATGGAGAGCGACCCACTGTCCGCGGTACCTACTTGCGTTGGCGCGCAGCCAGTTCAGGTTTACCCTGACCGATGGATCGGCCGGCAAGTGGGAGTCGATCACGCGTGGAGGAGCCAAAACATCCGCCATCTTATGCAGCTGCTCACTGTCCGGGTAGTTATGAAAACCCTCTGCGGCGAGCTGACGAGCCGCTAGATGCGCACCGGCAGCAAGTGCGCGATGTACAGCACGTTCGAAATCTGTTTCCGTCCACTCGCTCCGGTTTATGTCCGTCAGCGTGCCCGAAGTGGTTGCAGGTTCTTCTATACGAACTTTGAGAGCAACATCTTCCATATTGACCTCCGATCCGGCATGAAAGCCTGCGGCTAAATCCACTGCTGCTGGCGAAGTCGCTGCCATGCGACCTCGATATGCTCCGCACAGAACGTGCCCTTCTTACGGGGACTCCACGCGTGAACGCCTCGCACCACAGCGGCTATATCCTGTCGAACCGCCGGATCCTCGTGCGCCAGCCAGTGCACCGTCGCGAGCAGTTCCAGCCCATAGGGTGTCTCGAACCCTTCGATCAGTCCGGATACCCGTTCCAGCCGCTCCAGCGTGTCCGGGTGCTTCTGGAGGAGCCGTTCCGCCTCTTCCGATGCGCCGGGCAGGATCGTGAGCGACGCGTCCCGGCTGCGGTCTCCGTAGCCGCGCAGGAAGTGGCCTTCGATACGCTGCAGAACGTGGTGCAGCGTCTCCGCGTACGGGCCGTACTGCTTCTTTGAGAACTCGATGTTCATCGGCTCCCCGGTGGCTTTGAGGAAGTACGCCAATTTCTGGATCTCCAGCGTCGTGACGCGATAACCCGGCAGCGCGTACCGCTCCAGAAGGCCGATCAAGGCCGCGCGTCCCGGCGTCATGTTGGGGCGTGAGGTGGCGATCGTCATCGCGTCCATCGTTACGCAGCCTTTTCTGCGGCCACCGGCATCGGCTCTTCTATCGGCTCGAACCGGATGCCGCGATCGCCGGGGTACGGTTCACGGTGGTCATGTTCGCCCAGCAAGATCGGTAATGGTATCCCTTCTGGAAAGGCGTCACAAGACCGCTCCGGGCCCCGTTTCCGATGCTTACAGATAATGCATTGCTTGCTGACCGGTATCTCAAGCCCCCGGTCCAAAACGATCAACAACATCCCCTTTATTTCCCGGCCAGCGTCTTTGGCACCTGCTGAAGCCTTTCTCCTGCCGCTTGCTGACTTGCCGAGTTGATCGCATCTTTTGAATGTACTATATTGTACCCTCCCGGAATCCCGTCGCTCGCCAAGAGGGTCACTCAGCCGCACCCGTCCGGTCCGGCACGCCACAGCCGCCGACTTGCCCAGCCGGGTTGCCTACGTATCTTTATCGGCGCCGACCTCTTCCCGCACATCAATCCGCCCCGTCACCGCCGCCGAGATGAGCGCCGTCCGAAGCTCCCGCAGCCGCTCGATGTGCTCAGTGACTTTGGCGAGCAGAGCGTTCAATCGGTGCCTCTCTTGCTCTACGTACGCATTTATTTCCTCTTGCTCTCTGACCGGCG
The DNA here is from genome assembly GCA_030446525.1 of Armatimonadaceae bacterium. Next base: position 38,734 of record JAUJNC010000007.1, read on the forward strand.
GTATAGGCACACAGAAGCTATTTACATCTGGCATTCCAATTGTTCGCAACGTCGCACCCATTGTGAGGCGTGCAAACTCTTGCTGCATAGGACTTCTGAAGACCAGCAGCAGATACCTTGGTAACAGTTCGGGGCGACATATCCAGTTAACAAAATGCTGGGATGTCGCCATTGGGCGCTTAAGGATGCCACATCTGCCGACGGTCGCATCGCGAGACAAAATGACTGTTTCTTCTGGAAGCATCCTCGCTGAGGAGCCAGCTAACCCCTCTTCGTTGATATAGTTAGCTGTTTCGGAAATGTGGTCATGATCTTGCAGATACCCCACGTCATTCAACGAAACCCAAGGTATTGTGCAGTTCTCCCAGTATTCGGGCACGGACCGGCTTGGAGTATGGCCACTTTCGAGCTTGGCTGCGAATTTGAGCCGCTTGACCTCCCAATGCGCCGGGATCTCCCCCAGCCACTCCACGCCCGAATCCTTCAGCGGAGCAGCCGGGTCAAGGCCTTTGCTGACGGCATGGCTGATGAGAGCGGTGCGCTTCTCCTGCAAAAGTTCGATCAGCCGCTCCTTCTTGGCGATGAGCGCGTCTATCTTCGCCGTCTCGCGGTCGAGGAACGTGGCGATCGCGCATTGTTCAGCAGGAGTACATACAGGAACAAAACGACTGTAAGCATCTTCACGGGATAAACCAGGGACGCCTATGTCTTCAGATAACGTGTCCAACCTACAAGAGGATAAGACGTAAAACAGCCATCTTAAGCAATGAACGGTTTGACTGTCGTCAATGAAGTAGGTGGTATCGATTGCGAAGCATTCCCTACCCGAGTAAGTGACCTTCCCGTAAGAACCTTTTCGACCAACGATGATGCATGGGGCATTCGTGTTTGCGTATGCATGCTCGCCAACAGCACCGTTAGACCCATAGACCGGGATGTCTCCATCTTCTCGGGCCTCACCGGCAAGGGAGTCTCCATATGCAAAGCGAGTAACTGACTGAACGCTAGTGAGTCCCCACTGCGGTGGGACCAATTGACTCCCCAATGCGTTGGGACCTCGCCTAGCCACTCCACGCCCGAATTTTTATAGTCTGTGTAGCGCTTCCAGGCACGAACTGCCGAAGGGGTGCCGACGGTTTCGCTGGAGGGCAGGGTAGCAATGTCGCTCATCCCGCGACCTCGCGAAGCATCTCCAGTATATCCTTCTCCAGCGCCTTGATATCCGACTCGATCTGCTCCAACGGGCGCGGCGGCTGGTACTTGTAGAAGTAGCGGTTGAAGTTGATCTCGTAGCCGACCTTGCCGGTGCCACCATCTTTGTCGTCGCGGACTGCCGTATTTACCCAGGCGTCGGGGACGTGCGGCAGCACCTCGCGGACGAAGAAGGCGTGGATGTCCTCGCACAGCGGCACGTTCTCGGTGTCGCGCAGCTCGGGGTCCGGCTCAGGGTTGCCGTCCTTGTCGCGGCAGATCGCCGCCGTCTCGTCGCGTTCGCCCAGTGCCGTTAGAATTGCCTTGCGCAGCGGTGCACTCAGCCGCACGGGCGTCGAGGTGTCCTCCGCCATTCCCGGCAGCGACAGCCCTTTCGGCCGCGGCTTCTTGGTTGTGGAGGCGCGGACCGCCGCGTCCAGAGCCGCTTCAAAGCCCACCCGGTCGGTGAACAGCGTGTCCGGCAGGCGTTCGAGCAGGGCGACGACCGCCTGTTGCTGCGTGATGCCCTCCGCCTCCTCGGCGGCGCGCTGCTTCGGGTCCTTCTTCTTGCTGAGCGCCAGGTCCTGGAACGCTTTCTGCTCGGCCAGGCGCGCGATCCGCTCCGGGCAGGCCTGGAAGTTCAGGCGCAGCGGGCGCTCGACGGTGATCTTGCGGTAGCCGAAGTCCGTCGTAGCGAAGAGCTTGGAGTGCTCGCTCTCCTCGAACGCCTGATGGAGTTCGCCGATGGCCTCGATGTGGTGCGCCGAAACCTCGCGCCGCTTGTCGCCCAGGCTTTTGCGCATCGGCACCCAGAACGTCGACGCGTCGATGAGCTGCACCTTGCCCCGGCGCCGCTCGTCCTTGCGGTTGGTCAGGATCCAGATGTAGGTCGCGATGCCGGTGTTGTAGAAGAGCTGCTCCGGGAGGGCGACGATCGCCTCCAGCCAGTCATTTTCGAGGATCCAGCGCCGGATCTCGCTTTCGCCGCTGCCGGCGTCGCCCGTAAAGAGCGGCGAGCCGTTCATGACGATGGCGACGCGGCCGCCGCCCTGTTCGGGTGTCTTCATCCGCCCAAGCATGTGCTGCAGGAAGAGGAGCTGCCCGTCGCTGATGCGCGGCAGGCCCGCGCCGAAGCGGCTCATGTAGGCGCGCGCCGCCTCGGCTTTGACGGCATCCTGGTCCTTTTTCCACTCCTTGCCGTAGGGCGGGTTGGAAATCAGGTAGTCGAAGCGCTTGTCGGCGTGCTGGTCCCGGGACAGCGTGCTGCCGAACTGGATACTGTCGGCGTCGCGCCCGTCCTTGCTCTTGAGGAAGAAGTCGGATTTGCAGACGGCGAACGTTTCGGGGTTGACCTCCTGGCCGAAAAGGTGGACATCGGCTTTGTCGTTGAGCTCGCGGATGCGCTCCTTGGCGATGGTGAGCATCCCGCCCGTCCCGCAGCAGGGATCGTAAACAGTACGCACGATGTGCTCCTGGCGGAGCGTTTTCGTATCCTGTGCCAGCAGCAGATCGACCATCAGCCGGATCACCTCGCGCGGGGTGAAGTGTTCTCCGGGATTCTCGTTGAGCGCCTCATTGAACTTGCGGATCAGCTCCTCGAAGATGTAGCCCATCTCCAGGTTGCTGACCTTATCTGGATGGAGATCAATGTTGGCGGTTTTGAAGCGTTCCAGAACAAGGAACAGTAGCCCGGCTTCGTCGAGCTTGTTGATCGTGTTGTCGAAGTCGAACTTCTGCAGCACCTCGCGCATGTTGTCCGAAAAGCCGTTGATGTAGGCCCGCAGATTGGCGGCGAGATCGTTATGATCTTCCAGCAGGCTCTCGAAGGTGAACTTTGATGTGTTGTAGAAAGCGAAGCCGGACGCGCGGCAAAGCGGCGGGGCGAGGTTGTCGAGCTTGCCTTTGAGCTCCGCGTACGTCTTGAGCACCCGTTCCTTCGTGGGCTCCAGGACGCAGTCGACGCGCCGCAGGACGGTGAGGGGAAGGATAACATCCTGATACTTGCCGCGGCTGAAATCATCGCGCAGCAAGTTGGCGATGCTCCAGATGAAGTTCGCCTTCTCGCTAAAATTGTTCAATCCGTGTCTCCCATAGGTCGCGAACCATGGTTCTACCCGTTCCGTTATGTGTTTTCGCTGGCGATTCTTTATCCTGTGTGGATATCCTGTACGCCCCGCCCGCCGTCATTACCTTCCTGGCCCGCGCAGGGCGGCGGTTGCAAGCAGCGCCCAGCCGGCGAGGAAACAGAGGCCGCCCAGGGGGGTGATGGCCCCCAGGATCCGTATCCCCGTCAGGGCGAGGGCATAGAGGCTGCCGGAAAAGAGGACGATGCCGGCGACGAGAAGCCAGCCGGACCACCGCACGAGCGCCGTCGCCGTCAGTCTCTCCGACAGGGCGGCGATCAAAAGCAGGCCGAGGGCGTGAACCATGTGGTACTGCACGCCCGTCTGATAGATGGCGAGCAGGTCCGGCGTGATCCGTGACCGGAGCGCGTGCGCGCCGAAGGCGCCCAGTGCGACCGATAAAAAGGCGTTGAGGGCGCCCAGCAAAAGGAAGCTTCGCAGCAAAGATCGGTTCACCGGGTACTATTATGCCAGACGGGCGGCGGGAAAGCAACCCGCTGATCCGGGACAAGGGACCGCTATGACCAACGAACGGCCGAACCTACTTTTCCTGATGGCGGACCAGATGCAGGGGCGCGTGCTGCGGCCCGGTCATCCGTGCCAGACGCCGACCCTGGACCGCTTGGCGGAGCGCGGAGTGCGCTTTCTGTTCGCCCGCGCGGGCGGGCCTGATGACCGGGCTGCTCCCCCACTCGCACGGCGTGCTGACTGTGACACACTGCGTGGACGAGGACCAGTCGTGCCTGCGCGACGCGCCACACTGGGCGCAGCGGCTCGAGGCCGCCGGCTACCGCACCGGATACTTCGGCAAGTGGCATGTGGAGCGGTCGGGCGAGCTCGACCGCTTCGGGTGGCAGACGTACGCCGAAGGGCGCGGCTCGGCGCTATACCGGGATTACCGCGCCCGGATGGCGGGGGCGGACGCGCCGCCGGCGCGCTTTTCCCGGGAGATGGACCTGCCGCTGCCGCCGGGCTATGCGGGCGGGCGGTTCTACGGCGTGACCAGTGAGCCGCCGGAGCGCCGGCCCCTGGGCCTGACCTGCGGCGTGGCCGGGGAGTTCCTCGACAACGCTTTGGCCGGCCAGGAGCCCTGGTGCTGCTTCGTCAGCGTCACCGAGCCGCACGACCCGTTCATCGCCGGCGAGGAGGCGTTCGCGCGCTACGACGTGGACAGCTTGCCGCTGCCGCCCAGCGCATCGGACGACGATCTGGCCGACAAGCCGGGGCTGTACCGCAAGGTGGCGCGGCAGGTCTTCGGCCAAATGACGGACCGGCAGAAGCGCGAGGCGGCCGCCTGCTACTATGCCTCGATCACCGAGATCGACGCACAGTTCGGCCGGCTGGTCCAGAAGGTGGAGCAGGCCGGCCAGGGGACGACACCCTGGTCGTGGTCACCAGCGACCACGGCGAGGCGCTGGGAGCGCACGGGCTGTACTGCAAGAACGTCGGCGCGTTCGAGGAGGTGTACATCCTGCTCCTGGCCGGGCCGGGCGTGGCGCAGGGGCAGACGTCGGACGCGCGCGTGGGCCTCCACGATCTGTGCCCGACGCTGCTGGGGCTGGCGGGGCTGGAGCCGATCGGCCAGCCCGATTCCCGCTCCCTTCGCCCCGGCCGCGCGCGCGACCCCGAGGGCCAGTCGGGTAACTTCGCCACCGGCTACGCCGTATAACGGGACGCGCTACCTGCTGTCGCAGCGGATCGCCTGGGACGGCCCGTGGAAGTTCGTCCACAACGGCTTCGACTTCGACGAAACCGTACCACCTCGCGGACGACCCGTACGAGATGCACAACCTCGCCGCCCTGCCGGAGCACAGCGAGCGTGCGAAGCGGATGATGACGTTCGTCTGGCAACGCATCCGCGAAACGAACGACCGGACGCTGCTGAACACCAACTACCCGCCGATGCGCGTCGCGCCCTTCGGGCCAGGGATCGCCGAAGCGGATTAAAGGAAACCGATTACGATGTCGCGAAGAAACGGCTGGGCGATCGGGATCGCGGCGTGCGGCGCCCTCGCGGCGCTTGCCGGGCCGGGGCGGGCGCAAGATGACACCCGGGCGCCTGCCGGAAGGCAAGAGGAACACGTCGGGCGCGAGGTCGAGGCTGGCCGATCCGGCGCTATTCGCGGCCCTGGATCCGACCACACCGGGGTTGGAAGGCGTGAAGCAAGCCATGGATGCGGGCGACACGGACGCCGCGAAAAAGGCGCTGGCCGCCTACCTGCGCGGCCGCACGAGCGTGCCGTGGACGGTCAGCCCTAAGGTCACAGACCGCGGCGCCGTCTCCTGGGACAAGCAGGCCGCCGAGGACGGCGCGGCGGGCAAGGTGAAGGTGGTCACCATCGGGCACACCTTTCCCGGCGGCGATATCGACTGGTTTTACAACAAGACCGTCGCCGACCCGAACCTGCTCGACAACAACGAGTGGCAGTGGCAGGCTCAACCGCATGGGCTGGTGGGGTCATCTCGGCCGCGCCTACCAGGCGACCGGCGACGAGCGCTACGCCCGGGCCTGGGTGCGGCAACCTGCGCTCGTGGATCGCCCAGTGCCCGCCGCCCGCCAAGCAGCAGAACGGCGCCGACTCGGCCTGGCGGACCATCGAGAGCGGCATCCGCATGAGCGGCGCCTGGCCCGACGCCTACCACCGGTTCCTGCTTTCGCCGTCGTTCACCGACGGGGACATCGCCGCCTACCTGAAGGCCACCCTCGCGCACGCGCGGTACCTGAAGGAACACGCGACGCGGGGCAACTGGCTGACGATGGAGATGTCGGGCCTGTACACCGCCGGCGCGCTGTTCCCCAGAGTTCAAAGAGGCCAAGGGGTGGCGCGCGTTTGCCGCGGACAAGCTCTACCAGGAGCTCGCGACGCAGTTCCTGCCCGACGGCGCGCAGATCGAACCCGACGCCCGGCTACCACAACGTCGCCCTGGACAACGTGCTCAAGCTGTACCGCGTCGCCCAGCGCGTCGGCCGCATCGATGAGTTGCCGGGCGATTACGTCGCCCGGATGGAAAGGGCGTTCGCGTTCAACCTGCACCTGATGACGCCGGACCGTGACCTGCCCGCTTCAACGACTCCTGGCCCACGAACGTGCCCAAACGCATGGCCGAGGCCGCCGCGCTGTTCCCCCGGCGCGCCGATTTCCTCTGGGCCGCCACGGACGGCGAAAAGGGCGTGCCGCCCGGGGAACGTCGCTCGCCTTGCCGTACGCCGGGTACTTCGTGATGCGCAGCGGCTGGGAGACGGACGCTAGCTACTACGCCGTGCTGGATGCCGGCCCGCTGGGCTACGGCCACGTCCACCAGGACAAGCTGAACCTGGTCGTGTGGGCGTGGGGGCGTGAGCTCCTCTTCGACGGCGGCGGGGGCAGCTACGAACGGTCGAAGTGGCGCGCGTACGCGACGGACACGTTCGGGCACAACACCGTGCTCGTGGACGGCAAGCCGCAGCGGCGCCAAACCAAAGACCGCGAGGCCAACGTGTCCCGCACGCCCGTGGACGCGGCTGGGAAAGCGCGCACACGCACGACCTCGCGCGCGGCGTCTACGATGAGGGCTACGGCGACGAGGTGAGCCGGCCCGTGACGCACACGCGCCGCGTCCCTGTTCGTCAAGGCCGATCCCCAGGCCGGGGCGGCCTGCTGCCGGGGCGGCCTTCTTCGTCGTGGCGGACACGCTGACGCCGAAGGACGGGGCCGCGCACACGTACCAGGCGCGCTGGCACCTGCTGACGACGCAGACCACGCGTGACCAGGCCACCGGGACCGTCGCCACCGCCGATGCCGGCAAGGCCAACCTCGCCGTCGTGCCGCTGCTCGCGGACAAGCTGGAGGGGCGCGCGGCGTCGCAGCAGACCGAGCCGGGAGCTTCTGGGCTGGCACGTGCGCAAGGACATGGACCCGCAGTACGTCCCCGCGACCACCCTGCACACGCGCCAGGGCGCGGGCGTCCAGCGGTTCCCGACCCTGCTGGTCCCGCTGAAACGCGGCGCGATCAGCCCGGTCAAGCAGGTGCGTGCGACCGGCGAAGCGTCCGCCGAGGTGATCCTGAACGATGGGACTCGCCTGCTCGTCACCGACGGCCCTGCCGGGAGCCTGAGCCTCACCGAGCTGCGGGTCGACGGCAAACCAGGACGGAGGGTGACGGCCGGATGAAAAAGCACGGCGGCGTGACGCGGCGGCGGTTTCTGTCTGGGATGGCGGGCGCGGCGGCCGGCCTGGCGTGCCCTCGGGCGGCGCCGGCGAAGGAGGAACGGATGGAGGACCCATTGCTCGCCGCGCTCGACCTGTCGCGCCCGGAGCTTGCCCCCGTGAAGGCCGCGTTGGACAAGGGCGATGCCGCGGGGGGGCGCGCCGCGTTCGCCGCGCATCTGCGGACGCGCACCGCGCCCCGATGGCACTTCGACCCGGCCGCCCCGCCGAAGGAACTCTCCGCCAACGACCGGGCCGGCGCCGATTCGGCCCTCGCGCACCGGTTCGCGCCAGTCGGCATCCCGCACACGTTCGGCGACGAGATCGACTGGTCCTACAACCCGACCACGCAGCCCGGCTCGCGCTGGGCGCGCGACAACGAATGGACGTGGCAGCTCAACCGGCACAGCGCCTGGGGGTCGCTTGCCCGCGCCTACTCGGCAACGGGCGACCCCAAGTACGCCCGGGAGCTGGCGCGGCAGATGCACGACTGGATCCGGAGCAGCCCGCCCCCGGAGGGCAAGGCGAACAACGGCCCCTTCTCGCGCTGGCGCACCATCGAGGCCGGCATCCGCATGAGCCGCGAATGGCCGGAGATCTACCACCGCTTGGTGCGCTCGCCCGACGTCTTCCCCGACGCCGTGCTGCTCGCCATGGTGGAGGCGATGCGGCGCCACGCGGTTTACCTCGACGCCTTCCCCAGCGCCGGCGGCAACTGGCTGACCATGGAAGCGAATGGGGAGTTCCACGTCAGCGCCCTGTTCCCGGAGTTCAGGGACGCGCCCCGGTGGCGCAAGAACGCGCTGGAGCGGCTGCGGCGCGAGATCAACGCCCAGGTCTACCCGGACGGCGCGCAGATCGAGCTCACGCCAGGTTACCATAACGTCGCCCTCGTCAACTTCGTCGGGGCGCTGCGCCTGGCCCGCGTGAACGACATCCCGCTCCCTCCGGGCTACCAGGAGGGGCTGGAGAAGATGTACGCGCTGAACCTGTGGGCGATGACGCCGGACCGCGGCGTGCCGCCCTTCAACGACTCGTCCGGGAACGTGGACGTGCCCCGCGTGCTGCGCGACGGGCTCACCTTGTTCCCCCACCGCCAAGACTGGGCCTGGGTGGCCTCCGACGGCAAGGAAGGGCAGCCGCCCGCGCACACCTCGTATCTGTTCCCGTACGCCGGGTGGGCCGTGATGCGCTCCGGCTGGGACCGCGACGCCCGCTTCCTCGCGATGGACGCCGGGCCGTTCGGCTACGGCCACCAGCACGAGGACAAGCTCTCGTTCGTGCTGCACGCCTGGGGCGCGCGCCTCGTCTTCGACGCCGGCACGTACGCCTACGACGCCTCCGAGATGCGGCGCTACGTCCTGTCGGCGCGCGGGCACAACGTCGTCCACGTGGACGGCCTGGAGCAGCAGCGCCGGGGCCTGCCCCGCGACACCTACGTCACCAAAGACCCCGTCCCGCTGACCTGGAAGACCACCACCGACTACGACTACGCCGCCGCCTCGTTCGGACAGGCGCCCGACGAAGGCTGGGGGCCGGAGCGCCAGAAGAACGTCGTCCACACGCGCCGCATCCTCTTCGCCAGGCCCGATTATTGGATCGTCGTGGACACCCTCACCCCGACGGACACCGCCGAGCACACCTACGAGAGTACCTTCCACCTCGACGCCCCCGATGTGACCGTGGACGAGGCCGCCAAAAGCGTCGTCACGAAGAGGCCGGACGGCGCGAACCTGGGCATCTTCCCTTTGCCTGCCCCCGGCCTGACCGTCCGTATCATCAAGGGCCAGGAAAAGCCCGTCGTGCAGGGCTGGATCCCCAGGGTACCCGGGCGCACCGGCGCGATCCCCATGCCCACCGCCTACTTCACCCAGCGCCGCGGCGGCCCCGTCCACTTCCTGTACGTCTTCGCGCCCGCCGCCCCCGGCAAGCCGGTCCCGGTCACCGCCGTGAAAAGCGCCCAAGTGGAAAACGCGACACTCGCCGCCGACATCGTCTTCGCGGACGGCGCCACGCACCACTTCGTTCTGCGGCAAAACGGCGTCTCTCTGACGCGGGGGGCAAAGACGCTGCACGTCGAGGTCCCACCTCCGACTTCCTGACTTTTTTTGCCGGCTCCGCCGGCAGAGCGGCCCCTCCCTCCCGAGGTTTACCCTCACAATCTTTATACACGAAGCAAGCTACGGCGGCGGATTTTCCCGCGCATGCTTGTCCCGTATGGCCTGCGCCCGCACCTCCATTGCTTCCGCTTCCACCTCTCGGTTTACTTGACGGAGAAGGAAAGCGTAGTATTCCAGAACCGTCGCCACGTTAGGGTGTTCCGGTCCCAAGGCATTTTCCCATATCGCCAGCGCCTGCTGGAACAACGGCTCGGCGTCGGCGCAACGATTCTGTTTGAGGTAGAGAACCGCCCATTCATTAAGGCTATAGGCTAGGTCAAGGGTGCTCCGTCCCCTGCGCCTTCTCCACTATTGCCTGCGCCCGTTTGAATAGTGGTTCGGCTTCGGCGTACTGGCCTCGCCAGAGTACAGCCGCGCCAGGTTGTGGGAGGCTATTGGCCGAGGATGGTCCGCACCGAGAGCCTTTTCTGCATTCTCCAATGACTTTAGGAACAGTGGCTCGGCTTGGTCATACTTGCCCTGAACGTCATACAACCCCGCCAGGTTGTTCAGGATATCAGCCACACCTGGGTGATCTACACTAAAGATCGCTCCCGTATTGTTAACGCCTGCTGGTACAGCGGCTCAGCTTGATCATACTTGCCTTGGGTTCATTGTATCAGCTCTGCCAGGTTGTTCCCGCTCGTTGCTACATCGGGGTGGTATATACCTAAAGCTTGCTTCCGTATTGTTAACGCTTGCTGGTACAGCCGCTCAGCTTCAACATACTGTGCACGCTCATCCAAGTAGTAGCCGGTATGATTGAGTAGCCGCCCGACTTCGGGAAATGCCATGTCCAAGTCGACGATAAGTTTGGCACGATAGACATGCTGCATAAGTTCAGTCATTGCATTCCATGTTGTAGATGGCCGCGAAGAGATTGAAGCGCAAGCCAAAACGCTTGCGCCGGTTCCGGTAGCGCTCGGAAAGAATGCGAAACACCTTCAGACGACCGATGATATGCTCGATTAGCAGACGCTCCCAGGACAACTGGCGATTGGCTGCTTTCTCTTCCTGGCTCAAGCGATGATGCTTCGTCTTGTCTTCTTCTTGGGGGTCTGGCTGTTTTCATGCTGCTTACCAAGACCTTGATAGCCCGAGTCGCCCAGGCATAGCGTCGGGCTAGGAGCACGGTCCGGCTTTCTTTGAAGAGCGTCATATCATGCGTCTTGCCGCAAGAAAATGGGCGTCGCTATTATCTTCTTGCTGTTCTTGTCCGCGATCACCTGGCTTTTCTGCGTGTGGCGCTTCTTTTTGCCGCTGTAGTGCCGGTGCTGTTTTTTTCGGGCGTTCCACGGCACACTCGGTCGCGTCGAGTACCACCACGTCCGGGTCATTGTCAGGGTGCAGCAGTGCGTTCTTGCCGGGCAAGTGGAATTGACCAGACTGGATGAGCACGTTCTCTATTTTGACGAGGGTGCGGCAGACGGTGGCTTCGCTGACGCCATAGGTGTGGGCGATGTGAAACTGCGTGCGGTACTCGCGCCAGTACATCAAGCTCATCGAGGCGGTCTGCCAGACACAGTTTGGCAGGAGTCGCCCGAAAGGCACGGATGCCGCGAGCCAGCACGTCGAGCATGGTTCGGAAGGTTTCTTGGTGAACGCCGGTGAGGCGCTTGAAGTCTTCGGGTTTACTGTCTTTGATGGTATTGTAGAACATAGTGGAAGGTAAACTTGATGGAAAGTGGGATCGCTTTGCCTCCATTTCATCATGGTAAAGCCACTTTTGCAAGAGGTCTATTCTCTCCCGTGGGGAAGGAGTCGGTCGTGAGCAGGCCAGTTGGAGTACACCGCAGGATCTGGGCAGGCGCGGTTCACAGCCCGCACCGCACGCTCTGCCCAGAGACGACGCATGTCCGCGTCCATGCCATCTTGCAGCACCACCTGCACCAGACGGTGCACCGAAAGCGTCCGGGTGCCGCCGTCGCGGTGCAACAGCGAGTAGCGGCTGGCCTCGGAGAAGGCATCTTGGAGCAGGAGTTTGTTGGAGGCCACAGGGCCGAGATAGTCGCCAAGGTCGGGAGCGCCTTCGACGAGAATCTCCTCAGGGATGGCGTCGGGCGCGAGAAAGGCACACAGCTTCAGCAGGTCTTCGGCGGCGCACTTGACGGCGATAACGTTCTCATCATCGCCGGACCTCAATTCGGTGATCTTGCTCAACGCCAACGAAAACGTGGTAGCTACCGTCTTCTGCTCCTTCGAGCGCGATCCGATCTTCTTGACGATCCGCTTGCGCAGCGCCGGGCCTTCGTTCTTGTAGAGTTCCAGGTACTCGGCAGGCGTCCCCGACGCCTGGATGTAGGCCCCGGCCTGTTCGAGCGCAAGCGGCAGACCGTCGAGTAGGTCCTTGGCGTTCAGCGCCTCCGCCGCCCTTCGATCTTCGGCATCGGCCTTTTCGAGTCCGTCGCCCTCCCCAAGACGACCCGCCCGGCGCAGCAAGAAGCACGCCCCCTCCTCGCCCCCCATCTTCCCGACGGGCACCCCCCGCGCGATGTCGATGACTGCGGAATCCTGCGTGGTCAACAAGACGCGCCCGTCGGTGTTGGAAGGCAGGAAGTCGCTCACGAAGCTAAAATCGTCGGCGTTGTCGAGGATGAGGAGCCATCCATCTTCACTGTCGAACCACTGTTTCGTGGCGGCGACGGCCACGCTCCTCTTCTGTTCCTCCGGCGGAACGAGCTTGAGCAAGTCCGTGGCGATGGCGGCGAAACCGGATTCCAGGTTTGAGCGTGAATCAGCAAGGACGTAAAAGAGGGCCTTATTCTTATCTGCCTTTCGCTGCCGGTGGGCGTACTCGATGGCGACTTCGGTCTTGCCCACTCCACTTATGCCGCGCAGGGCCACACGCGGATGGCTTTCCAGCGCGTCATGCAGATCCTTCAGCACAGCCTCGCGACCTGAGAAATGCACGTTGTTGGGCGGCACGTTCCACAGCCGTGTCGCTGGCTGAGTTGACTGCGCGTTCGCCGCTTGTTGTTCGAGCAGATCAAGAACCCGGTCCAACTTAGCGCTGGTTCCTAGCTGCAACATTAGCGAGAACTCGCCGTACGCCTTGCCCTTGTTTTGGAAATCTTCGGCGAGCACCTGGATGAACGTGTGCCAGAATTCGGCATGCAGCGCCTTACTCACGTCGCCGATCTCGTCCTTCAGGGCGCCGTAAGAGATGCCTTCCTGACGGGCGATGTAGCGTACGAACCGCGCCCAATCATCCGGGCACAGGTTCGTGTTCGTCGCCAGCGTTGCCAAGCGGTTACTGTCCGCCACGCCCTTTGGTATGTCGTCGGACCGAAGCGCAATCAGCGTTTTCCAATGCTTCGGGGCGGCTTCGGCGATACGGTTCATGTCACCGCGCTTCGTGTCTGCCGTCGCTTCAATCACGCGGCGAATGGATTCACCAACTGCATCGGGAAGGAAGGATTGGTGCAGGAACTCGTGCGGGCGAAAGCCTTTCTTGACAGCCTCGTCGAGACGCGCCGCGACCAGTTCGACACTGATTTGTCCGCCGACGGCAACAAGAGGAAGCCACGTGGGTGCGCCACCGCCGTCACCACCCAAGGCCCGGGTGGCCATGTCGGCTCCGAGACACACGCTGCCCGCGAGCACACCCTTTACGACGTTGCTGAGGCGGAATGAAGGCACGGCTTGCTCCTTGTTGTGGCGACTTCTCATCTATTTTCGGTCGCTGGACGCGTAATTTCCTCTGCTTGTCGGAGTGCCGGGCCGTGAACGACCCACCTCGAGGGCCTTCGTCCAACCGGCCCTGCGGGCCGGAAGACACACCTGCCAATCTAAAAAGGAGGGAGCCGCGCGCTGAGCTGTCCATAGGGATCATACACTTCGACAAAAGACGGCGCCGTGATCCTCCCGGTGAATACGGCCAGACAGACGCCGCCTCGGGATCGCCCGGAGGGGGCGCGAATCGACTGAAAGCGGCCGCTGTCGAAAGCAAGCCTACCCAGCGTCTGCGTCGGAGGCATACCACCGCGCTTTTGCAGCAAACGCCAGGGGCGCGTGAGTTCTTCTTCATTCGTGCCCAGAGCCGCTTGAACTTCGGGCAGCGTCAGATCCAGGATCGCCTCGATGTAGACACTGCATTGAAAGAGAATGATGGGCGGGGCGGTGGGAGGAACCGCGTCCCGATTGAGCCCCTCCGCCTTCTTGTAGGCGCGATCCACCTCCATGTACGCCGTGGTGGGATCCTCTGCCATGTACAGCGTCTCCATGCTGCCGCGCGGGGTGTATCGCCCACCGTGATCTACGGAGCCACGGCTGTAGAGGGGGATGATGTTGGGGTAAGGGGTGGGCCTATCATAGCCGTATAACTTGGCCTGCAACACCGCCCGAAACAGCACCCGACAGTACGTGCGAGTCGGCAGTTGAGATAGCGCCGCTGCCAACTCATCCGCTTCACGCATCAGCCGGGTTGCCCCGCCATCATATCTTCCAGCAGTTCGGCGACCACATCCCCTTCCCTCTCCAGCAGCAGCGCGCGGGGCGTCTCACCTTCCAGGTCGGGTTCCGGGGCGTTGAGCCAGATGCGCAAGCCTTCATAGGACCCCACCAAGTGCAGCAGCGCCGAAGCGATCCGTTCAAAGAGAGCAAGGCCGGGCTGCAAGGACAGCGCATCGGGTGTCTTGTACACGGCCGCAGGTTCTCCGCCCGCAATCATAGCAATCTTTCCGAGAGGAATGCCAAAGAGCTTACTCACCTTTTTGGCATCGAGACGTCCGCTCTTCGGGTTCCTCAGGTCTGGCGCCAGGTGGGGGAAAGCCGGCAGAGACGGGATCGACGGCGATAGGATTGGCGCCGTTACGGAACGGCGACCTGTTCTGCCAGCGGGCTGCACCACCGGCTCGGTTGCAGGCCTGGTGCTGAGCAGCCGGTGAACGGGTCTGCCCAGCTCCTCACTGCTTGCATGCGAACCGACCACTTCGACGCCCGGCCGAAGAAGTGGTCGAAGCGACTCCGCCACCGAGGTGTTCAAATCAACGAC
>JAUJNC010000300.1 GCA_030446525.1 Armatimonadaceae bacterium
TACCTGCCCCGATAGAGAATTGTCATGCTCGCACGAGAACGGGTAGACCCCGAAGGACAGTCTTTCACGTATAATACAAGGAAACACCCTATGAATTACTTTTCGTATTTGCTGCCGCTGCTTCTCACGCTGACGGCGCTGCTTCTGGCTGCCCTGCCGGGCGCTGCCGCCCCGGCGCCGGGAGTGACGCCGCTGGACCAGGATCGTGTGAAGGCGGTGGCGGCGATGCTTCCGGAAAAGCCCAACGGCCCCGGACAGCCCATCACCGACCGCGCCACCTGGGACGCGCTGGCCGCGCAGCCGCACTACCAGAATGCAGTAAAACGGGCGGAAGCTTTGCTTCCGCAGCCGCTGCCCGAGCAGTCGGACGACCTTTATCTGGAGTTCTCGCGTACCGGCCAGCGCACCCCTTTTCAAAAAGTCGCGGAAGCCCGACGCAGCCGCCTCACGCCGCTGGTGCTGGCCGAATGCGTGGAAAACAAGGGCCGGTTCCTGCCCGCTATCGAAGCGCTCATCCATGCCGTGTCCGCCGAGCGTACCTGGGTGCTGCCGGCCACGGACGAAAAGCTGAAGAACTTCAACGGCGAGATCATAGAGGTCGATCTCTGGTCCTCGAAGCTGGGCTGGAACCTGGCCCTGGCCGATTATCTCGTGGGCGAACGGCTGAGTCCGGCAGCCCGGCAGGAGCTGCGCGCCAACGTCAAGCGGCGCGTGCTGGACCCCTACCACACCATGATCCGCGGCCAGAGCCCGCCCGTCTTTATCCACGGCCAGAGGGCACCCTCTCGGACCATGTTTTGGCTGAAGGCCTCCCACAACTGGAACGCCGTCTGTCTGGCCGGGGTGACCGGCGCCGCCCTGACACAGATCGCCTCGCGTGAGGAGCGCGCCGAGTTCGTGGCGGCGGCGGAGAAATACTCACGCAACTTTCTGGCGGGCTTCACGTCCGACGGCTACTGCAGCGAGGGGCTAGGTTACTGGAACTACGGCTTCGGGCACTATGTGATGCTGTCCGAAACCGTTCGCCACGCCACGCGCGGAGCGCTGGACCTGCTGGCCGTGCCGGAGGCCCGGATGCCGGCCACCTACCCCGCGCGTATCCAGATCATCAACAATATCGCCCCCGCCTTCGCCGACTGCGGCGTTTTCGCCCGGCCCACACCCGTCGTCATGTACCTGCTCAATCGGCGGCTCGGACTGGGCCTGACGCGGTACGGGCCGGAGACAACGAAAAGTATTTTCCCTAACCTGTTCGAGACGATGATCTATGGGGTTGAGGGCGCTGCGGTGCCGCCGGCGGCAGTCACGAAGACGAAGGCGACCCCGGCCTCGGGCCCCGGCTTGCGGGACTGGTTTGACCAGGCCGGCGTCCTTGTGGGACGTCCCAGGCCGGGCTCGTCGGCTCGTTTGGGAGTGGCGCTCAAGGGTGGCCACAACGCCGAGCACCACAACCACAACGACCTCGGCTCGTATGTGGTGGTCAGCGGCGGGCGGCCCGTCCTGCTGGACCCCGGCAGCGAGACCTACACGGCCCGCACCTTCAGCTCCCGTCGCTACGAGAGCAAGCTGCTCAACTCCTACGGCCATCCGGTGCCCCTCGTAGCGGGAACTTTCCAGCGCCAGGGCAGGGATGCCGAGGCGCGCGTGCTGCGCGCGGACTTCACGGATGCCGCCGATACGCTGGAGCTTGAACTGACCTCGGCCTACCCCGCGCCGGACTTGAAGAGTCTGCGGCGCACTTTCGTCTACTCGCGGGAAGGCGCCGGATCACTGACGGTGACCGACCGCGTGGAGATGAAGAGCGCGCGGACTTTCGGCACGGCGGTGCTGACGCTCGGCTCATGGCAGCGCCAGCCCGATGGCAGTCTGCTCGTCCGCGACGGCGAGGAAACGCTGCGCGTGGAGATTGACACCGGGGGGCGCGACTTTACGGTAGATGCCGAAGAGATTCGCGAGGATGCGCCGGTCAAGCCGACGCGGCTGGGGATCAATCTGAAAGAGCCGGTGGCGGAGGCCGCCATCAGCCTGAAGATTACGTCCGTGCCGTGAAACATCCATTGACCTGCGCCCACGAGAATCCTGTACTTTAGAAAGGAAAGCCCATGACGTTCTATGCCCTTATTCGACATGGCACCACAAACGCCACCGTTTCGACCATCGAAAACCAGGGATCATCCAGACCATGAATATGCCACGTATACGGACCACCACGGTCGGCTCCTATCCCGTGCCGGAATGGCTTCAGGCCTTCCCCTCGGAGCAGGGCCTCATCGACGCCACCCGCGTCATCTTCGATATTCAGCGGCAGGCGGGAATCGATCTGCCCACCGACGGCGAGATGTACCGTTTCGATCCGAACCACCCCGACACCAATGGCATGATCGAGTACTTCGTTCACGCCATGACCGGCGCGCGCAAGGAACTGGGCCGCAGCGAGGCGGAAGCCTTTCGCCGCCAGGAGGGCATGGGTTTCCGCCGCCGTCCCGCCGCCGTGGTGGAGGGAAAGCTCGGTGAGGGAGCGCTCGACCTGCTCTCGGACTGCGAGCGTGCAGCCAGCGTCGCTGGCGGGCCGTTCAAATTCACCGTCACCAGCCCCTATATGCTGGCCCGCACGCTGCTCGACCGCCACTACGGCGACTTCGAGACGTTGCTGATGGGGGTGGCCGACGTTCTGGCGGGACAGGTCAAGGGGCTGCCCTGCGCCTGCGTGCAGGTGGACGAGGCCAACATCCCCGGCAAGCCGGAGGACGGGCCGCTGGCGGCGCGGGCGCTCAACCGGGTTCTGGACGCCGTGGACGCCGGCACGGAGCGGGCGGTGCACCTGTGCTTCGGCAACTATGGCGGGCAGATCATCCAGAAGGGCTCCTGGGAGCGGATCATCGCCTTCCTGAACGCGCTGCACTGCGATCATCTGGTCCTGGAACTGGCGCACCGGCCGGAAAGCGATCTGGACGCGCTGAAAGATGCCGACCCGCGGATCGACATCGGCATCGGCGTAATCGATGTCAAGGTCAATCCTATCGAAACGCCGGACGAGGTCGCCGCCCGCGTCGAGCGTGCCGAGAAGCGGCTGGGGGAAGGGCGGGTGCGCTGGATACATCCCGACTGCGGTTTCTGGATGCTCAAGCGGTCCGTGGCCGACCGGAAGATCGAAGCGCTCGTCAAGGGACGCGACCTTTACCTGGCACAATAACACCAGTCTCCTAGCCCCTCCACCCCGCCGGTGAACGTGGAGGGGCTTTCTCCGGTATACAGCCAAATGATCAACCCTTTTCCGAGATCCATCCTGAGCCTGATGCTTTTACTGGGCGCTCTGGCAGCGGCGCCGACGCGCGGCGCGCAGAGCACCGACGCAAGCGCAAAAGTCGCGCCGATCGACTGGAAGCGTTTCAAGCAGACAGAGCCCGCCGGGGAGGACTATTGGCAGTGCCGGCAGATCCTGCTGAACAACACCCGCTACAACGTCGCCTGGATAGCGAAGACGTTTCAGGAAGATAACGCGCGGCGAATGTACACCGTGCCCGGCGTGGGCGAGCACGATATCCGCCCGGCAGCGTGCGCTGTTTACGGCGTGGCGGTGGTGCTCAGGACCGGCAGCTTCGACGAGAAAGCCGTCGGCGCCTCCCGCGATGAGACCCTCGCGCGCGCCGTGAAACTGATCAAGGGCGTGGCGGCCACCCATAAGGCCAACGGAGATCACCAAGGCTGGGGGGACCAGTGGCAGTCGGCGCTCTGGGCCGCCTTTCTTGGCCACGCTGGCTGGATGCTCTGGGAGGATCTGGATGCCGAGGCGCAGCGGTCGCTGCAAAAG
>JAUJNC010000301.1 GCA_030446525.1 Armatimonadaceae bacterium
ATCTGAGCGTCTAATGATCATTGACGGTCCACCCCCACGCACGTGGGGAAAACACCCCTGCGGCGCGAAGCTTACCCGCCACCGCCGGTCCACCCCCACGCACGTGGGGAAAACGGCGACGGCGCAGCGGGCGTCACGGGACCATTCGGTCCACCCCCACGCACGTGGGGAAAACTATGCACGCCACATGACCAGCACCGTGGTCGCCGGTCCACCCCCACGCACGTGGGGAAAACTCATACGGACGTCTACTTAAAACCCTCGGAAGACGTGGAGTTTTCAGAATCATTCGCCGCTTGGCGGGAACTGTCCTCCTTGTTGCGGGTGCGTTTCGGGACACGAACCAGCATCAAGCCTTCCATATTGACTATATCTCGGCTCGTGTCCCCGAACGTGCGCACCGCGAACCCTTGCTCCGTCGGGCTGCTGTACAACAGCATCGCCGCGCCGCCTTTGGCGTTCCAACACGCCTTTTCCCAGAGCTTATCGCGCACCATCGCCGAGACTTGCCCCACAAACACCCCCGTGCGCGGCTCGATCATCCACCGGCTGAGCTCGCCGCGCAAGGTCGCGGGCACACGCTCCAGAAGTAGAACCACCATCAGGGCTCCTCCCCAGCCGCTCGCGTCTCGCTCTCCGGCGTCCACAACTCCGTCGGCAACGCGGGGTCCGCATCGGGCGCAAACCCCTCCAGCAGGTCTTCCCTGACGTTCAACGCCTTTTGAATGTCGGGCACGATGCGCTGCAGCAGCTTGGTTTCCCGAAACACATCCCGGCACTTCAAGCGCACCGCCCGCTCCAGATGCGGCGGGTTCTCCGCCGCGACCCGGAAGGCTACGGGAACCGTTACCTCGATCTTGTAGAGATCGGCGATATCATACACGAAGGATAACTGTTTGCCCGTGTGGATGAAACCGATGCCGGGGCTGTAGCCGGTCGCCAGGATCGCCGCGTGGCACAGGCCGTACAGACAGGAGTTGGCAGACGAAAGCGCGCGGTTCACGGGGTCGGCCTCGCTCCAACTGGAGCGGTCGTAGTTGCGCCCGGTCCAGACGACGCCGGTCTCCTTGCTCAAACGTGCGTATGCCTCGCGCACCCGCACGCCCTCCAGGCCGCGCAGGCTTTCCACAGTCATGATCCCTTCCGTCGTTTCCGAAAAGCGCATCTGGTACATCCGGCGCACGACTTCGAGCCGCGCCGTCTCGTTCGACGCCAGCCGCGCCTGCAGCAGAAGCGGGGCGGCGCTGCGCGTGCCGCCCGTGCCCTGGGCATAGAACCGGACGTTCTCCTCGCCGCACCAGACCACCAGGCAGTTGTTGTCCGCGAGCGCCTGAACGGCGGCGTGCGTGATGGTGGTGCCCGGCCCCATCATGAGCACGGACAGCGCGGCGGCGGGCACGGGCGTCATTCCTTCCTTGTCATGGATGGCGACGCTCTTCTCGTGCCGGTCGATGCGGGCGTGTTCGACGTACAATGAGGACAGGCTGTCCCTGATCTTGGGCAGTGCGTGCAGATCATCCACTCGGGGTTCCTCCTTGGGGTGGCGTTGCGCCTACCGGTCCGGGATCACGCCGTCCCGGAAGCGCCGTAGGGGGGCGGCATCACGGCAACACCTCGAAAACGCCGGCCTGCCGCCCAGTGCCGATCCGGTAGGCGTAGAAGTCGCTGTCCGTGGTGAACACGCGGCGCAGTCCGAGCGCTTCCGCTGCGGTCACCAGCGACGCGTCGGCCAGGTCCATCGGCGTGTCGCGGTACTTCGCCATTAGCACCGGCATCCGGGCCCTGTCAGCGTCGGTCAGGTCGTAGATCTCCAGCGCGCCCCGCTCCATAAAGCGCCAAAGCTGCTGCTGCATGGGCCAGCCACCGACCCCACCGGCGTAGGCCATCGCCTCCGTGAAGCAGGGCCACGTCGTCACCAACGGGACGGGCAACGTGGGCAGGATCGCGGCGCAGCGCGCATGGTGCTCGTCGTCGGCGTCGATCAGGGCGATGAGCGGCCCGGCATCGCAAAGAACGGTTCGCCCGGTGACGGCGGGGCTCACAGCCGGCCTTCCCGCTTTTTGCGGATCACGTAGTCGGTAAAGGCGTGGCCCGTCTCCTCCGGCAGCCGATCTTTGCCGCCGCTGTGAACCGTTCCGATCAGCCCGTCGAGCGCCTGCGCGAGCGTCTTCGGCGGCTCCTCGTCACCCGGTTCGCCGCTTTGCGCTGTACCCGGCGTGGCCGCGTAGCGCTGCTCGACCAAGACGCGCAGCAACTCCGCCGCGTCCACACCTTGCATTTCGGCGTCGGCGCGCAGCCGTTCGACGGTCTCCTCGGGCAATTCCAGTGTAAAAGTTGTCATCAATCAGCCTCCTGTTTGCTCCTACGGTCTCTCACGTGCGGTAATCATCTCGCCACTCGCGCGACGGACAACAACCCGAATCCGAACGCTTTTCCGGAACCAATACCTGCCTCCAGGGCCTGCATAAATGCCGCCGGATCGCGCACAACCAGCATGCCATCGAAGCGGACTGCGTTCAGCGTGGTCGCGCAGCCTCCCGCTGTTCGGCACTCCAAAGGATCTTCCTGTCTCGCGACAACGCGGCTCAGGCCGAAGCCGCCGATCTGAGCTTTACGGGCGAGCCATGCCAGACGGTCTGTTTCCGTCAGCAGCGGGATGCGCCTGCCGTTCTTCTTGCCATTCTTCCTGCTGTCCTCCTTGATGGTAGGGTTCGCTCGCAATCGGAATGCAAGAACCTGCCCGGTGCGGAACGTTGGCGACCATGCCTTGACGCAGGGCGGCGCGGCCAGGTAGTCAGCCTTGACCGTCAGTCGCTCCCACTCGGGGCGGACACGTGATTGCACCAGTAAACGCGGCTCAGGCGACGAGGCAATCTCATCCACGCGAAATAAACAGCGCGCCGACTCCCAATTGTCACCTGTCTCTATTTCGGCGGCCTTGCCGTCCGGGTCGTTAACGAAGGCCTTACTAAGGGTTCGGTGCATCTCGTAAGGCTTGCGAAGCTCGGCCTGCACCTGCCGCGATCGGGGCGAAAGCTCCAAAAGCGAAAGGTAAATCATGATGTCGTTTCCTCCGGGTAAACGTCCACGACGAGCACGGGCGGCTGCACAGGGCGCGCGTTGCGGAACCCGTACTGGCGCGCCGGGTTGATTCTCAGGGCGTCCTGACGCACTAGCGGCCCGGCAGGATCCTCAACGAACGCCGTCAGCGTCTCCCGCTTCGGCCGCTCACGCTGCCGGTTCTCTCCCTTCAACCACGACCACGGTCGGCGGCAAAGCGCGTCTTCCAGCCCATCGTATTCGTCGGTCAATGCGTCAAAGATGGGACGCGTCGGGACGCACGCCTTGCGTCCCAAAAACAGCGGCCAGGTCGGGCGCCGTAGGGCGTCGGCACAGCGGGCGAGCAGGTCGTCCGGCGCGGCCTCTTTGGCCTCCAGTCCGACCAGGAACGCGGCGTCCTCCAGGTAGAACCGGGGCGAGACGATGGTCGCCGGTCGGGCGTCCGGATCAGCGCGCAGTCTTTCCAGTGACGCCGCCGTTTTCACGCCACTGTGCTTATAGCTGCCTTCGGCGGTGGGTAGGAAGTCGGTAACGGTCTGGTAGTCTTCCAGAACGCGGCCCGGGTTCTCCACCCGGACGCCAAAGAGCAGCCCGGCGTCCAACTCCCACTGCAGCCGCTCATCGCCCGTCGGGTATCCGAGCGCGCAGCCGAGCAGCCCGACGATACCCGATTTGGTCGGCTCGGTCTGCGTGTCGCGCACATCCCAGCGCGATCGCCCGCCCCACGACTGGAGCGGGCCTTCGAGCCA
>JAUJNC010000302.1 GCA_030446525.1 Armatimonadaceae bacterium
ACCGTCAACGTGAAGCGCGCCGGCGACCGTTCGGCTGAAGAGCCCGGCGACTGGCGCGCCGCCGGGCCGGCCGACCTGGAGGCCGACCTCCGCCGGGCGCGCCGGCTCGCCCATTGGCTCGACGCCGAGTACGAGATCATGGGCGTCAAGTTCGGCGGCGACGCGATCATCGGCCTGCTGCTCCCGGCCGTCGGCGACACGCTGACCGCGCTGGCGTCGACCTACCTGGTCTACGTCGCCCGCCGTCACGACCTCGGCAAGGTCGTGCAGACGCGCATGGCGTTCAACATCTTCGTCGACTGGCTGCCCGGCCTCGTGCCCCTCGTCGGCGATGCGATCGACGTCGCCTACAAGGCCAACCTCAAGAACCTGAAGCTGCTCGAGGCCGCCGCCGAGAAGAAGCTCCGCCGGGAGGGGCGGGCTCCGCGGTGATGCGCGGGTGCGCCCGGTTGGTCACGATTATCATCACGCCGCTCATCTGAACGCCTCCCCTGGTCCGCGGTACATAGGCGCATGCGGACAAAGCACGCTCAACGCGTTCACCACCTGCTTCTGCTGATGATCGGTTTGGCTGCGGTCCTGCCCATAGGGGAAGCCCGCGGAGCGGAGTACCTCTGGGTCGAGGCGGAGCACTCCACCGACGTGGCGGGTGCGAACTCCTCGTGGGTTCCCACGCCGCCGCTCGAGCAGCAGCGCGGGTGGGCATCGCGTGGCCGGGGGTGGCGGCGGAGTGGTCGCAGGGCGGGGAGTCGGAGTGGAACTCCATCGCGGCCCATCCGCAGGAGACCGCGGCGACGGCCCGCTACCCGGTCGAGGTGCCGGCGGCGGGCCGCTACCGGGTGTGGGTGCGGTATGCGGATTACCAGAGGAAGGCCGAGCCGTTCCGCGTGCGCATCAACCAGGCCGGGCAGGCCACCTTCGACCAGGTGTACGGCGACAAGGCCGCGATCCCGGAGGATGACGAAGTCAAGCTGATGTGGGGCTGGGCGTTCGGCTGGGGCAGCGCCGACGCCGACCTGAAGGCGGGCCCCGGTGAATTGCAGTTGGTCGTAGACGCGCCGGGCGAGGCGCGGCGCCATATCGACGCCTTCCTGATTACCGATGACATGGCCTTCCGGCCCCTGCTGCGCGAGAAGCCGCCGTTCCATTACTCGGCGCCGCTGCGGAAGCACCGGCAAGACCAGCCCGCCCTCCAGTCTGCATTTGCCTCGCGGGCCAAGGACTGGGCGGCGCCGGCGGGCTGGAACACGCCGCCCATGGCGGGACGGGCCTTCCAGATGCTGTTCAACATGCCCGCCACCTACTGGCGGCAGGCCGCCGAGCCGCGCGTGCTCTACCCGTTCAACGTCCGCGACGCGGCGGTCGAGAAGCTGTTCATCCAGCAGTACGGCGGCAAGCAGGACCTGCCCATCTGGTCGAGCAAGCTGGTCGTCCCGGTCATCTACTTTGGGGAGTTGCCCGAGTTCCTGTCCGACGATTCGCCGTTCCTCGCCTGGCTCAGGCAGACCAAGAGCCCGTTCGGCATCCTGCTCAACTACGCCATGCCGCCGCCGAGTGACACGTTTGGCGAGAAGGGGCCGATGCTGGCGCGGAACCTGGCGTCGGTGGCGGACCAGTTCGTCGGGTACATGTCCGGGGAGAACACCGCCTACACGTACACGGTGGATTACGCCGCCATGCTCGACCCGGCGCTCATCGCCAAGGCGGTGCATCGGCAGGACGTGCTGGACGCGCATCGCGACGCGCTGGCGGCGGCGATCCCGGCGAAGTTCCAGCGCGCGTACGGGGCGCCGGCCGGCCCGGGCGGCCCGTGGACCACCATGATGTCGGCCATGAGCACCGACATGATGCCCTACATTCACGCGCTCGCGGAATGGGGCGAACGCACCCTGGCCCACGAGGCGACCGCGAACGACACCGCCTACGGGCTGCGCTGGGCGTTCCTGCGCGGCGCGTCGCGGCAGTTCAAGCGGAACTGGGTGTGGTACCACTCCTCCAACTTCGGCGACACCGCCACCACGTTCATCAACGGGCAGAACATCGCCGGGCCGTACACCAATTACTTCCACTCCCACTACGATGCCTTCTCCGGCGCGGGTCTGGTGTGGTACCGCAAGGCGTACTACTCGGCTTACATGGCCGGGGCGGCCGGCATCTACCTGGAGCAGGGCTTCGACCAGTATTTCATCCCCAGCCCCGGCGACGAGCGCGTGCAGCTCTCGCCGTTCGGCCGCGTCACCGACGAGTTCATCCGCTTCGCCGAGCGGCACCCGGATCGCGGCGTGCCGTATACGCCGATCGCTTTCCTCCTCGATTCCGGGCACGGCTGGTATCAGTACGAGAACCACGCGGGCGCCTTCAGCGTGCCGCCGGGCCGCAACCCCGCGGTGCTGGGCTACTCGCGTCACGACGCGATGATCCGCGACTGGTTCAACATCGCGTACTGGCCGTTGCCGGAGGTCGAGGGCGAGCCGCTGCTCAGCCCGCGCCTGTCGTTCGTCAACAGTCCGATGGGCCAGGTCTTCGACGTGCTGGCGACCTCGCGGGC
The DNA here is from genome assembly GCA_030446525.1 of Armatimonadaceae bacterium. The sequence goes on from JAUJNC010000302.1 coordinate 2,549, forward strand.
GCCCGAGGCGGTTGACATCACCGGCAGCTACCGCGCGATCGTCCTCGCCGGGGACGTGCGGCTCACGGCGGAGTGGGGCAGGGCGCTGCGCGACTTCGTGCAGCGCGGCGGGACGCTCGTGGTCACCGACGACCAGGTGAAGGGCCCGGGCGCGGCCACGCTCGAGCTGCCGGCGGACGAGAGTCAGTACGCCACAAGTGCCAGCATCCACTGGACGGCCGGCCAGCCCGGCAAAGGCGAAAGCCTGGCGTCGAATACTCATCGGTATCGTCGCGGCGCGCCGGAGGGTACGCCGATCGCGACGGCCGAAGGAGGCGACCCCGTTGCGATTTCACGCCCGGTGGGGGAGGGGAAGATCATCTGGATCGGCATCCCCAAGGGGCTGGGGCTGGACGATCGCGCCACGCCCGTGCTGTCCAAGGTCATGCTCCACCTGCGCCAGGGATTGCTGCCGGTGGAGGTGCGCGGGGACGTGGAGTACTCGCTGAACCGCAACGAGACGGGCTGGGTGGTGACCTTGTTCAACAATCGCGGCAACTACAAGCCGCAGCACGGCCTGGGCATCCCCCGCCGCGAGGAAGGGGCGACGGTGACGCTCGCCACCTCGCTGCAGGTGACCGGCGCGACCGAGTGGACCGAGGACACGCCGCTCGAGGTGAAAGCGGATGGCGGGTCGCGAAGCGTAACGGTGGCAGTCCCCGCGGGGGGCATCCGCATCGTTCACCTTGCCGCCCCGTGAAACTGGCTTGCCCCGCGGCGCCCGCCGGCGCCGCAAGCGTGCGTCACGTGAGCGGGTTGATCGTCATCCCGGTCGCCACCTTCGGGAAGAAGAACGTGCTCTTCTGGGGCATGACTTCGCCGTGGCGGCCGAGCTGTTCGAGGGCGCCGAGCGGGGTGGACTTGAGCAGCAGCGCGAGCTGGTATTTGCCCCCGTCCACCTGCGGGACGATTTCACGGGCGTGGGCGGCGTAGCCCTTGGTGAGATCCTCGCCGCCGGCGAAGCGCGGCTGGAGGACCTCGTCGAGCAGGTAGCGCTGGAGGATCGCCACATCGAGGCGGCGCCAGGCGTCGCTGCGGTCGGGCTCGAGCGGGCGCAGCACGTCGGGGTCCTTCAGGGTGAGCTGGTACAGCCGCCTGGTCCGGCCGTCGTAGAGCCCGAACGTGTGCAGGGGCTTGGACGGGAGGATGACGTCTCGGTTGGGAAAATCGCTGGCACTTCGACTCAGCGCGAAGTTGGGGGAAGAAATGG
>JAUJNC010000303.1 GCA_030446525.1 Armatimonadaceae bacterium
ATGCAGCTCATAAGACCCGTCCACGGGCGACCCCGGCCGTTGCCCTTCGACACCTCCGTTACACCAGTCCCAGGAACAGGTCGAAGACCTCCTGGCCGGAGTGCGAGTCGAGGTTGCCGGCGGCTCGTCGGCCAGGATCAGGCGCGGCTGGTCGGCCCGCGAGTCTTCACGCTCGTCAGCCGATGAGACGCGCCCGCTCCGCACGGGTTCCGAGTTCTTGCCCCGCCCGGCGTGGAAAAATCCGTCGAACGCTTGACGGCACCACGGAAAGCGCGTTACAGTGCGCATCCTGCGAGGACCGCTACCTGACCATGAACAAACAACAAAACGTCCTGCTGATGATCGCGGACGACCACCGCACCGATGCCATCCGGGCGTTGGGCAACTCGGCCGTTCGCACGCCGAACCTGGACCGGCTGGCGCAAAACGGCACGGCCTTCACGCACGCGTTTACCACGATCCCGATCTGCACGCCGGCCCGGGCTGAACTGCTCACCGGCTGCAACGCCTTCCGTAACGGCGTGCGCTTTTTCGGCGAAGGGATCAAACCGGGACTGACCCTGCTGCCGCAGGCCCTGGCGGACGCCGGCTACACGACCTTCTTCACGGGCAAGTGGCACAACGACGCCACGCCCGATCAGCGCGGCTTCGGGATCACGCGGCGGGTGTTCAACCGCGGCATGGGACCGCACGAAATGACCTTCAAGGAGGACGGCCGGCAGATCAAGGGCTTCAGCTCCGAGCTTTTCGCGGAGGCCGCCGTGGATTTCCTCCGGGGCCGGCCACGGTCGCCCTGGTTCGCCTACGTTTCGTTCACCGCGCCGCACGACCCGCGCACGCCGCCGGACGGGTGGCGTTACAACCCGGCAGACATCCCGTTGCCGCCCAACTACATGCCGGAGCACCCGTTCGACAACGGCCACATGACCGGCCGCGATGAGCAGCTGGAAGGGTGGCCGCGCACCCAGGCGGCCGTCAAAGCCCACCTGGCGGATTACTACGGGATGATCTCCCACCTGGATGAACAGGTCGGGCGCGTTCTGCAGGCGCTGGAAGACAACGGACAGGCCCAGGACACCCTGGTGATCTACACCGGCGACCACGGCCTGGCTATCGGCAGTCACGGCCTGATGGGCAAACAGAACCTGTACGACCACAGCGTGCGCGTGCCGCTCCTTTTGCGCGGGCCGGGCATCCCGCAGAACCGCCAATCCGGTGCCCTGTGCCACGACTACGACCTGTACCCGACGATCTGTGAACGGGCAGGCGTTTCTGTGCCCGCGACCGTTGAAGGCCGCAGTCTGACACCCGTGCTGACCGGCGGCGCCGAAGAACATCGCGATCAGGTCAACGGGGCTTTCCGCGACGTGATGCGCATGATCCGCACGCGGCGCTGGAAGCTCATCGGTTACCCGCATCTCGACCGCTTCCAATTGTTCGACCTGGACAACGATCCGCACGAACTGAGGGACCTTCTGCTCCCATGGCGGTATCGGACAAGTCCGAGAGATGAGCGGTATGAGCTGCCAATGAACTTTGAGGAAGTTCAGCAGATCGCCGGCGAGCTGCGCGATCGCCTCATCGAGTGGCAGAAAGCGGTGGGCGACCCGTTGACCGATGCCCTCCAGTAAGAAAGTTCCTTACTGCCCCATTACTTCTTATTGGCCTTGGGTTCCTTGGGCGCGATCACCGACACGGCATCGGCGGTCCTGAGCCCGTTCGCGTCGGCCCCGCGCAGCAGGTGGACCGCTACGGCGGTGCCGGGGGTCAGGTCGCCCAGGGCGATCGTCGCCCCGGCCCGGCGCAGGCGGGCGGTGGGCGCCACCACGAACGCCCGCCGGACGCCGTCGTCGCGGCGCAGCGCCAGGTGGCCCTTTTCCACGTTCACGCTTTCGACGGCGCCCTCCCAATTGACCAGCCCGTCCAGGTGGGCCGCGGCCACCTCGGCGGCGGTCTCGGCGACGATAGAGGCCATCACATCGCCCGACGGCAGGCCGCGCGGCTTCACCGCCACGGATGCGCCGACCGGGTAGGCGGTCAGGGCGGACAGGGCGCCGCCTTTGCGGACCAGGGTTTTGTCGGTCACGCGGAACACGAGCACGGAGCCGTCGGCGCGGCGCACGTCGAGCCGGCTGCCCGTGTTGGCGGCGACCACGCCGGCGCAGGTCTCGCGCCGGTCGCGGGTGTAGGCGTCGTGGGACTCTGCGTCCCGCAGGTCCTGCAGCCACACCTCGCCGCCGGCACGGAACGAAAGCCGCGCCATCGCCTTCTCGTTGGGTTTGAAGTCCTGCGGGCGGACCTCCTTGCCTTGTTTGACACAGCGCGATTTGCCCGAAAGCCGGGCGGAGACGGCAGAGCCGTCGGCAAGCGCGAGCTGCACGGTGCCCGCCGCCGGGTCCACGGTAATCACGGTCGCCGCTAATGTGCGGGTGGAGGCGCGTGAGCGGGTGGTGGCGCTTTTCGCGGCGGGCGAGGCGGGAGGGGCCTGCGCCCGAACGGCGCAAGGGCCGGCAAGGGCGAGGGTGACGATCGGCGAGCAGGCGGCGGCGAGACTTCGTAGGCGCATGGTGATCTCCTGTGTGGGTGGATTTGCGCCCTCAAGTTTGGCAGGCAGCCTGGGACCTCCTGCTGGTGAAATTACGGTTTGTTGCGCCCGCCGTGATTTTGGCCCCCGCCCTCACCCCCGTCCCCTCTCCCAATCCTGGGAGAGGGGTGGCCTGTAGCAGGGCCAACTTCTGCTACGCACGAAAACAAACTGTGGCGCGAAGCCGGGGTTATCACGGACACAGGCACCCCTCTCCCAGGATTGGGAGAGGGGACGGGGGTGAGGGCGGGACAAGGGGTGAGGGCGGGAGAGAGGCCGGAGGTGAGGGCGGGGCAGCTTCTAGCGGATCGTGAAGGCCAACGGCGGCGTCTTGATAGTCCCCTTCCAGATCCCGTCCAAGCGCAGGTGGTTTGTGCTGTATTCCCCGGCCAGGGAGTGTTTTCCCGATGTCAACAGTGGGGCGACCACGCGGGGGGCGTAACGATGGGTGTAGGTGGCAGACTGGCCCGGGGTGAGCCGCACGACGTCTTCCGGACGCGGCGCGCGCAGCCGCACGGCTTCCAGACTCTTGGCCAGCAGATCGCTCCCTTTATCGAGCCAGTGCCGCTCCGAGTACAAGGACGGCGGATACACGGATACCGGCTGCTTCCCGGTATTGGTTAGCGTGGCCTCGATGACGACCGTCTCCGCCGGCGCATACACGGGCTTGCTCGTGCGCACCGTGTATCTTAGCGGTCCGTTGGATGCGGACGTGGACTGCGCTTCCGCCGCGCGCCTCCCCGCCAGAAGGACCGCCCCGAACAACGCCGCACCGGGGAACTGTGTTTGTTTCATTTTTCTTCCTCACAACTTGCTGGCGTCGCGGGGTTCCAGGCCGACGAGGGGGGAAAGCGCGCCCTTGACGGCCGGCTTATCGCTCAGGCTGCCGTACCAGCGCTGGGCGGCGCGCTGGTTGGACACCGAGACGGTCGGGTAGACGTGGATCAGGTCGGCGATGGCGCGGGCGGGCAGTTTGTGGCGCATCGCCAGAACCCATTCGTGGATCATGTCGCCCGCGTTCGGTCCCAAAATATGCGCGCCGACGACGGTCCCGTTCAGCTCGCGCCGCACGATTATTTTGACCAGCCCGGTCGTGTTGTTTTCGACGATAGCGCGGTCGTCCTGCCGGAACTCGTGGCGCAGCACCTGAACGTTCGCGGCCCCATACTTTTCGTTCGCCTC
>JAUJNC010000304.1 GCA_030446525.1 Armatimonadaceae bacterium
CCGCCGGGCGCGCTGCGTCCCGCTGGGGCGCGGGGTCTCAGGGTGTGGGGCGGACTGGGGGGGCGCCGCCTGCATCCGGCGCCCGGCCGCCGCCCGCCGTCTGCTGGTACAGCGCGGTGGACACCTGGTACACCGACTCGGTCAGCGCGTCGGTCTGGGACCGGATCGCGCCCGCGTCGCCCTTGTCGAGCGCCGCGCGCAGGGCGGACGCCCGTTCGCGCGCCGCGGTGATCAGGCCCGCGTCCACCTTGCCCTGGGCCTCGGCGAGCGTTTTTTCCGCGTTGTAGAGCAGCGAATCGGCGTGGTTCTTTACCTCCTGCTGCTCCTTGAGCTGGCGGTCCTCCTCGGCGTGCAGCTCGGCGTCGCGCACCATGCGGTCGATCTCCTCCTTGGACAGCCCGGAGGAGGCGGTGATGGTGATGCGCTGCTCCTTGCCCGTCGCCTGGTCCCTCGCCTTGACCCCGACGATGCCGTTGGCGTCGATATCGAACGTCACCTCGATCTTGGGCACGCCGCGCGGCGCGGGCGGGATGCCCCCGAGCTGGAAGCGGCCCAGCGTCTTGTTGCCCGACGCGAACTCGCGCTCGCCCTGCAGGACGTGGATGTCCACGGCGTTCTGGCCGTCGGCGGCCGTGGTGAAGACCTCGGCCTTGGACGTCGGGATGGTCGTGTTGCGCGGGATCAGCTTGGTCATCACGCCGCCCAGCGTCTCGATGCCCAGCGAGAGCGGCGTCACGTCCAGCAGCACGATGTCGCGCACGTCGCCGCCGAGCACGCCCGCCTGGATGCACGCGCCGAGCGCCACCACCTCGTCGGGGTTCATGCCCTTGTGCGGTTCCTTGCCGAACATCTCGCGCACCATGTCCTGGACCGCCGGCATGCGCGTCGAGCCGCCCACCAGGAGCACCTTGTCGATGTCTTTGGTCTCGAGGCGCGCGTCGGCCAGGGCCTGCTTGGTGGGGGCGAGCATCTTTTCGCGCAGGTCGTCGGTCAGGGCCTCGAACTGGGCGCGGGTGAGCGTCAAGTCCAGGTGCACCGGGCCGTCGGCGGTCGTGGAGATGAACGGCAGGTTGACGTTGGTCGTGACCACGGTCGAGAGCTCGATCTTGGCCTTCTCCGCCGCCTCCTTCAGGCGCTGGGTGGCCATCTTGTCCTTGCGCAGATCGACGCCGGTCTCTTTCTGGAACTCGGCCGCCAGCCAGCCTACGACCCGGTCGTCCCAGTCGTCGCCGCCCAGGTGCGTGTCGCCGTTGGTGGCCTTGACCTCGAAGACGCCCTCGCCCAGCTCCAGGATCGACACGTCGAAGGTGCCGCCGCCCAGGTCCCAGACCAGGATCGTGTGCACGGCCTCCTTGTCCATGCCGTAGGCCAGCGCCGCGGCCGTCGGCTCGTTGATGATGCGCAGCACCTCCAGCCCGGCGATCTGCCCGGCGTCCTTGGTGGCCTGGCGCTGCGCGTCGTTGAAGTAGGCGGGCACGGTGATCACGGCCTTGTCGACCTTGTCGCCCAGGAACGCCTCGGCGTCCGCCTTGAGCTTCTGCAGGATCATCGCCGAGATCTCCTGGGGCGAATACGACCTGCCGTCGATGGTGACGCGGTAGTCCGTCCCCATCTGCCGCTTGATCGAGGCGATGGTGCGGTCCGGGTTGGTGATGGCCTGGCGCTTGGCGAGCTGGCCCACGAGCCGCTCGCCGGTTTTGGAGAAGCCGACCACGGAGGGGCACAGGCGCGACCCTTCGGCCAGCGGGATCACCGTCGGCTCGCCCCCCTCCATGACGGCGATCACCGAGTTCGTCGTGCCCAGGTCGATGCCGACGATCTTGCTCATGCCCTTAGGCCTCCGTTTCTTCGGTTTCGTCCGCGAGGAGGAGCGGATCCTCCTCTTCCGGCTCGTCCTCGGTCAGGTCCGTGTCGACGTCTTCGTCGAGGTCGGCCGCGGTCAGCTCGGCGCCCAGCTGCGAAGCGGCGGCGGCGATGTGGTCGTCGGGCTTGGCCAGCGGGTCGTTGCCCGCGCCGTCCAGCTCCAGGTCCCGGTAGCCGACGACCGCCTCGGCGTCCGCCAGCGCCTCCTGGCCGGCCAGCGACGTCTCGTCGAACTGGTACTTGAGCTTGCCGGTCGCTATCTCCTCGAGGGCGATCGTCAGGGGGTTGCCGGACTGCGTGTCGATCAGGGGGCGGGCGCCCTCCTTGATCTGCTTGGCGCGCTTGGCGGCCAGCACGACCAGGGCGTACTTCGAATCGATCTCTTTCTCGATCTTGTCGGCGGACGGATAGATCATGCTGAGTTCCTTTGAAGGGATGATGAGGGAGGAGGGGGAAGGGACGGGAGGGGCTTTCCCTCGTCCCTGGTCCCTTTCCCCTCATCCCCGACTTTTTCCATCTCCAGGATCACCTTGACCCCGGCGATGTTGACGCCGCGCTCTTCGGTCAGGTACCGGACGCGGGCGAGCAGGGTGATGTCGTTATCGGAATAAAGACGGCGGTTGGAGTCGGTGCGGACCGGGACGACGATCCCCTCCTGATCGAGGACGCGCAGCACCCAGCAGGGGAGCCCCGCCAGGCGCGCCGCCACGCTGATCACGTATACCGGTTCGCTGCCGTTGGTCTGCATGGGATAAGAGCGGCCTGAACGCAGGCCAACCTGTATTATGGCAAAGAAAACGGCTTTTGTCAAATGCGGCCGGAAGAAAGTTCACGGATTTTCGCAAGAGAACACGTGCGGAAACAAAAGGGGGCGCGGCAGCCGCCGCGCCCCCTTCTTCATATGGCGAATAACCGCGCCACGTCCTGACGGCGGTCGGTGCGGGGGCAGGGGGGGAGGTCCTGGAGGAAGTCGCGGCCGTAGCCCCTGGTCCACAGGCGGCCGTCCAGGATGCAGACGACGCCCCGGTCCGTTGCGGTGCGCAGCAGGCGGCCGAAGCCCTGCTTGAGGCGCAGCTGCGCCTGCGGGAGGGAGAACTCGCGGAAGGCGTCGCCGCCCCGCTCGCGGATGGCGCTTTCGCGCGCCCGCTGCGAGGGGGCGCTGGGTGTGGCGAAGGGCAGCTTGTCGATGATGACGCAGGAGAGCGCCGGGCCGGGCACGTCCACCCCCTCCCAGAACGAGCGCGTGCCCAGCAGCACGCCGTCGCCCGCCTGGGCGAAGGCCTCGACCAGCCGCGCGGGCGGCATCTCGCCCTGCGCGAAGAGGGGGTAGTCCGTTTTGTCCCACAGCCGCTCGCGCACGGCCTGGAGCATCCGGTGCGACGTGAACAGGGCGAACGTGCGCCCCCGCGCCGCCTCCACCAGGGCCAGCACCTCGTCGGCGACGCGGTCGGCGTGGGAGCTCTGGTCGTCGCCGCCGTAGCCGCCGGCGGGCGTGAGGTGGCGCGGGATGTAAAGGAGGCAGTTGCGGGCGTAGTCGAACGGCGAGCCTTCGGCGATCTCCACCGGCTCCTCCGCCTCCCCGCCCTCCAGCCCCAGCCGCCCCTTCAGGTAGGCGAAGCTCCTGCCCGACGCCAGCGTCGCCGACGCCAGGATGACGCGGGGCGTGTCGGCGAACAGGACGTTTCGTAAGGTCTCGTCGACGGCCAGCGGCGTCTTGATCAGGGTGCAGAAAGACTTTCCGCCGCCCGCCCGCCGAAAGTGGAACAAGCCTCAGAAGCCCCAGAACATCACACCCCCCCAAACAGGCCGCATATCTGAGTAGCTCCCTACCAGAACCTCGCGCAGGCATAACTGGCCATCCAAAGAGTGAGAGCAGAGAGACGCTCAAGCGACTCAGCCT
>JAUJNC010000305.1 GCA_030446525.1 Armatimonadaceae bacterium
ACAGCGTGACCGGCCAAGCCTCAATCTTCGCGGAGCGCCGCCCGGCCAGCTACTGGTTCAAGACGCAGCGCACCAGCAACATCACGCAAACCAGCCTGTTCGCTGAGGAGACGCGCGACGACCTGCCGCTCGTTAATGCCCTGCGGAACGACGTACGCCGTTGGCGCGAATCGAACTACGAGGGCGCGACCAATATCACCAAGGACCTGCTGCGCCACTGGTGGCGCGAGGACCGGCCCCGCCGCCTGTTCTTCTGTCAACTTGAAGCCGTCGAGACAATCATTTACCTGAACGAGATACGCGGCAAGAACCGGGACGGCACGCGCCGCCGCCCGCGCTTTACCCCGCAGTTCGCGGAGGCCGACTTCGGAAAGCTCGTGGACTTGCCTAACGAGCCGGAAGGAAGTCCCCTTACGCGCTACGGCTGCAAGATGGCGACCGGCAGCGGCAAAACCGTCGTGATGTCGATGCTGATCGCCTGGGCCTTCTGCAATCGGGGGCAGGTGGCGAGCGATGAACGCTTCCCACGCGCCGCCCTCGTCTGCTGCCCGAACCTCACCGTCAAGGAGCGCCTGCAAGTCCTGCGGCCCGATGACCCCGACAACTACTACGCGGCCTTCGATCTCGTTCCTGCCCGCCTGCGTCCCTTGCTCGGTAGCGGCAAGGTGCTGGTGACGAACTGGCACGCCTTCGCGCCGGAGGATGAGCACGTCGAGGCCGGCAAGAGCTACGCCGTTGTCAACAAGGGCGAAGAGAGCGCCGATGCGTTCGCGCGCCGGGTGCTCGGTGACCTGTACGATGCCGCGCCGCTGATGGTCCTGAATGATGAGGCGCACCACGCCTACCGCCCTGCGCCGCTCGCCGACAAGCTGACCGGTGAGGAGGCTCGGCAGGTCCAGTCGGACCGCGAGGAGGCGACCGTCTGGGTGTCCGGCCTGGACCGATTCAACCAGTCCTGCGGTGTCCGGTTCTGCGTGGACCTGTCGGCCACGCCCTTCTACCTTCAGGGGAGCGGCTACATCGAAGGCTCCCCGTTCCCATGGCTCGTTTCTGACTTCGGCCTCGTGGACGCCATTGAGTCCGGGATCGTCAAAATTCCTCGCCTGCCCACAAGCGACACATCAGGCCGACCCGAGCCGAAGTTCTACCGGCTGTGGCAGAGCATCCTGGACCGACTGCAGCCTGCTGACTTCATCGGCGCGGGCCGGTCGAAGAAGCCCAAGCCGCAAGCGGTGTGGCGCGAGGCGCAGGATGCGCTCAACACGCTTGCCAGCCAGTGGATGGAGCGGTTCGGCTATATCCAGAGCGCCACACCCGGTCAGGAGAAGGCTCCGCCCGTGATGATCCTCGTCTGCGATAACACCGACATCGCCCAGGTGTTCTTCGAGAACATCAGTGGCGAGCGGCAGGAGGAGGACGTGAACGATTCGGACGCCGATGACAGCGACGACGAGACGGGCGAGGAAGCCGGAGCCAAAAAGAAAGCGTCGAAAAAGAAGACGTACTACGGTGACAGCAGGGTGTTCGAGGAGTTCGCCAACCGTGATGGCTTCCGCCCGACGCTGCGCATTGACACCAAGCTGCTCGCGCAGGCTGAAAACGACGACCCGAATACGAATAAGCAGGCTGCCGCACAGGAACTGCGGCGCGTCATTTCCACGGTCGGCAAACCCGGCGAATCCGGCGAGCAGGTGCGGTGCGTCGTATCGGTCGCCATGCTGACCGAAGGCTGGGACGCGAACAATGTTACGCACATACTCGGCCTGCGGGCGTTCGGCAGCCAGCTCCTGTGCGAGCAGGTGGTCGGGCGCGGGCTGCGCCGCATGGACTACACGGTCAATCCGGAAACCGGTCTTCTGACCGAAGAGTACGTGGACGTGTATGGCATTCCGTTCACCCTAATCCCGTTCAAGGGGCGCGCCACGGGCCAGCCGGAGATCGTGGACAGGCCCAAGAACCACGTCAAGGCGCTGCCGGAGCGAGCGCAGTACGTGCTGCAGTTCCCCGTCGTCGAGGGTTACGCCTTCGCGCTGCGGCGCAACCTGATCCGCGCCGACATCGCGAAGATGGAGCCCATGGAGATTGAGCCGAACCGCCAGCCGACCGCTGTGTTCGTGCGCCCGTCTGTAGGCTTTGCCGAAGGCCCGCTCGCACTGCAGGGACCGGGCGAGATCGCCGAGCACGATCGAAAGGAATATTACGCCAGCACGCACCTGCAGACCATCGAGTTCGAGATCGCGCGGCAGATCGTTGCGTGCCTCGTCGGCGACAGCGCGCGAGCCACGAACCCCAGGACGAGCGCACGCCTGCGTCTTCAGTCACGGCAGCAACTCTTCCCGCAGGTGCTGCGTCTCGTCCACCAATACATCCATGTTCGCCGCAAGGTGAACTTCAAGGGCGAGGACCCCCGCGAGCTGGGGCTGGACATCTACGTCCAGCGGCTTGTCGAGCGGTTCGTCGCGGCGATCGAGCCGGACGAGGATCAAGGCGAGCCACCGCTCGTACCCATCCTGAACCGCTACAAGCCGCTAAGCACGACCGCCGAAGTAGATTTCAAAACCACGCGCCCCTGCGCCCCGACCACTTTCAGCCACCTGAACCAGGTCGTGCTCGACACCGGCACCTGGGAAAGCTCGGTAGCTTTCCGCCTGGAGCAGGCCGCCCGCGCTGGCGTCATCACCTGCTACGCGCGCAATGAGCAGATGGGCTTCGTCATCCCCTACGAGTACCAGGGTGTCAGCCATTCCGACGAGCCTGATTTCCTGATCCGCCTGGCCGACGGCCGAAACCTGATCCTGGAGGTCAAGGGTTACGAACCGGACAAGGACAAAGCCAAGCACCAGGCGGCGCAACGGTGGGTGTCCGCCGTGAACAATTGCGACAAGTTCGGCCACTGGATCTTTCGTGTTTGCCATGACCCGCAAATGCTCGGGCGGGAACTGGAGTACTTGATTACATCCATTACAACAGCGTAGACCTTGCACGGCAGATGCGGGAGATTTGCGGCGGCGAGCAGTCGGCCTATCTGTTCTTGGGTGAAAGGCTGCACCTGATCGCGGCGGGCGATGGGTGGCGCCAAGCCATCAATGGGGGAGATGTCGAGAGTGCCTCCCTTAACCAGGTAGGCAAAGATCGCAAAATGCCACAATTGCGAGTTGGGAAAATGGGCACTACTGGGTTCGAGCCCGTGAGCTCTTGGGTGTTAATGATGGGCGGTGAGGGATTCGAACCCCCGACCCCTGCCGTGTGAAGGCAATGCTCTACCACTGAGCCAACCGCCCGGATATCAGAAAAATTATACCGGCAACTTCGCCTCGTGTCAACCTCCCCGTTGCCGCGTACCCCGTTTGTTGCGTCGGCGCGCGGGCGAGCAGCGGGTGTCTTTTGCCTTCAGAAACCGACGCGCCCCGCCAACAATACTACCTGTGACGCGCCGCGTCGGACGAGATGACGCAACACACCAGGATCATTCTTACACTCGCGATAACCGCGGCCTCGCTGGGCATCACCGCCGGTACCTTCTGGTACCAGGATTGGCGGTACTCGCTGCCAACGCCCCGGCCGCCCTCCTTGACCCAGATCGCCCTCGGATCCGCCCTCCGCTTACCGGCCGCGTTAAAGGCGTCGGCGGGCGAGGCGGGCTCGAAGCCGCTGTTCCTGCACTTCTTCAACCCCGCCTGCCCGTGTTCCCGGTTCAACCTGGATCATGTGCGGATGCTGGCAAGAAGATACGGGGCGCGGATCCGCTTCGTCGCGGTCCT
>JAUJNC010000306.1 GCA_030446525.1 Armatimonadaceae bacterium
CGGCGGCAACGGGGTAAGACAGGAGGCCGCCCTTTTCGGGCGACGCGCCCAGCAGCAGGTTTTCCCGCACCGACATCGGCGGCACCAGAAGGAAGTGCTGGTGGACCATGCCGATCCCCGCCGCCGCGGCGTCGCGGGCCGAGCCGAAGCGCACCGGCCTGCCGTCCAGCAGGATGTCACCGCTGGTGGGCCGCAGGAGGCCGGACAGCACGTTCATCAGCGTCGATTTGCCGGCCCCGTTCTCGCCCAAGACGGCATGAATCTCGGCGGGACGCACGGCGAAGTCCACCTCATGGAGCGCGGTAAAGGCGCCGAAGCGCCTGGTAACCGCGCGCGCGGCCAGGATGGGCGGAATCCCGGCGGCCACGTCAGCCCTTCGGCCGGGCGACGCCCACCGACGCTTGTCCCGTGGGGTTGATCCGCCCGGCGATGATGTCCGCTTCGGCCTTCTCAAGCCGGGCCTTCAGGTCGGCCGGGATCGTGCCCCGGAAACGGGGGTTGTACAGGAAGCCGACCGCGTCGTCCTTCAAGCCGGCGGCGAACGGTTTCCCCCCGCCTTTGCCTTCCTTGACGGCCCGGGCGACGCTGACCATGGCGCTGGGCACGTCCAGGATGAAGGAGCCCAGGTTCTGGCCGGTCGCCTGATCGCTCTGGTCGGCGTTGGCCCCGATGACAAGGGCCCCCGGTTTCTCGGCGACCGCCTGGAAGACCCCGAGCCCCCCCGCATTGGCGTTGTGCATCAGCACGTCGGCGCCCCCGTCGAGCAGCGCCTGCGCCTGCTGCTTCCCTTTGCCGATGTCTTTCTCATCGCCCGTGTAGGCGGTGCGGACTTCGACGCCCGGTTTGACGGCCCGGGCGCCCTTTTCGAAGGCGGCGACGCCCGCCTCGATGATGGGGATCTCCGTGGCGCCGACCAGGCCGATCTTGTTCGTCCTGGTCATCCCGGCGGCCAGCATCCCGGCCAGGTAGGTCGCCTGCCCGGACGCGAACTGGATCGGCGTCAGGTTCGGGCCGGAGCTGCGCCCGCCCATGACCACGAACGTGGTCCGGGGGAAGTCCCCCGCCACCTGCTTCGCGGTGTCGTCGTACTCCGAGCCGTGCGCGAAGATGAGGTGGTGGCCTTCCTGCGCCAGGTTCCGCAGCACGCCCGCGACCTCGGCGAGCGCCGGGCCCTCCACCGGCGGGCTGACCCGGGCGCCCAGCTCCTTCCCGATGCGCTGCAGGCCCTCGTAGGCCGAGGCGTTCCACCCCTTGTCGGAGATGGGGCCGGGGGTGACCAGGGCGACGCGCATCGTCCCTTCGGGGGCCGGGGGCGGCGTGCCCGCCGCGGTCGTGGCCGTATCCGCCCCCGCGGGCGCGGAAGCGTCGGCGCCGGCTGGCTCCCGCTGGGCGCAGCCCGCCGCAAGGGCAACGAAGAGAAAAAGACACGCGAAAGTGACGCGGGGGCGCCGCAGGACTGCTGTCAAGGGAAATCTCCTTCCCGAATCGTGTGATGAGGAACGTCTTCAGGATACCGAAAAAGCCCCGCCGTTGTCAACGCCGCCCGCCTGCCGCTGACGTGTCGAATCACGAGTCGGTTTCCCCGTGCGGCGGGCGTGTTGCAGCGGCGGCGAACTCCGTGTCTTCGGCCACGTCGGCGAAGACCGGACGTTTGCGGCACCACTCCCACAGGTTCCAGCGGTCGGTGCGCAGTGCCCCCTGCCGCAGCAGGCGCAGTGCCTCCGCCCGGTCCTTCGTGGTCGCGTAGATCGAGGCGGCGAGGCGGGCGTAGTTCCATTCCGTCCCCGAGCCGGACTCGATCTCCGCTTTCAGCAGCGGGATCGCCCTCTCGTGCACATCATTGTCGCTGAGGATCGAGGCAATGTTGTCGCGCAGAATGCAGAACCGGCCCCACACGGCCTTATCCTCCGGTGGAGCGGCTCGCTCATACTCCGCCAACAGGGCGACTGCCTCCTCCGCCGTCGTTCGGAAGCCCTCCCGGTCTCCCACCCGCTCGGCGACGATCAGGCGCAGGTCGGCGGCGTAGCCACGCCAGTGCAGGGCGTTCGCCCCCTCCGTCTCCTCGTCGGCGAGGGCGGCGACGCGGTCGGCGATTTCGCGCGCCTCTTCGGTCCGGCCAAGAGCAAGGACGCTGACCATGCCTATGCGCAGGAAATAGAAGCGGTGCTGCCGATTGGCGCCCGTGGCCGGGGTCGCGCGCAGCACTTCGTAGAAGAGGCGCGCCCACTCGTCGCCTCGGCCCACCTTGACCCAGTGCTCCCAGGCGTCGGGAACAGAGAGCGTCCACAAGAGCAGCGTGTCCGCCGGGAACGTCTCCGCCGCCGGGTCGTCGATCGGCTCGTAGTCCCAGTCGCGGCGCAGGCGCGGCGGGCTCGTCGGGAAGGTCGCCCGCGCCCAGTTGTAGAACTCCTCCTGCGCGGCGACGCACTCCGCCGAGCGGCCCGCGCCCGCCAGCGCATTGACCAGGAAGAAGCGCGCCCACGCTTCCTCGCTGACGGAGAGAATCTGGCCCAGGAAATGCCGCAGCAGATCGGCGCGGGCGTCGTCCTCTCCCATCATCGCCAGCAGCTTTTGGCCGGTGCGCACCGTCTCCAGTGCGAGCGCCGTTTCCTGGCTCATCGCATGTTCCAGACGCCGCTTCGCCTTCGCCAATAGCGACCGGTCCGCGGTCTGCGGATCCTCTCGCCGTTGCCGAAGGTACTCCTCGACGATCTCGCCAAAAACCCGGTCGGCGAACCGGGTGCTGTTGCTGGGGCGCGGCGCTGTTGCTGGGGCGCGGCGCCGTAGCGCCCTGCGCCTTCTCGATCTCCATCAGAGTCAACTCCTTTCGCAGTCGTCGCCGGGCGCGGTGCAGACGGGTCCGCACCGTCGTCTCCGGCAGTTCCAGGAATCCGGCGATCTCCCGCACGGGGCAGCCGCCGAAGTAAAACAGCGCCGTGACTTCCCGTTCCCCGTCCGGCAAGGCGCGCACCGCCTCGCGCACGCGCCGCGCCTCCTGCCGCCGCTCCGCTGCGGCCGCAGGGTCGGCATGCAGGTCCTCCGCCGGGGTGTTGCGCGCAGCCTCCAGCGGAACCGTCGTGCGGCGCGACAGGCCGCGCGTCGCCCGGTCGCAGTGCTTGAAGACGAGACGGCGCAGCCAGCCAGGGAAGGCCGACGCCTCACGCAGGGCGGGTAGACAGCGATAGGCTTCCAGAAACGCCTCCTGCGCGGCATCCTCGGCGAGCGCCCGGTCAGGGACAAGGGATAAGGCGTAGCCGAAGGCCATGTCCTGGAAGCGACGCACGAGCGTGTCGAAGGCCGGCGCGTCCCCCTCGCGCGCCCGCCGGACGAGTCTCAGGAAATCGTTTGTCATCGGCGTTTCATACAAAAGTCCCAGCGGCGACGTAAAATGTTCCCGTTGCGGCGTAGCGCCTTCGGCAGGGCCTTCTTCGTACTGATATAATAACGATAGCAATCTTGGAGATTCAAAAGCAAGCGATGAGCGATCTCTATAACGACCTGCCCGCGACCTTCCCGCGCCGCACGACCCGCGCCGTGCGCGTGGGGAACATCACCATCGGCGGCGGCGCGCCCGTCGTCGTGCAAAGCATGATCACCGAGGAGACGAAAAACGTCGCCGCGTGCGTGAAGCAGATCCTGCAGATGCACCGCGCCGGGGCCGAGATCGTGCGCGTGACCACGCCGACGTTGATGGAGGCGCACTGCCTGGGCGAGATCAAGCAGCAGCTGAAAAAGCGCCTGGT
>JAUJNC010000307.1 GCA_030446525.1 Armatimonadaceae bacterium
TCGCGCCATCATCGGTTAGGAGCCTGATCGAGCACCCGCCAGGATCGCCCCCAACCGTTCCTGGATTTCCTGCCGCCGGACCACCGTCAGGGCGGCGCCCGTCGAGCCGCGTCGATCGCAAAGCCCCCGGACGATCTCCAGCAGGTGGCCCGCGTAGTCGGAAGCCCGTACCCCCGCGCCGAGGACCAGGTCGTCGCACGCCTGCTCGCTCTCCGCCCGCAGCCGGCGCAGGGCGAGCCAGACCAGCAGGTTGGGCCAATACAGGGCGCCGGCGACCTGCGCGAGCATCTGCGCGGCCCAATCGGCGCGCCCCACATGAGCCATCTCGTGCAGCAGGACCGCCCGGAGGCGCTCCGGGGGCCACATTTGGGCCTGTTTCGGGAGCAGGACGGCGGGGCGCAAGAACCCGATGGTCACCGCCACGGCGGGGGCATCCTCCGAGACGCCCACGCGCACCGAGACCGGGCGCCTTACGCCCAGCGCCGCCCGTGCCTCCGCCGCAGCTGCCGCCAACGGGCCCGAAGCCGCAGGCCGGCACCGGAGCACGATGCGTTTGGCGATCACAAGTCCCACCGTAAGCCGCGCCAGGAGGAGCATGGCGCCGAGGAGCCAGACCACGACCACCCACTTCTGCTCTCGCCCTGCCGACCCGGCGCGTTCGACCGGCGCGGGCGTGTCCGCAAAGGCCTCGGGCGACGGCGATGCGGCTGGCCGCGCCATTGGGGAGAAGGTTGCCCTATCGAACGACCGCTTGGTCGCAGACCCGCTCGGGAGGGTACCCACAGGCGGCGCTTCTTTGGCGCGCGACCCCGGCGCGACGGAGAGGGTAGCGGGCAAGATCGGCAGCTGCCAGTCCGGCAGCGCGAGGGACAACACGGGCAGGCAGAGCAGGGCGAAGATGGCGGCTAGCCAGAGCAGGTGGCGAGACGCGGCCGACGCGCGCCGGAACGCCAGGCTGAGAGCGCCGGCCGCCAGGAGGAGGACCAGGCTCTTTAGTGACAAATCGATAATGGGAGAAATAGGTTGCGATGCAAGCAACAAGAACCAGGTGTTTTCCACGATCAACGTCCTCCTTCTTTGGCTTGGTCGATCATCTCCTTGAGCCGATCCAGTTCGTCCTGGCTGAGCTCGGCCTCCTTGACCGACAACAGCGTCGCCATCACCCTCTCCACCGAATCGTCGAAGAAGGTGTGCAACAGCTGGGCGAGGGCGGACCGGGCGGCGCTCTGGCGTGGGCGGGCGGGGAGATAGATGTAGCGCCCTTCCTCCTCGACGTGCCGGAGGTGGCCCTTGCCCTCCAGGATGCGGAGGTGCGTGCGCACCGCGGAGTTGCTCAGCGCATCGGGCAGCGCCTCCATCACCTCGGCGGCGCTGACCTGCCCCCGCCGGTAGACGATCTCCATGATCTGCTGCTCGCGGGGGCTGAGATAGTTGCCGGGCTTTCTGGACACGGGACCTCTCCTTGCGCCGTTGATGTTAATATCTTAACATCAACGGCTGTGCCATGTCAAGGCCACCTGCCAAAAAATTAACGCGTCTCCCGGGAGATGTTACGGGACGGGGGCCAGCCCCTCCAGCAGTGAGAGGGCCTTATCCATAGGCTCCTCGCTCAGGTCCAGAACAATGCCGTCCCAGGGGCCTTTGTCGGAGCCAAGGGAGAACCGGAGGGAGCGGGCGAAGCGCCGGGCCGGGCTGGGGTCCGGAGCCGTGCCGCCCCGAACGGGCCGAGGCAACCAGTCTAGCGTGGAAACATTGAGGAGAACGTGGCTGGACTGGGATTTGGCTGGCCGAGCAGGGGCGCGCCCCTGCTCGGCATCGAGGACGCGGTGCGGCAGCGCGTCCTCTTTTTCCCAGCGGGCATACCATCCGGAAACGGGGGACAAGAGTGAACGCTCGCGCAGGAGCAAAGGGAGGTCGGGGCGCGCGGCCCGCACCGCGGCAAAGATCTCACGCATCAGGTGTACATTGGCCTCGTGGCGGAGCGCATTCCACTTCTCCAGCGGCGTATCGCCCGTCGGCACCTCCCGGACCATCTCCCCGTTCATTAGCCGGAAACTGCTGCCGCTCACCGGCTGACGCAGATTCGGGAAGAACGGCAGGCTCAGGTCTGCAACGGAGAAAGCGGGCCGGTCTATGTCGATGGGGTCTACGCCCTCCTGGCGCAGAAATTGGAGCCGCAGCTCCGGTGTATATCCGAGGTCCCAACCGCTCGCGCGGCTCAACGCGCCGCGCTGGCCGGGATCGGCGTAGCCGGGGGCTGCCGTGTCACGCAGGACTATGCCGGCAAGCTTCGGCGTGGATGCCAGGCCCGCGAGCCACCTTTTTAGTGCGGTAACCGTGGCGGACACATCAGGACGCAGCCAGTCGGGGCGCTCTGCGAAACGTTGTTGTGATGCCATGTCGTTCTGCCACGCCGCACCGGGGGCAGAGGCGCGGCGGGTCGCGTGGGCCGAGGCAGTCTCACCCAATATGTTAATGTCCAGGCCTTCAGGATCACCCGCGCGCGCGGGAGGCCTGCGCAACAAACGCACGACGGCAAACACGGGCAGATGGTCGTCGTTGCCCGCCGCGACCACCGCCGCGAGCAGGTCTTCACCCCCCACTTCCACCCAGAGCTGGTTCAGGCCGCGCCGGCGTGCTTCCGCCGCGGCGCGGGCCACCTCCCCCGCGTTTTTCGGGGCGACGTATAAGGCGCGGGTCTGCATGGTGGGGGGCAGCGTCACGGTTTCCGTTTGCGGGGAGGAGGCCGGGCGGGACCGCGGGGGAGAGGTGAAGGGGGGGCGAGGTAACAACCCGGTTAGGTTGCTGGAGGACAGCGTGTCGCTCCCTACCTCGCCGATGCCTGGCACGATGTAGGAAACAAGGACGTTTACGCCCACGTTGACTCGATCCGTGCGAACCGACGGATTCCGCCCGGCGGCCCGCGCCGCCGCGTCACGCACCATCACCTGCTGGGCGGGCGGCAACTCCGTGACGGCGAACTCATAGCCGTCGATCTTCGGGTAGCTGCCCGTGGCCCACTCCTTCTCGATCCGCCCGATGATCTCCGCACGGCTGCCGAGGACGTCCCCTGCGTCGAAGCCAAGGTACTGCAAGGGCTGCAGCGAAGCGACCTTCTGTTGCAGCTCCATCTTCCGTTTGTCCGACAGCGCCCGGGCATCCTCCTCCCACTCCGCCAGCCGTGTTCGCCGCGCGCCGATCCCCTGAAGGTCGTCCGTGAGCACAAACGCGGGCCCGACCTTGCGGAAGGTCCCGGTCACGGCCCAGCAAAGCGCCTTCAGCACATCGCCCGCCCGGGCAGACCTGCCGCGAAGCCAGAGGGGGAGCTTCGCCACGCGCCGGTCTGCGTGCAGCTCCACCCCTGTCACCTGCCCCACCCGCCTCACCAGATCGCCCAGCGTGGCGACACCTTCCAGCGAGACCGGCGCCTGCAACGCGGGCCCGTCGAACAGGAGGCGGCCCGGTTTCAGGCGGTTAGGCACCTCCCGCTTCTGCGCCACCCCGAAGGCGTTATCACGCCGGCCGCCGTAACTCACCAGCCGGTAGTCCTGTGCCGTGTCGCGAGGCGTTCCCATCGGCGTCCTGTCGACGAAGGAGCTGAACGACGCCTGCCGATCCGCCTGGGATGCGAAGATCAGGGACAGGAACGTGGCACGCCTCAGCCGCAGGCGCACCCCGGCCCGCTGATCCGGTGACAGGGTCGTGGGACGGTCTCTCGCCGCGCCGGCCCCGCCGCCCG
>JAUJNC010000008.1 GCA_030446525.1 Armatimonadaceae bacterium
CGAGGCCGTCCGAGACCGCCAGCGCCTGCCGGATCACGCGCACCAGCTCGTCGATCTCTTCGGCGGGCGGCTTGGCCGGGTCCTTGGTGAACCACTTGGGCGGCAGGTGGTCCGCCGCGATGCCCGCGCCCGGCACGCCGTCCACGTCCGCCTCGACGCGGACGAACGCGTGGGGCAGGCTGGTCAGCGTCGCGATCCCGTACCGGAACGGCATCCGCGTGTGCATCTCGGTCCGGTACATCCGGCCGCCGCGAATCTGTAGCTTCATCTCGCTCCTCGTGGGAACCCTGCGTCCCCCGTACCCATACTTGTTCCTGGCGCCGCGATTTTCCTGCCCGGCGGAACACGGGGCTTCCTTGCATCGTCCTTTAGATGAAGAGTATAATGGTTGCGTGCCGCGCGCCGGGACGTTCGCGTTTTCACGCGGAGCGCATCGCCGCGCCAACGAGAGGAGTCCGCGTCCATGAAACCAGGCTATCGACACCCTTCCCCCCGCGGGGCCGGCTTCACGCTGATCGAGCTTTTGACGGTCATCGCCATCATCGCGCTGCTGGCGGGGATCATCTTCCCCGTCTTCGCCGCCGTGCGCGAGAACGCCCGCCGCGCCTCCTGCATGAGCAACATGCGCCAGATCCAAACGGCGGTCAAGCAGTACCAGCTGGACAACCGCAGCTACCCCGATTTCCTGTTCGGCCCGGCGGTGGATGCCGAAGGTGATCCCGTCACTTCCGGTCAGACCGCCCTGCGCGTGGAACAGGTCACCGGTTTCCTCAACTCGACGGACACGAGCAATGCCGCTGCGTCGAAGATCAAACGGCTTTACTCCACGGGGCTGTTCCCGGAGTACGTACGATCGGTTGACGTGTTCCAGTGCCCCAACAACGATGTCAAGGCGACGAGCAGTAACGCTACTGCGGAAGTGGATCGTCTTGAGTACAGTAGGGAAAACGCCCAGGCAGGCATCACGAGGCGTGTCTTCTATCGGTACGACAGCTACGACGCCAACCCCCGTATAGAGAACGTAAACAACACCTTCCGGCTGGTCCCAAACACGTTCGAGGCGCGCTACTCGAAGGTCTGGACGCCGATCTACCAAACGCCCCGGCAAGTGCCGGAGCCGATACAGCCGGTGTATCGGTACCAGCTTCACTGGACGACGCCGCCGGACGACACGTACCTCACCATGTGCTCCCACCACGTCTCCAAGGACAAGATCGTAGTGATCTGGCTGAACGGGCAGGCCAAGGTGCTCGACGTGCGTAAGCTGAATGACGTTCGAAATGCAGGCGGCGCCTCGGATTTCGATCTGTACAGGCTGGGCCCCGGCGGCCCGATCCGTGACCCCAATGACGCCTAGAAACGGCTGAAGCGGAACAATATCAGCGACGCGGCAGTCAAAAAAGACGGACCTTGGGCGATCAGGACCTGGGGAGGCTTCTGGGGCCTGCACGGAGATACGCGGCAGGCCCCTGTTACGAGTACAGGGTTTTCGACGAAACCGGCGGCACAGGCCAGCGAGCAGCTTGAAACAGTTATATAAAGCGATGACGATCAAGGTAAAACAGGCAGCAGGGGTGGCGACATGGCGGCGCGCGCAGCGCGGCGCCTCGCTGGTGGAAATTCTCGTGGTGCTGGTCATCCTGCTCATCGGGGTTTTCTCCGTTATCCGGGTCTTCCCGATCGGCTTGCTGGGTCTGCGGCAGGCGGAGAGCCGCACGCTGGCGTCGCGCCTCGCCGCGCAGTTGATGGAGCAGATCAAATCGGACGAGACCAACCTGCCCCAGGGGGTGCTGTTCACCTACACCGATCCTAGCTCGCTCTCGCTGGTACCTATTCGCGGAGAAGACCCCGACAGCTTCGGCGGCTACCCGAGCGACGACCCCAATCCGTACTTCTCCGACGTAAACAAGTTCCGGACCGTCGTCGGCGAGGCGGTAAAGGTCCCCCTGCCCACGGCTACCGCCGGGGCTTCCGGCTCCCTGTACACCGTGAAGTTCGGCCCCATCTACATGGACGCGAGCGTAGGCAATCCCGAGGCGACTCCGAACTACAACGACGACGCCAACCTAAGACGCTACAACAGCTATTTGAGAGTGTACGGGCCGCCCCTGCGCGGCTACAGCGCCCGCTATGAGGCGAACAATGAGAACAACGTGAGGTACCTGCTGCGCGGGCCGAACACCTATCTTATTGCCTACGGCGAGGAAAACGAGCCGACGTACATCCTATTCCCGGCGCGGCCGCCCCGGAATAACCGTGATATCCCTTTTCGGCTCTTTCGCGTCGCGTTCTCCTATGAAGTGAACAACCAGGTCAGATCGACGATCGTTCCTATAAAGGTGGATGACGACGACGAGCACAAGTGGGTGCCGATACCGGGGGACTACCCTGATGTTTTCCCGGGCAGCGAGACCGTGAGCCGCGAATTCACCCGGATCAGGGCCACTGGCAGGGACTGGGATGAGGACGACCCGTACGAGTATAAGCTCCTTTCCCCGAACGCCTCCCCTTTCGCCAACATGGGGCTGGTGGCCTTCAACCCTGCGGGCGCGAACTACTCCGAACGTACCGCCTACGGACAGCAGGCGTTCACGGCGTATATCGACTACTCCGTGCTGGACTGGCATATCATCCGCGAGGACCGCGAGGTGCCGTCGGCGGTGTTTGCCCGCGACGGAGCCATACCGATCAAGCTGACCCTGAATGCGATCAAAAGGACAGGGGATGTGGAGCCGGATCAGACGACCTACCAGGGGCTTTACCGGAATGCCACCCCTACCAACGCACAGATCCAGGATATCCAGGTATTTAATCTGCAAACCGGCGCAACACTGCAAGGGGCCACTTTCGACGATTCTGGCGCCGATCCGCGCGATCCCGAAGCGGACTACTGGGTGGACACGGACGGGCGCAGCGGCTCGTATCGCACGGGTACGATCTACATCAATGAAAGGCGTGTTGAGCGCGGGTCCCAGCTTCGTATCCTGTACCGAGCCGAGGGCGACTGGGCGCTTGCGGTGCAGAAGGCGTTCGCTCAGTACAGACCCGCGCTTGACGAAAGCAGCGGAGATATTGTCTACCTGCCACGCCCCAACGACTATGACAGCTTCGGACAGGATTACACGCAGCCCACGCGGCCACGACTGTACTTTGACCTGAACGATCTGAATAAGTCTGTCGTGGCCACGTTCGAGTACACGCGAAACGATGCGAGGACCGACAATCTGCCTACCCTGGTGCGCACCCCACCGATACAGTTCGCGATCGATGAAAAGGGGATCGGGGAGGACGCAAGGTACGCGTTTGTGGATCTCGCGAGCCGGAGCCAGGACATCATAAACAAGCACATGCCGGGGATCGCCGCGGGCAGCGCCCCGAGAGTTGTCGGCACGATCAGCGGCGTCTCACTAAAGGTCCGCGTGATCTGGAAGGATAATGCTTCCACCTCCAACGCGTGGCGCGTGCAAGATCTGAACACCTACATCACCCGTTCGGCAAGTTCCCAGACTTTCTAAAGCATGTGTGTTGGTAACGTAAAGTGAAACTGATGGCGGAAAACTCAAAAGCAGGCAGGCAAACCACGGGCGGCTTTACGCTGCTGGAGCTCCTGGTGGTGATCGCCCTCACGACGATCATTCTCGGGCTGCTGTTCGGCCCGATCTTCCAGGCGTTTTCCATCAACCGGCGCACACAGGCGATCACGGTGGCGCAGGATGTGACGCGCTTCGGCCTGGAGCAGATGGTTCGTGAACTGTCGCAGGCGGCCTTCGTGTACGACAACACGCGCACGCCCATTATCCTGCCCATCGGCGAGAAGCCGGGGGTCGATTTCCCGGCCCCCCCGGCCAATTACAATCGGTACAGGCCGCCGTTCCTGTTTGCCAAGATAGACTTCGTGCCAGCGGCTACCCAGCCGCTCAAGGAGGGTGAGGTCGAAGACCCGACCACGGGGGGCAGGTACGGGGGCACGGATCTGCGCTTCCCTCTGGCCCGCGCCCGCCGCGTGGTACGCTATTGGATCGGGCTGCGGGACAATACGAACGTTTATCAGAACGTTTATGAATTCCCGCGCAGCGACAATGGTCTGAACCCCTTCGTGCTGTGGCGCGCCGAATTCGAGCCGAATGATCCGAACTTGATCTTCCAGCAAGCGTTTGACAGCGTAGAGCCCAGAGAGGGCGGTTTCGATGATCCGGACTTTTTCTACAACGTCGACAGGCGCGGTCCCAATGGCAGGACCTTCGCGCAGAACTGGCGCGCCATCGCGTCGCCGTTGATCTCGGGCGACAGGCTGGATCTGCTGGCCTGGAACCGGACCAGTGACCGTGGCGTCTCGGCGAGCAACCCCTTCCGCACCACGGTGAGCTTCAGCCCGGCGACGGTGGTGGGCGACACGGCCACCCCCGGATACCTGACCGATCTGGGGAACGAGGCGCCGAACGCCGTCCCGTCGGTTTACACCACCAAGAACGGTCAATGGGTGCTGCCGTACACGGTGACTTTCTATCGCGGCACCACGCGCAACCCCAACAATGCCACCCCAAGCTTCTTGCGGATCCGGGTGGGTCCTGACCAGAACAATCTAATCCGGCCGGTTCTTGTTAATGCTCCTAGCGGTACGGACCTGGTTTATGGGCGCAGCCAGCGCGGTTGGTTTATCAGTGCAGGCGGTGCGGACGGCGTCACTTTTTCTCTGGATCCGCTGCGGGGCCGCGTCGTGACGGGCTTCCCGCCGCTCGCCACAAACGGGAACGGCGTGCCGCTGATTAATGACGATCGGAGTTCGCCCTCCTTTGGTGAGCCGATTCCCATCGTTTTCCGCGTCAACTCGCGCCACCCGGACGCAGGGAGGGAGCTGCCGGCGAATACGGGACGATCTGAGCTGGATTTGACGGAACCGAATTACGTCGGACCGGACCGCCGTGAGGACCATCCCTCGCCGTTCGCACAATTTGGTGGATTGATCGTCCCGGGGTCGGAGCGGGTGCTGGGGCCGGACAACAACCCGAGCAGGGACAGCACCCCTGGCGATCCGGAACTAGTGCCCTACCACCGTGTTCCTGTACTGCCGTCTGGCCGGCAGGACGCCAAGATCGAAGTGGACCCGGCCACAGGCACGAGCCTTTTCAGCGGCTATTCTACCGGGCCACTCGTTTATGAGTTGGGGCTCAATCCCGCGCAGCCCGTGATATTCTTCGACAAATCCATAATTCCGACCCCGCCGCCACAGGGTCTGCCCGCGGTGCCGGAGAGTGAACCCCAGGAGCGGCAGAAGTTCGTTGAGGTAACTTACCTCTGGCAGAACAACTACGCCCGCGGCACGGCGGGGGGGGATGACGCGCCGGAGGCCGATGTGGTGAAGGTGGACTATTCGACGCGCTCGCTGCTCAACATCAACCTCGGCGTGCGGGTTTACGACGCGAACCGTGGGCGACCACAGATGGTGCAGCTGACGGACCAGGTGAAGATCAACAATGTGGGCCGGTAGGGCAGTGCCAGGACGACGTGAAGGAATGTACGACCAAGTGCGCAGGGATGCGATGGTAAAAGATAAACGGTTCGGGGCGCGAAGGCGCGGCGGTCAGGCGGGCCAGTCACTCATCGTGGCGGTTATCGTCCTGTTCCTGCTGCTGTTCCTGGGAGGCATTTTTGTCGCCCTGGTTGCGCGCAACCTGTTCAACGCCCAGCGGGCCGGCAACGTGTCCTCGGCCGGCGGGCTGGCCGAGGCCGGACTGCGCTACCTGGATGAGCAGCTCATGACCTCGCCGGAAGGCGCCGACTGGCGGCCTGTGCCCGACGGCTTGCCTGTCGGTATACAGCCGCCGGCCGGCTATGTGCCTCCCGACCCGGGCGACCCGGATTACTTCTGGATCAAGCCCTACGAGCCGGCAACCGGTCAGGGTGGCTTCACGCGTGTCATCTTCGGTGGCGCGACGCCCACACAAGGAAACTCAGGTGGGCGGGCGCTGGTCCGTGTAACCTACCAGCCGGACCCGCGAAACCCCACCTCGAAGTACTTGCGATTGGACTCGGTCGGCCGGGTGGGTGTCATCAACCCGCAGGACCCGACCACGTTCGGCAACACCGAGGCGTTAGGGCTTCGACGGGAGCTGGTGGCGTACAAGGCCATCGGCATCCTGGACTATGTTCGCTCCATCTGGAACAAAGATAATAAGCCGGTCAATGCCGCGCTGGGCGCACCGTTCAGGGTGTATGACCGGCCCGCTAATGGCAATGCCGGCCCTGCCGAACCGCGCGCCATCGTTTCCGAGTACGTCGGCCCGATCCGTGTCAACGGGAACCTGTTGTGGTACGGCGTAAACAGGATCTCCCTGAACCCGGATCGCAACGATGCCATCGAGGTGGCGGGCAACATTCTGCTGAACAACGAAACGCCCGGCAACCCGACCCTGGTGACTGCCTATGACGCGCGCACCAACGCGCCTTTTAACGACCAGTCTCCGAACGTGTTCCCGAGCGACGCGCCGAACTTCTCCACGTTGGAAGGCGTGGTACGAGATGCCCCGGCGGGTGAAGATCTCAGTCGCCTGGGAGGTGATCCGGCGGATTACAATAACCGTAATCTGCGATCCGTGGCGCGGCTCGCGCCGCCGGTGATCGATGCGGAGACGGGACCGGGCGGTCTTACGCGGTATCGTGCCCTGACCCGGAGCTCCGCGCCGATGGCGCCGCGCTGGACCCAGGCCAACCCCATACCGCCCAACCGTTATAACTACGCGGGGGCTTACGGCTGGGGAACGGGGCTGTACATCATCAACCGCGACGACGTGCAGCAAGAGTCGAGAAGTCTCGCTGGTACCTACTCGCTGCGCAGTGACTGGCTTCAGCCCAACCTCTCGGGCGGACGCAACTCGTACTGGCGCGGCGATTTCCAGTACGAGCCACCTGCCGTCACGATCGAGCTCCAGCCGCGGTACATGAGGCTTACGCAGTCAACCTACGGAGAGCAGCGCAGGCGTCCTTTATTCCGCGCCCCGGACGGTGACCGCATTCCGGCCGAATCCATCATCCGTTACACCGACGGCGACAAGCCGACGACGGACATTGCCGCTGGCGTGAGCGAAAGCGCAAAGTATCAGGGGTATCCCGAAGGCGACTACGTCATCTTCGCGGAGGGGAACATCCGCATACGCGGAACGGTGGGCGGCTCCGACCCGTCCCGGCCGCAGCCTTACATACGCCACCTGACCGTGGTCTCGAACGGCACCATCTACATCGACGGCAGCCTGTTGCGCGACAACCTGCAGCAGGGCCAGCAGGGGCGCGGGCTGTCTTCCATCGCGCTGCTGGCACGGGACTACGTGGCGGTAAACACCACGCAGTTTTTGAACCCGCCGGACACATCCTTCGAAACGGTGGGTAATGATCTGGTTCGCAAACTGGACGCGACGCAGCAGCAATTCGAGTTTTACCTGACCCCGACACCGGTGCTCCCGAACAATGTGCTGTCTACTGCCACTCCGCTCCTTTTCTTACGGCATACGGCGGCGTTTGACCCCACGTCACAAGCTGGGGGAGCGTTCATCAACCTGTTCGTGAATGGCGACGACGCGGCGACAAACCTGTTTAACTTCGGCCCCCCAGCGAACCAGACGAGTCATCCGGTTCCCTCTCAGACGTTTGTTAACGAAGTGTTCCCGCTGAACAACGGGCCAATTAATTTGAACGACGTCGGTGTGAACAACCTGCTCACCTTCAACTATGATGTCAGTGCCGGTTCGACCACGGCTTACCGGGCAACGCGCATCGGCATAGCGCCGCTGGATGTCCGGATCGAAGCGTTCATCTACGCGCAGGAAGGGTCGTTCTTTATCATCCCGGGGCCGTGGTTCAACCCCGACCCGAACGACACCTATGCGAACTACTTCTCCGAGGAGACCCTGCCCGACGGGACGACCCGCCAAAGACTCCGCCGCGCGGGTGAGAACCCTGCCAACCCCGATGCAGAGGTAGATCCGCACTTCCCCTTCTACCGCGAGCCGATGGATGTGCGCCTGACCATCTACGGCACCGTCGCGGAAAATCTGCCCGCGCAGATCGGCGATCAGGGGGCGTGGCTGGAGAAGTGGGGATGGACTCCGCGTTTCTACGGCTCCACCGGGCTGCCGAACATTGATGGCATCACACCGCCCCAACGCGACCTGGATCAAACGGAGCACGAGGGAGTCGGTTTGCTGTTCGAGTTTAACGAGCAGGCCATCCTCCCCTATGTACCGGGTACGATGACGCCTATTCGTCCGGATGAGTATGGGCGCACGCTTCCCATCGTGCCGCGGCTCCCGGTGGCGCAGGGGCTGCTGTACTCCGGCGAGAACCCGGTTCGGTGAAGGCCCGTGGTGTGATCGTGAATTGTTGTATCATTAGAGGCATATGGCTATGAGAAGTGCGGTTCCGGTGGGTCATCGCGGGGTTGCTGGTTGCGTTCGGCGCGGCGCTGCTGCCGGGGCGGGCGCACGCGAGCACGCCGCTATACCTATTCCACGACGCGGCGCGTGTTAAAGTGGGCATCCTGATCATTGACTCCACGGAGTTCGATTTCAGGACATCGGTGCCGAGCGGCTCCCGGGTGGTCCGGAAAATACGGCCCCCTACCTTTTCTACCTTGCGGACGCGCGCACGGATGTAAAGCCGCTGAACTGGGAGTTCATCCCGCTGGCGCCCAAGACGGTGACGGAGGTTCGGGACGCTGGGTTAGGCGGGATCCGGGGCGCCCGTACACGCTGGGGCAGAATGTCAACAAGAACATGGCGGCGTACTGGGAGGTGTTCCTTTCCAGGGCGTCGCTGGACAGATGCTGCAGTTCGACCTGCTGTTCATCGCGAACCACCGCGACACCAAGTTCAGTGGCGTCGAGCGCGAGAAGCTGCGCAAGCTGGTGGACGCGGGCGGGATCATCTGGATCGAGGACTCGGCGGGGATGCGCATCCGCCCCGATGGGCCTTTCTTCCTGGATGAAGAGCAGTTCCGCGGCGGGGGGCGGGTCGCCGGCGGACGCCGGGCCGGAGATCTATGCGCCGAACCACCCGCTGCTGAACACGCCGTACCGGCTGAGCATCGAGGAAGATCGCGAACCTGGGCGACAAGAACTACGGCGACTACTACATCAGCGCATTCACGGACGCGGAGCTTCAGAACTCGACGCAGCCCATCAACCGGGCACGGAAGGCACCGAGCCGCCGAACCCCGAGGTGCTGATCAACATCATCGGGAACCGCGCCGCGCCGCAGTATGGTGGCCCGAACGGCCTCCATCTGCCCTATGTCGCCGCGGGCAATTACCGGATCGGGCGCCGTTATCGCCACGGCCGGCGACATCGGCGATGACATCAACATCCCGGTGGGGGGCACCGTTCGCGCCAATCGCGGCGCGTTCAGTGGCGAGAACCTGCAAGGCGGCGTCCACCGGCGATCTGAAGTTTGTGTACAATCTGGTCGCCTGGGGCGGCGCCAACGACGAGCGGCGCAACGCCCGCCGCAGCGCCTCGACGTTCGAGGCCGTGGGCGCGCCGCTCCTGGCACGCTTCGACTTCACCGCCCCGCGCTTCCCCGCCGACGTTGTGGCCTCTGCGTCCGCGCCGCTGATCGTCAAGAATATCCTGTTCGTGTCCGGCGTTCAGAGCGGTAACGGGACGCTGCGCGCGTACGACACGCAACCCTACCGGGACGTGGACAACGACGGCAACCCGGACGATGGCGGCGCCGATCTGATCTTCGGGACGACTTACGATGAGATCTGGCGCGCGGAGGCAGGAGACCGTGGGTGGCGGAGGGGGCGGTGCTGCTCAGGTCAGCCGTCCTCGCCGACCTACGCCACCGTTGTCAACGCCGCCGGCCAGGCGCAGGTGATCTTCGTCACGCTGCCGGACGGGCGGCTGCAGGCGTACCAGGCGTTCCCGAATACGGGCAGCCGCCACCTCCGCGGCAGGCAACCTGCTGTACGCGACCCAGGCTCCCCAGGCAAACGGCGACTACCGGCCGGGTCCGGCCCCGTCCCCCATCTTCTACGAGGGGCGGGTCTACGTGACGGAACCGGACGGCCTGATCCGGTGCGTCAATGCGGTAGACAGGGACGCGCTCTGGACACTCGTTCGACCGGGCAACGCCGCCGCCCGCGACGGCTCGTCCCGACCGGTCCCGCCACGGTGGGGTTCACCCGCCTTCAGGCCGGGGCGACGGGTTCCCGTCGCTCGAAGTCCCGGAGGCAACACGCTCGACCTGATGCTGTACCAGCCCGTCCAGGAAGGCACGGATGTCGGCCGCATCCTGCCCTACTGGCTCGGCGCGCGCAACGAGGTCATGGACACGCCGTCAACCCGACGACCTGGGTCTACTTCACCCGCATCGCCTCCAGCAACGGCCGCTACTACGTCGCCAAAGCCCCGCACCCCCGGGCCCGCCCGCAGGAGGTGACGGACCGTTCATTACGCCCGTGGCTCGCGTATACCAGGAGGAGCCCAACGCAACGCCTCCAGGACCGCCCGCCAGAACTACGGGGCGGGTCGGGGTTCTGAGGTGTCCCCCGCCCGGTTTTTGACGGTGGCGGACGCGCCGCCGGCGAGCGGCGGCCAGCTGGGCGGCAGGGTGCAGATCGTGGATGCGGGCGGCAACCCGCCGCCGGCGCCGACGACGCAGGAAGACAGGGACAACTTCATCGTGGCGGCGGACTACGACCTCCTGTACGTCCCGGCGCAGGGGGGGTACCCCAAGCCGCCTAACTTGAACGGTGACGGG
Source organism: Armatimonadaceae bacterium (assembly GCA_030446525.1). The sequence continues at coordinate 10,752 of JAUJNC010000008.1, forward strand.
TCGCGCGACATCGGCCGCGTGCTGCGGATCGCTGGGGGGTATGGCAGCGGATTGGAAACCGTGGCGCTGTCGCCCGACGACCTGCTGATCTACTCTGCCCTCGAAACCGCCGCGGGCGGCTCTGGTCCGGGCTTGAGCGCCATCTACGCGACCAACGAGCAGACGTTCGGGCAGGGGGCCACCAAGACGCGCTGGCGCTTCACGTTGCACGGAGGCTCCGGTCCTGCTAATGTCCAGGTGGACGGCGCCTCCTTTATCGAACGGGCGCCGCTGCAGAACGCCCTTCAATTCAACCCTGATGCACCAGACCAAGCGGTTACCTTACCGCCGCAAGAAGTCCTAAGAGATCTCACAGACGTAGTAGCCGTAGGCGCGCCCATCACCACCAATGACGGTATATCCTATGTCCTGGCAAGTGCAAGCTCAGCGGCGAATGGTGGGCCTAACTCCGTATCGGTGCTGATGGCGTTTCGGACGAACCAGACGGTAACTCTGAACGTGGGTCCGATGCAGCAATCGCCCCCGCCCGTCGTCAAGCAGCTGGATGCGGCCAGCGGCAACATCGTCCAGCTTCAGCCGAACCAGTACACCGCGGATTATGCGCGCGGCAGGATCACGATCACGAACTTCCAGTCGACCGGGAACGCTGCCTCGGCATCGCAGTCGTTCGTGGTGACAGCGACCCCGGCGGGTCAAGGCGCGCCGGTGACGCAGGTCCACGCGCCCCTGAACTCGACGTTCGGTGACGACTTCACGCCGCTGCTGTGGTACTACGTGCTGCCGGGCGCGCCCAGGTCATCGCCGACATTGATCGGGGATTACATCTACTTCAATCAGGTAAGGGGAGGAACGACCGCCATCACGGCAGTGGATGCGAACCCCGGGCTGAACGATCCGACGGTGAAGCGCGGACAGCAGATCATCAACGTCGCCGCGACACTCAATGACGTGCCGCAAAAGCTGAACCACGTCCGATGGAATCAGCCTCTTGTGGGATCGGCCAACGGCCAGCCGGCTCCGGTTAACGGGCTGGCGGCTCCCGTCGGCGCGCAGGGGACGCTGGTCGTGAACACGGACCAGGGGCCGTTCGCGTTCGAGGACGCCATCACCCTCGTCGCCGACGCCAAGCGCGTGATCGAGGCGAGGGCGGACGGCTCGGCGGTCTGGGCGCTGGACTCCACGGTCAAGCAGAAGGTCGCGGGCGGCGAAGCGCCGGTCTACATCCCGGACCCGGCGAATCCGGGCGGAGATCCCATCCTGGCCAATCCGGGCGCCACCGGCCGTGTGGTCGAGGAGCGCAAGTCGATCTCCAAACCGTCCACGGCCCGGCGCCTGTCCCAGGCCGACCTGCTGATCGCCGACACGGGCAACAACCGCGTGGTGCGGGTCGATCGCGCGGGCAAGGTGCTCTGGGACCTGGAGAAGATCAACGACATCTACAAGATCCTGGCCAGCGGCGACCCCGTGACCCTGAACAACCCGACCGACGTCCAGTTCTGGACGGTCTACAATTACGGTCCGCAGGGGCAGGTCACCGGCTATGAGGCCCACTACCTGGTGGCCGACGCCGGCAACTTCCGCCTGGTCGAGGTCGTGGACTTCTACGACGCGCAAGGGCGGGTACGAAACCTCCCCGTACCCGGCGGCCCGGACCAGCCCGGCGAGCGCGTGCTGATCTGGACCACGCGCACGGGCTCCCGGGAAGGGCGGCGCCTGCGCTACCAGAGCGTCGAGCGCTTCGTCATCGAGCAGACCCTTCCCGGCGGCGAACGACGCCGGCTGCCTGTTGTGGTGGCGGTGGTGGGGAACATACGCGCCACGGGCACGGACGCCACGGCGACCTCCGACTTCACCGGCGGCGCGCTCGTCCAGGTGACATACAACCCGTACAACACGGTCTTCTACAACGCGAACGGGGCGGCGCTACCGCCCGTATGGGGGCCGCCGAACGGGGCGAACCCGGTGATCTCGACGGAACCGGCGGACAACGGCCTGATCGGGTCCTCGATCGACGACCTGGTGATGCCCGACGGCGTCACCGTCAAGCGGATCACCCGGCCGCTGTACTTCCAGCAGCTGACGCTGCCCAATGCCGCCGGTGGCGAGCGGCGCGTGTACCTGGTCTGCGATGCCGAGGGCGTTTACGAGATCGAGCCGCGGCAGGTGGGTAACCGGGTCGTCCGCCAGGTCATCTGGTACTTCAGGCAGGAAGAATATAACGCCATGAACGCCACTGCTCCGGTGGCTGGCGGCGCGCCGCGGCTCGCGGGGGCTAGCGCAGCCGACCAGCTCCCGCGCTTCCTGCCGTCCTCGGTGCGGCGGCTGCCGAGCGGCAACTACCTGATCACCAACTCGTTCACAGGGGCATCCCCGGCGTTCGAAAACGGCCAGTTCCTGGGCGAGGTGTTTGAAGTCGATCCTGCTGCTTACCGTAACGCCGAGCGGGGCTTCCGCGGGGGAGACTTCGCCGGCTTCAGCGTGCCGAGGATCGTCGCCGGCGCCAACGGGTACCGGCAGCAGATGGGCGACGCGGGAAATACCAGTATATTGGAACAACCGCTGTTCTCCGACCGTCTGTTTTAAATAGGTAGGCCCCCACCCCCTGCCCCCTCCCCCTAATGGGGGATTCTCCCAGGGCGTTCTTGGTGTGCCCTGAGCCGCCACAGGAACCTTTTCTCCCCCTCCCCCTTAATGGGGGTGGGGGAGCAACTTTCACGGAAGTTCACTATACAATGAAGTCCCGGTTCACACATATGCTTTTACCCATGCGCAGCTTTCCGGCCGTTCTGGTTTCCGCAGCTCTGACGCTCGCCGTCGGCGCACGTGTCGCTCGGGCGCAGACCCCGCCGTTCCCGACGCCGAACCAGACAAACCCATTCCCCCAAGAACCACCACGATAACCAGAACACCGGCCACGCCGTCGAGGAACCGTACTGGGGCGTCACGAACGGCGCGGCGGGAGTGGAGTGTGCCGGTAGACGCGCGCCGCTTCGGCCGCAATGGCTGGGTCTTCCCGCGCGAAGCCGCAGACGCCAATGCCCCGGGAACGTTCCCGCTGAGGCCGGCCATCGAGATCGACGACGCCCCCGGCGCCGGGCACGATCGCCAACGGCTTTGCCGTGGTGAACCCGACGGTGGCGGAGGATTTCGTCGGGGTTGGCTGCACCGCCGCGCCCGCCGTGGGGCGGGGGCGACCCCACCGCCACCTTCACCTGGCGGCCGAACATCCCGGGGCCTGCCGATCAGGGACACGGTACGCTATCTATGTATGTGGATCCCGGCCAAAAGGGCTCCCGTCGCGGGGACGCCGGACGAACAGCGCATACCGGATGCCCGCTACACAGTCCGGTATACGCTGAGGATCAGGCCGGGACCTGCAGGACTCGTCACCGCACTCTGGGACCTTACTTCGTCGATCAGAATGCCGCCTCCGGGTACTACCGCTTCGGGAAGAAGATGATTCCATCCGTTCTTCCCGTTCTACTCGGGCCGGCCGGCCGGGGAGGAACCGGAGATCGTGCTGGACAACACGACCGAGGACGGGCGGCCCGGAACCCCGGTCATCGCGGACGCCATCCGGGCGCGGCGGCAGTTCGATGTCGTGGGGGCCACGCCGACGGTGACGGCGCGCCACGGCGGGCGCCTCCCTTGCCGGCGGGCGGCAGCCCGCTGCCGGGCCTGGGTATGACGCCACCGCTTCACCGCCGACCCGACCGGGGTCGATCCGTCGCTGGTTTCGACGCTGTTCCAGGGGCCGCGGGCGTTCGTGGACACCAGCATTCTGGTGTCCGCCGACGCGACTATCAACAACCTGTATCCGGCACCGCTGTTCTCGCAGATGCAGGTGCTTGTCCCACGCACCGAGTTCATCGCCGATCCCGAGGTGGGCGTCCCCAACGCCGAGAGGACCGGAACCAAGTCCATCCAGGTCGGTGCGGTGTACGCGCTCGACTGGCTGACCGGCACGCCCTTGTGGCGCTTCCCGGACCGATCGTTCCTCCCCGGCGGCGCGCGTAACCCGCTTGTTGCGGCGAACACGCCGCTGATCCCCGGCATCGCCGGCAGGGACAAGGACGGCGACGGCGCCATCGAGGATGACGAGGTCTTCATCGTCGGGCGGGGGAACAACGCCGGCGGCGGCCTGTCCGGCTCGATCACCTTCGCGCCGCGGGTGCCGGTGCGGGGCGCCTACACCCGGCGCAACCCGGACGATACCTTCACGCCGGTCGCGATCGGCAGCGAGGCCGGCGTGGGGTTCAAGGCCCTGGCCTTCGTCGGTTCGAACAACGGGGTGGTCTACGCCCTCGACGCGTACGGCAACAATGACAATGCTTACGCCAACCCCGCGGCCGGTCAGGTCTTCGGCACCTTTACCTCGGGCACGACCAACGTGATCTGGACCTTCTCCAGCGCGCCGTTCCGCGGGTTCCGCGAAGGGGCGGCTAACCGGGAGGAGACGCGGCAGCAATACAACCGGCTGCTCCAGGAGCTCGTCCCCGAGACCGGGCCGTTCGGCGCCTCTGCGCCCGTGGTGGCCTGGGCAAACCCGGCGCTCGACAACACCGATGCCGGCGAGCAGCGCCTTTTCATCGGCAACGGGAACGGCGTGCTGTACGCGATGGGCGCGGCCGTTGATGCGGGCGCCGGCGGGGCGCTGCCGGTCGCGAAGCAGCCGACCTGGTGGTTCGAGGCGGAAGGCTCGATCTCGGCGACGCCGGCCGTATCGGCTTTCGCGCTCGACACGAAGATCGAGCGCGCCCCCGGCCAGCCGCCCATACTCCGGCGCGGCGTGTACTTCACCTCGGCGGAAGGCCGCGTTTACTGCGTGGACTGGGAAGGGCCGAAAGACAAAAGGGCCGGCTCTGGCTCGGGCGATTTCCTGAACTACGGCGGCACGCCGGAGAGCGCCGTCGCGCTCAACGACAACTACCGATTCCACAACGATCTGTCGACCGCACCGAACGCGCTCCCGGACGGTACCGAGGGCAGGGTGCGCCCGCGCTGGGTGTTCCCGAACCGTTACGTGGACGTCAACGCCCAGGACAACAGAATCGACGGTCCCAGCGATCCCGCTCCGGGTACGGGGGTTTCGCTGGCCCGGCCGTCGAGGCTCGGGCCGATCTACTCCGCGCCTGCCTTGATGGATTTTCCGGCCCCGGCGAACGCGAACAACCCGGACGGATACAGGCACTTTGTGGTGGTGACCGCGAACGATCCGACGTCGAGCGGTTCCACTGTCAACGGTAAGGTGTATCTTCTGGATGCGGCCGGCGATAGTCGCAGCGTCCTGACCAACCCGACCAATGTGGGCGGCGTCGCCGTCTCCCACCCGGAGGACCGCTACGCGCCGAACGCCGTGCTCGGCAACGCCGCGCCGGTCTGGATGTACCGCTTCCAGTACGGCACGAACACCACCCCGCAGACCTACCCGGTCACCGCGGCGGCCGAAACCGCGCCCTCGCGCCGGTCCCGGCCCACCGTGTTCGTGGGCGGCCTGGGCCGCCTCTACGCCATCGACATAGATCCCGCCACCAACGTCTTTGTGCGCTGGCCGGCCGCGGGCGGCGCGATCCCGGGCCCGGCGCCGACACCGGCGCCCACCCCTCCCGTAGACGATATCGATCCGCTCACGCCGAACCCGAACGTCCCGGCAGCTCTGCAGAATCGGCCCGTCCTGGCGCGTACCACGATCCCGGGCTCGCAAAGCGGAGATACCTCGCGCGTGGACGGTATGGTCGTCTCGGGCGGGCCCCTTCAGAATCGTGGCGATGTGCCCGACCCGACCTGGAACCCGACCGGGACGGCGGTCAACCAGGATATCGATGACCCGCTGACGGAGCCGGCCCAGCCGGGAGATCCGCCCACGTTCCAGTACCCGGCGCTGTTCGTCACGACGGCGGGAGGTTTCCTGCACGAACTCTCCACGAACACCGAAGGGGAGGACATGTCGAATGGCTCGGCTGAGAGCAGCACGCTTGGCTGGGCTTTGACCTCGGACCAGGACCGGCTCAACGAGGACCATGTGTATCTCGACGGCACCCGGGGGCCCGGCGGGCCGTCGGGCCCCTCGATCGTCACCAACGCGGTCTTCGTGGGGCGCGACCCGTTCAACCCCGCCGCCGCTCCCGTGACGCTTCCGTTGAGGCCGCGGCCGCTCCCAGACGCAGCTGCGCACACGGGCCAATCGGGCTTCCCGCTCAACGCCAACGGGCTCTTCTACAACCCGGACCCGGCCGCTCCGGCGCAGGACAGACAGGAAGCCGTCCTTCTCCGTCTGCCCTACGGCCCCTCCGGTCCCACGCAGCTCGGCAGCAACGTGGCATGGGTCTTCTCCGGCGGGCCGGACGGGGTGACCTACGCGTACACGCCCGGCATCTTCAACGGCGGCGGCGGCACCAGCGGCCCCGGCGGACGGCCGGTTCTGACAGACAGGGAGCGGCGCTACCTCGCCGGCGACCCGAAGGTCGACATCTTCGATGCCGCCGATTTCCAGACCCTGCAGCAGGCGGCTCAGACCGGCAATGCCCTGCGCCCGAACCGCGACGGCAGTGTGCCCCCGGCGGGCGGGCAATCCATTCTGTCCCGCGCGGCCAAGGGTGAAAACAACTTCTTCGAGTGGGGCGAAACGATCTACATCGTCGCCTGGGACCTGAACGCGCGCACGAGCCGGGCTCCTAACCTGGGTGAGGGATGGTATTCCGATCTCAATTCGGTGCGGATCACCATCACCAACCGCACGACCGGTGCGACGGTGCTGACACGGGAAATCTCGCTTGCGACGAGGGAGGGTTCTAGTCCTCCGGATCCGGCGACCTATCCCTTCGACCCGTCCTACGTGGTCCCGCAGCCCCCGGCGGGCACGGATCTCAGCCAGGCGCCTCCACTGGGCGTGGCGTTCCTGAGGTTTACTCTGGATCAGGCGTCCACCACATCGCCGCAGACCCCCGGCGCGCACCTGGAGATACGGGTGACGCAGATCGTCAAGCAGAACGTGCCGAACCCAGGCGGGGGGGCGACCACGCGAACGCAGACGATCGGCAACAGCGGGGTCGGGGCGAACTCCCCGGCAATCCTGAACAACCTGGCGGTGGCCTTCGCCATTGCCAACCCGTTGTACGTGCAGGGGCTCCTGAGCGACACCAGGGGGGTTCTCGCCAACCCACGGTCCGCCAACCCGGACGGCGGGGCCAATAGCATCGGGCCGCGCTCCCACAACAAACAGCAGGTAGCGAATGCGCCGGGTGGCGACGATCCCGACGAGGCGCCGGCCCAGTACAGCCAGGCGCTCGCCAACGGCAACCTTATCCAGCGCCGTAGCTTCCGGCCGTACCTGAACGCGCCCCTCACAGCAGGTGGCGTGCCGCAGCGCAACCCGCAGTACACGCAGCCGCTTCCCGGTGATCCGCAGTTCTATGTGCCGGTCGCGGCGAGCCTCGGGTATGTGGGGCACGGTTCTCCCGGCTCGACGGGGGACAACCTGAACATCGGGAACCGGAGCCTGCTGCCCAACCTGAACAGGGTGCGCATCGCGCGGGCCGACCTGCTGTGGCGCTGGTGGCCGGGGCAGGTGCCGAATGCCGATGCCGACGTGCCCGGAAACCAGCGCACCACGCCGCCGGGTATGAGCGCGACGGGCGTCATCAACCCGCTGCCGTGGGAGGCGCCGCCGCCGGAGTCGCAGCCCTGGAAACGGTCCGGCGCGGGCGTCACCCCGAGCGGCGGCTCCACCACGGTGGCGACTAACCCGAGCGACGACTACACGGACATCCCGCGTATCAACATCGGGTCCAACAGCAGCGGCGGGGACCTGGTGAACACCAGCGGCACGCTGCCTACCCCGCTGCAAACGAACCGCGTGCGGATGGAAGTCAAGGTGCCGGCGTACCAGCCCGCGAACCTGGTCGCCATCGACAACCTGACTTCGACCTATGTCGCGCCCAACCTCCTGAGCAGCGGCGGGGCAGGGGGCACCCTGAACAACCTTCAGGGACCGGTGCAGCTGCCGCGCAACGTAACCGATCGCCAAATCCAGGCGGGCGGGCAGCCGGCCATCGTGCCCTTCGGGTACACGGCGCGCCTGATCGTCTACATCGACGCGAACAACAACGGGAAGCTGAACCTGGCGACGAACGTCGCGAACGCGAACTCGGGCATAGACCCCAACAACCCCGACATCGAGCGCCAGGGGACCGAGGAGGCGTACCGCGAGTTCGAGGTCTGGATGGGCGTGCCCGTCGACATGAAGCTGGTCGCCCAGGAGTCCCTCGTGGACCTGGGCACGCTGTCGCACGGCTTCGGCATGCAGAACGGCCTGCTGGGTTACAATAATACAGCCCTGCCGGTGGGGCTGCAGCAGGGCTTCTTCCCGCCGCTGCTCGGCCCGGTTCAGGGGGGATACAACCCGTTCTTCCAGAACTTCACGGTCCAGAACCGGGGCAACGTCAACCTGTACAACGTGCGCGCCGCGCAGCGCTATGTGGCCTATGACGCGCAGCGGCGGCCTTTCGTGCAGAGCCTGCTGATGCAGTCGGATGTCGTGAACCAGAGCTTCGGCATCGCGGCATTCGGCGCGGACCCGAACCCGGCCCTGAACGGCGTCACGCAGGTGGCGACGTCGCTGGATCCCAACCTCGACGAGTCCTGGAACACCATCACCGGGGCGGCGGGTTACCCGGAGGTCTATGCGCAGTTCGCCGGCAAGCACACGCTGCACAAGGCGAAGCCGGACGCGGCGAACCCGACGCTGCTCAGCTTGCCGGACAGCCCGGAGAATGTTGTGCTACTGCCGGGGCAGATCGGCGTGCCGAAGGTGGGCGTTTCGGTGCCCATCGGGACGCCTGTCGGGACGTACACGGCGCGGCTTCCCATCTTCGAGGACCACGACACGAACGTGGAGTACCAGCCTGCTCCCGTACTGGCGAACAACTCGATCGTGCCCGCCGGACCGTTGTACAACGGGCGCAATGACCAGCACCCCGGCGACGAGCCGATCCTGAGGGCGACGGGCCTCCCCGAGGCCACCTGGCGGCCGCGGCTGTATGACGAGACCACCGGGCGGATCGAATACCTGCCGTCCACCGACCCGTCGCTCGAGCTCAAGGCGTCGGTACAGGAAAGCAGGCTCACCGGCCTGTTCGCGGACACACTCCTGCCGGGCGCGGCGGCGCCGAGGATCGTCTCCGGGCTGCTGCCGCCGGTAGACCTGTTCCCGCTGGGCAACAACAACCGGTACGCGTCGGCACTCACGCCCGCTGCCTACCGGTCGGCGGTGAACGGCTCGCTGCACACCTACTTCAGCCGCAACGCGACGGACGCCGGCGGTCCGAACGGGACTTCGGACGCCGATCCGGGCAGACCGTTCCGCCTGTTCCATTCGCACCTCGCCTGGAACACGGAGCTCGGCGTCTGGCAGGCCACGGCCCCCGGCCAGCCCATCAACGCCCCGGACGCCAACACGGGGCGGTGGTTCACCCAGCCCGCGGCCATCAACGCGGGCGGCGCCAATGCGTCGAACACGTCGCCGTTCGTCCTGCACGAGGTGCAAAGGGACAGCAGCAGCGGCGCGGTCACGGGTGAGGCCGCCACGCTGTTCTGGCTGAACACGCAGGGCGCGTTCACGAGCGGGCAGGCGAGCGCCGTCTACTTCGCGACGCTCGACGAGAACGGGATCCCGGGCACGCCGACGCCGTATCTGGCCCCGGCTAATCTCGACCCGTCGGTCCGCCGCTACGGGCCGAAGGCCGTGACGGTAAGCTCCAACGGGGGCGCGAAGGACACCCTGCTGCTGCTCTACTACGGCGGCATCAGCGGCCGCTGGTCGCTGTTCTACGGCGCGTCCGATCTTGACGGCGGGGCGCCGGGCGGGAATCCGAACCAGCGGCGCGAGCGCCAGCTGAGCATACCGGCCGCGCTCTCGTCCGCGTCCGAGCCGAGCGGCGTCTACCGGCTCGTACGGAACCCAAACAACCCGGGGGACACCATCCCCGTCGTGGACGTGTACTACACGGGCATCTCGCGGGCTAACCAGAATCCGGACGTCTACATGACGCGCTACCAGATCCAGCGGCGCGGCGAGGATGCGCGGCTCAGCCCCGTCCTGATGACGCGGGTCGACCGGGAGCGGCTGTCTGCGCCGGGGCGCGACCCGGACTGGCACGGACGGCACATCTCGTGGTCGCGTTCCCTTGGCGGTGTGAATCGCGCTTTCTACCGGAGATCTACATTCAGCGGCGGGGTGGGCGTCTGAGCCGTTGCGCCCTGCCGGCGCTGTGGCAATGCGGAACGCCTGGCGCTACGACGACGCCACGGGGCTGCTGTACCAGAGGTTCCCCAACGACAACCCGGGTCCCGATCAGTCCATCGTCTATGGACCCGTCGGCGGGGACGGCAGCGCTTCCGCGGCCGGTTGACGCCGCGCGGGACCGACGTGTTGTACGCGAGCTACACGTCAGCAGACGTACTGCATCACGCAGGATACGGTCTGGACGCGGGCGTCCCGTGTTCTTCGACCAGACGCTGATGCCTTGCCACGACGCCGGAAAACGGCTATGTGAACGTGGTGAATCGCCGGCCGTCCGGTGATGTGCCTGCGGACCGGCAGTGGATCGTCTGCAGAAGGGCGCGCTTGTGCCGCCGGGCGTCCACGCTGTACTACACGACGCGTCGCGTGGGCGTGGATCTGAAGGGCGTCAACAGAGGCCGACGGCGGTATGAGAGAGACAATGAGTCGTTCTTGCTGACCGCGCCAGGGGGCAGGGTCAGCCAAAATCGCTGCCGTGAACATCGGCTCGACAACGGCGGGACCGTGCCGCACGATATAGACTTCGAAAAGGGCGGATCTATGTGCCGCCGAATTCGAGGGTCTGCCGTACCAGGTAACTTATACCGCGACGACGAGCGGCTCGCCCGCAGTCAACCGACGCTCTCAACCGGCAACAGGCACACTGGGCCGGGATCGACGAGGGGCGGCGCAGATGGTGTCGATGCAGCGCTCCGAGAGGCGGCGGTGGCCTTCCAGGACCTGTTCAACGGCAACAGCACCTCCTCGCAGCCCAGCGACCCTGGACCCGACGCTGCAGCCGGGGCGCGTGGCTGTTCTGACCAGCCCGCGCGACCGCACCTACGACATCTACCGGCAGACGATGGTCTCGTACTTCGAGTCGCCGTCGTACTCGGGTCTGCCGGATTCCGTAGGTCCTGACCCCTGCCCTTCCCCACCTTCGTGGGTTCTGTTTCCCACACCGGGGAGAGGGGCAGGGGACGTAAACTTGGACAGGCGTTGGGCGTCATGCCAGAATAGCGCCAGAAACCGGGCAGTTTTGCCGGGGCTCCGCCTCGCCCCGTTTGCGCGGAGAGCGCAGAGTGGCAAAACCGAGCGGTGGGGCTTCGTCGGCATCGACATCGGGTCACAGACCATCAAGGTAGTGGAGGCGCGGGGCGCGGGCCCGAACCTGCAGATAACCGCGCTGCATGGAGAACACGCCGCCGGGCGCGCGGTCCAGGGCGGCATGGTGGTCGACCTGAAGCGCGCTCGGCACGACGCTGAAGGCGCTGCCGTCAAAGCGGGGTCGGCGCCAAGCGGAGCGTGTCGGCCGCCGCGGCTCGTCCGTCATCGTGCGCGTGATCGAGGTTCCCCGAATGACGCCGGCCGAACTGGCCGAAACCATGAAGTGGGAAGTCGAGCGCCACATCCCCTTCGCGGCCAATGATGTCGAAATGGCTTATCAAACCATTGACGACCCGGCCGCGGCGGCCGACCCGAACAACCCCAACATGGAGGTGCTGCTGGCCGTGGCCCAGCGCGACATGGTGGCGGCGCACGTCGAAACCCTGCAGGCGGCCGGGCTGAACCCGGTGGTGATCGACGTCGAGCCCCTCGCCACCGGGCGCACGCTACTTAATCTAGGCCAGAACGAGCTCGCCGCCAAAAACGTCGTGGTCGTCAACATCGGCGCGACCAACACCGACGTCAGCGTTTTCAAGAACGGCACCCTGCGCTTCCCGCGTACCATCCCGCTGGCCGGCGACAATTTCACGCGCGCGATCGCGGACCACCTCGGGATCTCGATGGAGGCCGCCGAGGACGAGAAGCGGGAACACGCCACCATCTTTATGGACATGATCGGCGGCGGGGCCGCGGACTTCGGCCTGGGCCCGGAGCGCGACGAGCCGGCCGCCCCGGGGCGCACGCCCTTCGACTTCCCCGAAGTGCCGCTGAACACGCCGTTCGCCGAGCCGGCGCCGGCCCCCGGCTCCTCGCCGTTCAACCTGGATGACACCCCCCAGGCGCCCGCCCCGGGCCCGCCCACGTTCGATCTGGACGACGAGCCGGTGGGGATCGGGGGCGCCCCGGCCGCGGCCCGGACCTACGACGACAACCCGTTCGCGACGCCGCCCGCCGACCCGGAACCGTCGCCGTTCGCGACGTCCGCCACGGACGCGGCGTCTCCTTTCGCGACGCCACCCGCCGGCCCGCCGGCCCCGGTTTCGGACGACCCGCGGGCGCGGCGGCAGCGCGAGATCTTCGACGCCATCCTGCCCGTGCTCGGGGAGTTCGTGACCGAGCTGCGCCGGTCCATCGACTACTTCCGCTCGCGTTACCCGAACGACAACCTGGATCAGATCATCCTGTGCGGCGGCTCCGCCCGTATCCCCAACCTGGATCAGTTCGTCCATTCCGACCTGATGATACCGACCGCGGTCGCCAACCCGTTCGGCCAGGCAGCGGTGTCCTCCAAGCAGATGTCGGTCGAGCGACTGGCCGATCTGGCGCCCGCCTTCACGGTCGCGGTCGGGCTAGCCACCCGCGACGCGGTCCTCGGCTCCGAAAGAAAATAGAGCCGGGGGAGGGGCGCCGGTGCGTGGAAGTGAAGCTTTTACCGCCTCGGGCGGTCCTATACTACGAGAGACCTGGGACATAAAAAGATGCTGCGCATCAACCTACTGCCCGCTTATATAGCGGAACGGCGCAAGATCCGGGCCACCATCGCCGGCTTCGCGGCCGGGTTCGCTGCCACCCTTGTCCTGTTGGGCGCCTGGTATGCCACCCTGCAGACACAGGTCACGGCGCGCGAGCAGGCGGCCAACGAGCAGGAAAGGCTGGCCGGGGAGGTCACGCAGATCGAGCAGGAAGCGCAGAACATCCGCACCGAGGTGACTCCGATCCTGCAGAAGAAGGAGTTCGTGGACGGGGTGCTGTTTTACAACACGCTGCGCCCCAAGATCTTCCGCCAGGCCGCGGCCTACACCTACCGCAACATCGAGTACAGCGCGATGGCCGTCGAGGGGCAGACGCTCTCTATCCAGGCGTTCGGCCGCAACGTTTCCGATGTCGGACGCTTCCTGATCACGATGTTCGGCAACCCGGACCTGCGTGCGGTCAGCGTGGCCGGGGTGCCGGGGTGGCCGCCGCAGGCGAACACGTCCGGGGGCGCCGCAGGCGGCTATGGTGGCGAGGAAGGCCTCCCTGCCGCCAATCCCGGAGACTTCGCCGGAGGAGGGATCGGCGCCGGCCCCGAGGCGTTCGCCCCCCCCTCTCCCGAAGGGTTCGCGGGCAGCGGATTCCCGGGGAGCGGTTCGGAAGGGGCGTACCCCGGCGGCGGCGACCCGTTCGGGGGAGCGGGCATGAACGCGACGACCGTCCGGCGCCGGGGCTTCCCGTTCACCGTGACCGGGCTGCTGGTGCAGCCGGTGACGCCGCCGCAGCCCCCGACCCGGACCCCGCCGCCCGGACAAGGGGTTTACCCGGGAGGGGGCATCCCGGGCGAGGAAGGGGCTCCTCCCCCCGATGCGGGGGCTCCCCCCCCGAGTCCCACTGCAGGGGCTGATCCGGAGGCGCCGCCCCCCGATGCAGGTCCCTAGGGATAAAGGAGCCAGCGTGTTATGGAAGCGTTAAGCAGACTGACCCGGCCGCAGGTCGCCATCATCGGCTCGGTGCTGATCGTATTGACGGCGGCGATCATGTTCTTCTTCCTGATCCGCCCGCTGACCCAGCGCCTCGCGGCAGCCAACCAGAAGTACGACGCCCAGAAGCAGATCGCGGACACGCGGCTCGAAAAAGAGCGGGCGCGTGAGGAGGCCAGAAGGGAAGTCCAGCAGGCTCTCGCGCAGTGGAACAAGTACCAGCGCCGCTACATGCCGGACATCAACGTTTCGAACCTGCTGCGTGGCATGGAGCAGCTTTGGCGCGAGCAGAACGTGGTGCTGGGGCCGAAGGTGGTCAACTTTCTGCGCCGCGATCGGAGCGTCCGGGTGGCCCGAGCAGGCATCAGCGTCCCCGCGCCGCCCACGGATCCGAACATGGTCAGCAGAGACTTGATCACGCTGCCCCTGGGCGAGGTGGGCGTGCTGGGGTCGTTCCGGAACGTCCTTAATCATGCCGAGCGGTGGAACCGCTTTGACCGGCTGGTGCTGGTGGACAACCTCCGGCTGACCGGGAACTCGCCGCGTTTGGCGGGACAGTACCGGCTGACGTGCTACATCTTCACGCGCGGCAAGCCGGGTCTCAGCGTTCCCACGGCCGGCGGCGCCGGGGGCGGGGCCGGCATGGGCGCGCCGGGCGGGTACGAAGGGTCCGGCGCACCTGGTCCGGAAGGGTATGCCCCGCCCCCCGAAGGGTCCGGCGCACCTACCCAGTGAGGCCGACGCTCGCGCTGACATAGCTTCAGGAAGAACGGTATAGAGACAGCAACATGGCACGAGTCAATCCACAAATGGAGATAAACGCGGAGATCTTCCGGGACCGCCGCGTCCAGATCGGGCATGGCGTGATCGCGCTCCTGATCGTGGCGGCGGTGGTGTTTTTCGCGTTCGGTTCCCGCCAGAGCGCCGAGGTCGCGGAGTGCCCCGCGGAGCCGGGGCGCCCGGGGCACCCGGCTTCCCGGGTGAACCCGGCCAGCCGGGTTTCCCCTCGGCGGTCCGAGGCGCCGGGCGCCCCGGCTTATCCGGGGCGGCGGTTCCGGGCGCCCCGGCCGCCACGGGGCCTGCCTCGAACGTCCCGAACTCCTTCGAACGCCCCGCCCTCGTTGAGAGGGGGTGCCGCGGCAGGGCCGGAGCGCCTGGTTATGCCGGGGGTATCCTGGTGGCGGCGATCCCGGCGGCTTCCTGGGGCGGCGCCCGCCGCACCCGCGGGCGCGCCGGTCCCGCCGCCGGGCGTGCTCGAAGGGAAAAAGCGGTGGCCTCGCGGGTCGACCTGTTCGTGTACTACCGGCCCCCGGGCGCTCAGCGGCCACCCGCATATACCTACACGCTGCCCATACGGCTCGCCTCGCGACGGCCAACCACGGGAGGCGATCCAGCAGGATCCCGTGACGGTCCTGGGGCCGCTGCTCCGGGCCATCCAGCGGCGGGTCGCCGGGATGCTTTTCAACGGCTCCGTTTCGGCGATCCTGAAAGCGGCAACCCGGGCGCGGAGGCCTTTTACCAGGTGATACAGCCCGGCGTGACCGTGCGCCGAGCGGTGTCGCCGGCGTTCCGGGACCTGACGGCGGAGTCCATCGGCCGGGAGGCGGTCGTCCTGCGCGCCCCGGACAGGCGGAGCGTGACGGTCCGGTTGAGCAACGCGCCCCGGGCACGAACCTTCTGCAGCCGGGCGCTGCGGGCGGCGAAGAAGGCGTTCCCCCGGCGCCGGGCGGCATCCCCGGCCCGGGCGCTCCTCCCCCGGGATCGGGCGTCCCCACGGATATCTGACACTGACCTCCGGCAAGGGAAAGAGGAACAAGCATGAACAGGAAAAAGATAGCTATTTCGACCGTGCTGGTGGGCGTGGAGGTGGCCATGGGCGAGCCCTCTGGCGGCCCGCGCGCAAACGGCCCCGGCCCCTGCTGCTCCTGCCTGGCGGCGCCGTCGCAGGCGACACCCTGCCGGTCAGCCTGGACCTGTGGACGCGCCGATCCGGCAGGCGTTGGAGCAGCCTGTTCACCAATGCCGGAGCGCAGTTCTCGATCGACCTGAACACCCAGGGCTTCGTCACCCCGAGGGTCACCGACCAGCCCCTTCTTCGAAACCGCCCTGCGGTTGCTGCTGCGCTCGGCGAATCCGCCGCTGACCACACGCGCGAGAACAACGTGTACTTCGTCAGGCCCTGTACTGTCGCGACCACGACCGGGGTTCCCGGCGCGGAAGGATATCCGGGGGCTGAGGGCGTTCCCCCGCGCGCCGGGCACGAGACGGGCGGGCTGGCATGGCGGAAGGCAACACCAAGTTCGACAAGATCAGCGTCATTTCGCCGACGCCGCGGACATCGCCGTTATCTTCGGCGGCACCGTGATCAGCATCGGCGCCGGGCGCGGTAACCAGGCGGCGGCGGCTTGGTGGCGGCGGCTTGGGCGGCGGCTTCGGTGGTGGCGGCGGCGGCTTCGGCGGCGGCGGCCGTGGCGGCTTCGGCGGCGGCAAGGGCCTCGGCGGTGGCGGCGGCCTCGGCGGCGGCGGCCTCGGCGGCGGCGGCTTCGGCGGCGGCGGCTCCGGTGGCGGCGGCTTCGGCGGCGGTGGCGGCAACTTCGGCGGCGGCGGCTTCGGCGGCGGCCGCACCTTCAACTGGTCGCGCACCTTGCGCACCACCTTCCTGGCGACTCCGTTGGGGGTGGCCCTGGTAACGGGCCACCCCACGTAACCCCTGTAAATGCGCGGCGCTCCGAACGACCGACGCAAGGATTGTAGGAGGACATGCATGCACACCCCTTTATGGCAAGGTAGCCGTACGGCTGCCGCGGTGACGTGGGCGCTTGCCGCCCCCGTTTTCATCGGCGTTGCCGGCCCCGCCGCGGCGGCTTCCGGCAGCTCTCTCGTTTCGCTCGACGTCCGGGAAGCGCGCCTGGCGGACGTGGTCACGATGCTGACGCAGAAAACGGGCATCAACAATATCGTGCTCGCCCCCGCCTCCGCGGGCGGCTTCGGGTCGGTCACGCTGACGCTCTCCGAGCAGCCCGTGGACAAGGCGCTCCGCGCGGTCGCGGCGGCGGCGGGGGCGACGGTGATGGAGGAGGACGGGATCTATTACGTCCGCCCGCGCGGCGCCGAGACCGGAGCCGCTCCCCCGCCCGCCGCGACCGTGGACGTGGCGGACGCGGTGGTCGTTCCGCCGGCGCCCCCGGCGGCTGCGCCGACGCCGGACGCCGCGGCGCCCGCGCCGGCCATCACGGCCCCGATCCCCTCGCGGCCGATCGGCCCGAAGCAGTGGGTGAAGATCACGCTTCAGCACCTCAAGCCGAGCCACTTCGTGAACCTCCTGAGGAACCCGGATTTCCTGACGCAGGATGACGGCCCCGTCCCTGAAATGAGGCTGCGCGATGGCGTGAGGGTGAGACCCATGACGCCGCCGCCGGCACCCATCGTCGTGCCGTCAGGCAACGGCGGTGATGGCCCCGCCGCGCCGGGCGGGTTTGCGGCCGGGCGCAGCGATGCGCCGGATGCCGCTGCCGGCCAGCGCACCTTCCCGCGGCCCGGGGGGGGCACCTTCCAGGGCCAGCCGGGCGGCGTGGGCGTGCCCGGGGGCGTTGGGGGCGCGCCGGGCGGCGTCGGCGGCGTGGGTGGCGCGGGTGGCCTCCAGGGAGGACAGGCGACCAATCTGCTGCCCGAAGGCGTCGATCCGCCCCTGGCCTACGACGTGGATAACTCCCTGCTCGTGCGCGGTGACCCGGAGGGCCTGGAGCAGCTGCGCGACATCATCCGCCTGCTGGACATCCCGCCGAGGCAGGTGCTGATCAAAGCCGAGTTCGTGGACGTCCGGATCGACGACCTGGAAGATTTCGGCATCGTGTGGAACATCCGGGCCGCCGGGAACGTCGCCCTGGGCACCCAGGCGCTCGGGTCCGCCGGCTCGCTCAACCTGATTTACGCCTCCGGAAATGCGGTGGCAAACCTCCGAGCGACCGCGACCCGCAACACCACCAACGTGCTCCAATCGCCGATCATCTCCACGATCAACAACGTTCCGGCGTCCATCGAGGTCTCCGAAACGATCCCGGTCTTCACCACCAACACGATCTTCAACAACAACATCGCCCAGAACGTGACCACGGTCCAAACCGTCGACGTCATCAACGGTCTCCAGGTCCAGCCGCGCATCAACGGCGACAACTCGATCACCCTATTCGTGCAGCCGCAGCTGCAGAACGCCACGTTTATCACCGGACCAGGCGGACAGGTCGCGCCGCAAGTCTCGACGCGCGCTCTGACCACCTACCGGCGCATCCAGAACGGCGAAACCATGGTGCTGGGAGGGTTTATCTCCCGGCAAGACACACGGCAAAGCAACAGGGTCCCCTTTCTTGGGGATCTGCCGATCATCGGCAGCCTGTTTCGCTCACGCAGCCGAACGGCTACGGGGTCGGAGGTTCTGGTCTTCCTGACCCCAAACATCATCGAGGACCGCTCCACCGGCACCCTGGGGACCGGGGGGGGCGCGCCGCCGCCCACGCCGTAAGGCGGGAAGATAGCATACCGGGCGTGTACAGACCGCGGCCGGGGCGCACCGCGCGCCCCGGCCCTCTTGTTCTGCGGAGCGCCTCCCGGCCGTGAAGCAGGATTTTCGTGCCAAATGTCGAAATGGCGGGTATGAACGTTATCGGATCGTCATGGGCCGCGTTCTCCGGAACCTAGCGCTGATCGGGTTCATGGGGAGCGGCAAAAGCACAGTGGGCCGCCTGCTGGCCCAGAAGCGCGGGTGGCGCTTCGTCGATACCGACGAAGAGATCGTGCGGGCCGCCGGCCGCGACATCCCGTCGCTGTTCGCCCAGGAAGGCGAGGCGGCGTTCCGGGAACGCGAAGCGGAGGCCGTGCGCCGCATCGCGGCGGGGGAGCGTCAGGTGATCGCGACGGGCGGCGGCGCCGTCCTCCGAGAAGAAAACGCGGCGGCGCTGCGCGGGGCGGGCCTTGTGGTGTGGCTGACGGCCCGGCCCGACGTGGTGGTGGCGCGGACCGCGCGCCGCGCTGCGGAGCGGCCCCTGCTGGCGTGGGGCGGGCAGGATCTGCTCGCGCACGTTCTGCGGATGCTGGGCGAGCGGGGACCGCTCTACCAGGCGGCGGCGCACCTGGTGGTGGACACTTCCGACCGCACCCCCCAGGCCGTCGCCGGCGAGATCCAGCGTAAGGCCGCGCGCTGGCAAGATGCAGGTGAATGATGGATCCTGACGTGTGCAAACTGACGGTGCCGCTCCCCGCCGGGCGCGACTACCCGATCCATATCGGGCCGGGCCTCCTCGCCCGGTGCGGGGCGGAGGCGGCGAGGGTTTCGCGGGGCGGGCGGGTGGTCGTCCTCACGCAGCCGCCCGTCGCGGCGCGCTACGGCCCCGCCGTGACCCGGTCGCTCCGCGAGGCCGGGCTGGACGTGCATCTGGCCACCTTCGCAAGCGGAGAACGGTTCAAGACACTGGGCACGCTGTCGCGGCTGTACCAGGCGCTGTATCAGCTGCGCGCCGACCGCAAAACGCTCGTCGTCGCCCTGGGCGGCGGCGTCGTGGGCGACGTGGCGGGGTTCGTGGCCGCGACCTACGGCCGCGGCCTGGACTATGTGCAGGTGCCGACCACGCTGCTGGCGATGGTGGACTCCTCGGTGGGCGGAAAGACCGGCGTGGATTTCGCCGACGGCAAAAACCTCATCGGGGCGTTCCACCAGCCGCGGGCGGTCCTGGCCGACACCGACACGCTGAGGACCCTGCCGCCCCGCGAGCGGCGGTCCGGCATGGCCGAGGTGGTCAAATACGGCGTCATCCGTGACCCGGCCTTGCTCGATTTCGTGACCGAACGGGCGGCCGACCTGCGCCGCCTCACCGGGGACGCGCTGTCCCACGTGATAAGCCGCTCCTGCGCCATCAAAGCCGAGGTGGTGGCGGGCGATGAGCGCGAGGAGACGGGGCTGCGGGCGATCCTGAACTACGGGCACACCGTCGGCCACGCCCTGGAGGCGGCCACGCGGTACCGGCGCTTCCGGCACGGCGAGGCGGTGGCGATCGGCATGGTCGCCGCGGCGTGCATCGGCGAGGCGGCGGGCGTCACCCCGGCCGCGGTCCGGCGGCAGGTGGCGGACGCCGTTCTGGCCCAGCGTTTGCCCCGCGCGGTCCCCGCGGACGTTCCCGCCGCGACCCTGACGGGGCTGCTCTCCCTGGACAAGAAGGCCGAAGGGGGGCGCGCCCGTTTTGTGCTCGCCCGCGCGATCGGCGAGGTGGAGCTGAGCGCCGGCGTGAGCGAAAAAGCGGTCGGGGCGGGGCTGGCGCTCCAGGCGCGCGAGTACGGCGGACGCCAATGACCCGTGACGTCGTGTTGTGTGTCTGGTTCGCGCTGGCGGGCGCGGCGTTCTTCGGGCCGTATCTGGGGGCGCCGCTGCCGGACCTGACCGCGGCCTACGGCGTGTTTCTGCTGGCGTCGGTGGCGGCGCTCGCGCTGCGCGGACTGCGCGCGCGGGGGGCGGGAGGCCGCCACCAGGAGGGGGTTCGTGGATAACGATCTGGGTGCAGGCACCATGGTCTGGTTGCAGGCAGGAAGTGATTAACCGGGGTGGTGGAAGCATCGTTGCTGATCCCGGAAGCTATCGGCGAGGGCCTGCCAGCCGATGGCGTTCATGCGCGCGCGATGCTGCCTGAACCATCAAGTCGTCGCTACGCTGCGCCCGGCAACACGTCGGCAGCCCACCGTCGTCGAGCGCCTGCGCGGCCTGGCCGGGGTCCCGCTACTCCACCATTTCGGTATCGCTGCGTTCACGATGCCCGCGTGGATGAGTACGCAGTGGCGGCGCCACTGGTCGAGCATGTGGTATCGACGGATGGAGCGCCATCCGCGTCGGTGCTCCTTCCTTGTCCACCGCCGCACCGACGTCGCCACTTCGCCCTCGCCGAGGTGCTGAGTACGCGCAACGCGCGGCGTGTCCACGGCGCCCGCAGAACATCTCGACCGGGCCGGAAGGGCACATCAAGCTGCCGGCTGGGGCGCGTCCGGCGCCCAGTCGCTGCTCTCGGAGCCGGACACCCTGCTGCGCACCGTCCCCTACACCGCGCCCGACGTGTCGCAGGGGCGCAGCCCGACGGCCTCCGGCGACCTGTACGCGCTGGGCGTCACGCTGTACGAGATGCTCACCGGCGACCTGCCCTACGGCGGCGACGGCCTGATCCAGGTCGTCCTGCGACACGCGCAGGAGCCGATCCCCTCACCGCGCGCCCTCAACCCCGGGGTGCCCAGCGCGCTGGAAGGGGTGGTGCGCAAGGCGCTGGGCAAGCGGCCGGAGGAGCGCTACGGCTCGGCGTCGGAGATGCTGGCCGATCTGCGCGCGATCCGGGACGCGCTGCGTTATGGCAAGTCGCTTTCCTGGTCGCCGCTGGATCGCTCCACCCAGGACGAGTCGAAGACCGTCGTCGGCCCGAAACCCGCCGGCGGCGGGGAGGCCACCATCGTTATGCCGACACCGTCCGGGCGCGAAGAGCCCGCGCCGCGCGGCGCCGCGCCCGCGGCGCGGGAGCCCCGCGAAAGCCGCTGGCTGTCCTCGCTCAACCTGTTCATGCTGGCCCTGGTGCTGGTCGGCGCCGCGGCACTGGCGTGGATGACTCTGAACTTCATGAAAGCGCCCGGCGACGTGATCGTGCCGAACCTGGTCGGCAGGACGGCGGGCGAGGCCGAGGCGCTCGCCCGCGGGCAGAAGTTCACGCTGGTGCAGGTGGACGCGCAGTACCGGGACAAGGAGCCGGAGGGCGTCATTTATCGCATGCAGCCGGAGCCGGGGTCCAGCATCCGCGAGGGAAAGCCGGTCCGCATCTGGGTGTCCAAGGGGCCGCAGCTGGTCGAGGTGCCGGACGTGACCGACACGTCCGTCGAGAAGGCGAAGCAGGTAATCGAGGGCCAGGGGCTGCGCCTGGGTAAGAAGGAGTGGGAGCACGACCCCCTGATCGCCAAGGGCAACGTGCTGCGCCAGGCGCCGCAATCGGCCGAACGGCGCCCGCGCGGCTCCCCCGTGGATGTCGTCCTGTCGGCCGGGGAGGAGCCCCCGCCGGAGCCCGTGGAGCCGGTGGACGGGGGCGGCGAGGGGTCGTTCTCCGGTGGCATGGCGGAGGGCACGCCGCCCGAGGACGTGGGCGCCGGCGACACCGGCGATGGCGAGCGGATCCGTGTCTTTACGGTCCGCTACCGGGTCCCGGGTGACAACGCCACGCACCGCATCCGCATCGACGTCACCGACAAGGACGGCCAGCGCACCGTCTACGACGAGGTGCGCGAGGCGGGTGAGCGCGTGGAAGAGGAGATCGAGGGCGTGGGGAAACGTATCACCATCAAGCTCTACGATAACGACGAGCTGCGCTCGGAGCAGAGCAAGTGACGGCCGGCTCGCTCGCCATGGAGCGGCGCCCGCCCACCGGGGTGCGCGTGTCCCCGTCCCTGCTGTCGGCGGACTGGTCCCGCTTCGCCGAGGGCGCGCACGCCTGCGCGCACGCCGGCGCGGACTGGCTCCATTTCGACGTCATGGACGGCCACTTCGTTCCCAACCTGACGTTCGGGGCCGACCTCCTGCGCGCCCTGCGGCCCGGGCTTTCCGTCCCCTTCGACGTGCACCTGATGGTGGAGCGCCCCTACGACTGGATCGAGAATTTCGCGGCGGCGGGCGCGGATCTGATCACGGTCCACGCCGAGGCGACGCCGCACCTGCAGCGGACGCTGGCCGCGATCCGGGCGCTGGGGCGCAAAGCGGGCGTGGCTTTGAACCCGGCCACGCCGCTGGACTGCCTGGCCTATGTCCTGGATGACGTGGACCTGGTGCTGGTGATGACCGTGAACCCCGGCTTCGGCGGCCAGAAGTTCCTGCCGGCGGCGGGCGACAAGGTCGAGGATCTGGCCCGCCTGCGGGAGCAGGAAGGGGCGTCGTTTTTGATCTCGGTGGACGGCGGGGTGGATGACCACACCGCGCCCGGGCTGGTGCAGGGCGGCGCCGACGTGCTGGTGGCCGGGTCGTTCCTGTTCCACCACGCGGACGGCGTGGCGGGGGGGATCGCGGCGCTCCGGGCGGCCGCGGCAGCGGGGCCATGAACCTCTTCCGGACCGTCGTCGCCCTGGCCTTCGCGGCGGCCTGCGTCTACACGGTGCTCGGCTATCCCGCCCGCTACGGCGCGCTGACCGGCCGCTCGCGCCTGTTCCGTGCGGCCGGCCTGTTCCTTTTCGACCTCCTGATCTCGTTGTGGATCTTCTCGACTTTCGCCAGATACAACATCACCCGGTTGATCGGCACGTCCGTGCCGTCTTTACGTTCCTGCTTTCTCCGCTTCGTTCCCGGCGTCATGATCATGTGTATCGCCAATGTGACCACAACGTTGGTGGCTCACCGGCGCGCAGAAACCTCCGTGCAGCAGACGATGCGCGAGGCGTCGGAGCGAGCTCGCGGATGAGGACATGCCGGCCCGGCGACGAGGAGGCGCGGCATGACGGAGGGCGAGACGCGGTATGCGCCATGCCGCCGCGGCTGGTGGCGGCCGCGGGCGACGTACCGAACCTTCGGTGGCGCCCTTGTCGCCCGGGGACGGCGATCGGCGAGGATCACCCGAACTCGACCGGGGTGGCGATGCGCTTGATCTCCTCGACGGCGGCCTCGACGGCGCGGCGCGACCCTGTATGTCACCCTGGAGCCCTGCGCCCACACCGAGCGGCGGTCGGACGGCGGGCGCGTTCCCTGCGCCGAGCGCTGCCTCGCGGCGGGCGTCACCCGCGTCGTGGCCGCCCACGCCGACCCCGACCCGCGCACGGCCGGGCGCGGATTCGACGCCCTGCGCGCGGGCGGGGTGGCGGTCACGGTGGGGGTCGAGGAGGCGGCGGCGCGGGCGCTGAACGCCCCGTACATCAAGCACCGCACAACGGGCCTTCCGTACGTCACGCACAAGGCCGCCATGACGCTGGACGGCAAGATCGCGACGGCGGCCGGGGACTCCCGGTGGGTGACCGGCGAGGCGGCGCGGGCCTATGTGCACCGGCTGCGCGACCGCGCCGACGCGATCGTGGTGGGGGTGAGCACCGTGTGTCAGGACGATCCCCTGCTGACCACCCGGCTCGAACGCGGGAACGGCCGGGACCCTTTGCGCGTCATATTAGATAGCCGGCTCACGCTTGGGCCGGAAGCGGCCGTCGTGCGCGCCGCGCACACGTCCGGGGCGGGGACGCTGGCGGCGGCCGTGGGAGGGGCGGATCCCGTCCGGCGGGCGCGGCTGGAAGAGGCCGGGGTGGAGGTGGCGATCCTGCCCCCGGACCGCGCCGGCCGGGTGGACGTGACGGCCCTGGCGAGGCTCCTGGCCCAGCGGGGCGCGCTGTCCGTGCTTTTGGAAGGCGGCGGTGAGGCGGCGGCATCGTTCTGGGAGGCGGGGCTGGTGGACCGGGCGCTGTTTTTCGTCGCGCCCAAGGTCCTGGGCGGGCGCGAGGCGAAGACCCCGGTCGAGGGCGCGGGGCGGGCGCTGATGCGGGACGCGATTGGGCTTGACGGGCTGCGGGTAAGACGATTCGGGCAGGATATTGCGCTGGAGGGGGAGGTCAGAAGGTAGCATGTTCACGGGAATCATCGAATCGGAGGGGAAGGTTGCGGGCATCGAGCGGGCCGACGAGTCGGTGCGCCTGACTGTGTCCGTGGGGTCGGTCGCCGAGGACGTCGCCCCGGGCGACTCGGTGGCGGTGGACGGCGTGTGCCTCACCGTGACCGACATCGCGCCGCCCGACGTCACGTTTGACGCCGTTTATGAGACGATGCGCAAGACCACGCTGGGCGCCCTCCAGGTCGGCGACCCCGTTAACCTCGAGCGGTCGCTGCCGGTCGGCGGGCGGCTGGGCGGGCACATCGTCCAGGGCCATGTGGACGGCACGGGCCGCATCGCGTCGATCCGGCCGATCGGGAACTCGTACTACGTGTATGTCGACGCCGCGCCGGAGCTGATGCGCTACGTCGTCACCAAGGGATCGGTGGCCGTGGACGGCATCTCGCTGACGGTGGCCGAGGCCGAAGACCGCACCTTCGCGGTCTCGATCATCCCGCACACCTGGGAGAACACCAACCTGAAGCACAAGCACGCGGGCGACCTGGTGAACATCGAGTGCGACATTTTGGGCAAGTACGTCGAGAAGATGCTGGGCGGCTACGGCGTCGGCGTCGAGGGCGACCGGCAGCGGGCGCAGCGGGACAGCTACGGCGGCGTCTCGATGGACCTGCTGTCCCGCTCGGGCTACGTTTCGACGGAAACGGAAACGCAGCCATGGTAGACGGCAAGGGCGCGGCCGGGCCCTTCGCGCGCATCGAAGACGTGCTCGACGACATACGCCGCGGCAAGATGGTGATCCTGGTCGACGACGAAGACCGCGAGAACGAGGGCGACTTCGTCATGGCCGCCGGACACATCACCCCCGAGGCCATCACCCTGATGACGCGCCACGCCAGCGGCATCATCACCGTGCCGATGCCCGAGGAGCGCCTCCATGCCCTGCAGCTCGACCTGATGGTGCGCGAGAACAGCGAAAGCATGCAGACGGCGTTCACCGTGACGGTGGACGCCCGCGAGGGCACGACCACCGGCAGCAGCGCCGCGGACCGGGCCCGGACGATCCGCACTCTCGCCGACCCCCGCGCCCGCGCGTCCGACTTCAACCGGCCCGGCCACGTCAACCCGCTCATGGCGCGCCGCGGCGGGGTGCTCAAGCGCGCCGGCCATACCGAGGCCGCGGTCGATCTGATGCGGCTGGCCGGGCTGCAGCCCGTGGGCGTGATCTGCGAGATCATGGGGGACGGCGGCGAGATGGCTCGCGTCCCCGAGCTGGCCGAGCTGGCGCGGCGCTTCGACATGAAGCTCATCACGATCGCCGACCTGATCAAGTACCGGCGGCGCACCGAGAAGCTGATCCAGAAGCGCGCGACGGCCAAGATCCCCACCCGGTACGGCGACTTCGTCGCCCACGCCTACCTTTCCGACGTCGACGACAACGAGTACGTGGCGTTCGTTTTGGGCGACATCGCCGACGGCGCGCCCACCTTATGCCGCATCCACTCTTCCTGCGTCACCGGCGACCTCTTCGAATCGCTGCGGTGCGACTGCGGCGACCAGCTGCACCTCGCCCTGGAGAAGGTCAGCGCGGAAGGACGCGGCGTGCTGCTGTACATCGAACAGGAGGGGCGGGGCATCGGCCTGGTGAACAAGATGCGCGCCTACGAGCTGCAGGACAAGGGCGCCGACACCGTCGAGGCGAACCAGCTGCTGGGCATGAAGGCCGACCTGCGCGATTACGGCATCGGGGCGCAGATCCTGGTCGATCTGGGCATCAAGAAGATGCGCCTGATGACCAACAACCCCGCCAAGCGCACCGGCCTGGAGGGCTACGACATCGAGATCGTCGAAGAGGTCCCCCTGCGCGCCGTGCCCAACCCCCACAACGTCCGCTACCTGGCCACCAAGCGCGAAAAGATGGGCCACTTCCTGGTTCTGCCGTCCGAGAGAAACGCCGGCACGGACGCCGCGTAACGACGCGCCACTTCGCTTGCCCGTATACGCCTTTGCCGCGCGGGCATGGAAAGGACATCTATGAAATTGCTCCCGTCTTCCGGGCGGCGCCTGCCGTCTGTCCTGGCGGCAGGCGCTGCGCTCCTCCTTGTGGCGTGCGCGGCCCGCGCCGACGTTAAGATCGTCTCGGAGGTCAACGTCACGGGACTGCCGCCGCAGGCTCAGGCCCAGGTCAAGCAGACGTTCCCTCAGACCGTGATGACGTATTACAAAGGCGACATGACCCGCACCGAGCTGGCCGGTTCCGTCGTCCTCTACGACTGCCTTGGCGACAAGCTGTACACGCTCGACCCTGCCAAGAAGACGTACACCATCGCCTCGGTGCAGGAGATGATGGAGAAAGCCGGTCCCCTCATGGCCATGATGAAGTTCGACACCACGGCCGACGTCAAGGAGGGGGGTGCGTCCAAGACCATCGCGGGCAAGCCGGCGAAGAATTTCCTCTTCACGGCGAACATCGCTTTGAGCATGGAGGGGACGCCCGCCGGGATGCTCCCGACCACGAAGATCGTGGGCGAGCAGTGGGTGACGAACGCCGTCGCGCTCCCCGCGAACTGCCAGCGCATGATGGCGGCGTCGCTCGCGCGCTCCGCGGGGCCGATGCTGGGTGGCATGAAGCCGCTGATCGAGAAGATGGCGACGATGAAGGGCGCCCCCCTCTCGAGCAAGGTCACGGTCACCATAACGGCGGCGCAGCCGCTGCCAGGCCTGCCGACGGATCCCATCGTCACCACGACGGAGGTGAAAGCGATCAGCGAGGAAGCTCTGGACGACGCGCTCTTCAAGATCCCGGCGGACTACAAAAAGGTGGAGCCCACCCCGGCGCCGCCCGGCCCCGGCACGAGTGTCGGGCAAAGGTAGCTTCTGTTCTTTAGCGCATCCCGCCCGTGGTGATTCTCCTCCTGTGCGCCGTTGTTACGCTCGCCGGGTGCGGGCGTCCGGAAGCTCCCGTCCGCGCGGCCGCCCCGGTGGCGCGTGCGGCGCCGGCCGCGCCGCCTTCCGGCGCGCTCCCGCTCGACCCGGGACGGGAGCGGCTGGCGGCGATGGTGGTGGACAGCCTCCAAAAGCGTGTGATGGGGCGCCGGGCGTCGCTGCGGGACGTGGAGCGCATCGTGACCGAGGTCGCCCCGATCGTGGCGGCGGCATCCCGGCAGCCGTGGGCGCAGGGGCCGCTGCGGCGGATCGCGCGGGATAACGGCATCTCGCCGGAGGAGGCCCGGCGGCTGTGGACCCAGCTGCAAGAGGCGGACCTCCTGCTGGAGTCGGGCGGCGATCCGGACGCCGTGTCCGTGTCGGACGCGGTGGGCGTGGCGCAGTGGCTCGCCCCAACGGCCAGCGGGAACGGCCTGCCGGTGAACGTCGCCGCGTCGAAGCGGCTGACGAAGGACATCGACGCGCTCAAGTGGCGCATCGCGTGGCTGGAATACCTGCTGCGCCCGGACGCCGACCCCCGTGCGCCCGGGGCGCCCTGCACCACGCGCGCCGATGCCGCGGCAAGCTCCCCGCCCTGCGCCGCGCGCTGGAAACGCTGCGGGCCAGGCGCCGCGGGATCGACGCGCGCTACGACCCCGGAAGGCGATTCGCGCGCAGACGCGTTATCTGCTGCGGCTCTACGACCGCTCCCCAGCCCCGACTGGCTGTTCCAGGCCTATCACGGCGGCGAGGCCGGGGTCCAGCGCACGCCCGCCAGTACTTCGGCCCCGGGTGGCCGGGCTCCGCCGCCGCGGCCATCCGCCGGGGCGCGCCGGCCGGCCCCTGCGCTTCGAGGACCTGTACTTCACCACCACGCCCTGCTCCCGCCCGGCGGCGTTCGCCTACCTGTACGGGCGCAGCGACGACCACCGCTACTACTGGTGGAAGCTGCGCGCGGCGCGCGAGTCGATCGCGCTCTACCGGCGTGATGCCGCCCTGTTCCGGCGCCGGTGGGAGGCGTACCTGCCCGGCCGCGCGAAGGAGGCCCACTGGTACCCGGACGCCCCGGACCAGGCGCTGGCCGATCTGTCCGCCCTGCGGCGCGCGCCGGCCGGCGCCTCCTCCCGGTGGGCGAGCGGCCGGAGTTCTCCGTGCGGCCGGCGCCGCTGGACCCGCAACGGGCGCCTTTGTACGCCGCGCTCCGGCCCGAGGCCCGGGGCGCGCTGATCCTGGTGGCGGCGGCGCACCGGCGCGCGGGCGGCCTGGGGCGGCTGACACTCGGCGACCTGGCGCTCACGCCGGCATACGCGGACCGGGCGCGGGCGCTCCACCCGCCGGCGAGGCCGAAGGCCCTCGTGGCCGCCCGAACCGGGCGAGAGCGCCCTCCCGGGCGGCGGCCCCCCGCCGGACTTCGACTTCCACCGGACCGGCCTCGCGTTCGACATCCTGCGGCCCTCGGGCTCCGGGAGCCGCAAAACCCTCCTGTATGCGCTCGGCTATCTCGCGGACCGGCAGATACTCTGGTGGGTGGAAGAGCGGTATGAAGACGGCCGCGAGCCACGCTACCACGTCGTGCCCAGTCCCCGCTACGCGGCGACCCTCGCCGGCATCGGCGCATCCGGGCAGGCGCCGCGACTGCCCGCTCTTTAGCTGGCCGGGCAGGAACTTGGCGGCCGCGGGGTGAACCTTTCCCTGCTATGCCGAACTTCTACGAGGGGAATCTGGTCGCCACCGGGCTGCGCTTCGGGATCGTCGTGTCCCGGTGGAACGCCTTTATCACCGAGCGCCTGCTCGACGGCGCGCTGGACACGCTGAGGCGCCACGGCGCGGATCTGGATACCGTCGATGTGGTTCGCGTTCCGGGGACGTTCGAGGTCCCGCTCGCCGCGCGCCGCATGGCCCAGGGGGCCGCTACGACGCCGTCATCTGCCTGGGCTGCCTGATCCGCGGCTCGACGCCGCACTTCGATTATATCGCCTCGGAGGCGACGGGCGGCATCGGGCAGGCCGCGCTCGGCACCGGCGTACCCGTGACGTTCGGCGTCATCACGACGGAGAACATCGAACAGGCCATCGAGCGCGCGGGCACCAAGGCGGGCAACAAAGGCGCCGAGGGCGCCGCCATCGAGATGGCGAACCTTCTCAAGTCGCTGCCGGGCAGGAGTAGACCTTGCCGCACCTACGCTTCGGCGCGCACATGCCCACGGCGGGTGGCTTGCACAAAGCCCTCACCGGCGGCTACGACGCCGGCTGCGACGCCGTGCGCTCTTCACCGCCTCGCCGCGCCAGTGGAAATCGGCGCCGCCGGCTCCCGGACGGCATCCGCGCCTTCCGCCGCGCCGCGGAGAAGACCGGCATTTATCCGCTGATCGCCCACGACTCGTACCTCATCAATCTGGCCGCTAGAGAGGACGCCCTCCTGGAGAAGTCGCGCCAGGCGTTCCTGGAGGAGATGCGGCGCGCCGAGGCGCTCGGCCAGACTACGTCGTGACCCACATGGGCGCGCACACCGGTGCGGGCGAGGAGGCGGGGATAGCCCGTCTTTGTGAATCCTGGATTGGCTGCACCGGCAGATCCCCGGCTACCGGGTTCAGGTCGCGCTGGAGACCACGGCGGGGCAGGGCACCTGCCTGGGCGGCTACTTCGATCATTTCCCGCAGATATTCGCCGCTGTGGACGAGCCCGATCGGTTGCGCGTCTGTCTGGACACCTGTCACATCTTCGTCTCCGGCTACGACCTTCGCACCCCGGAAGCGGTGGAAGCCACCCTGAGCGAGTTCGACGAGAAGGTCGGCCTGTCGCGCCTGTGCTGCCTTCACGCCAACGACGCCCGGAAGGGCTTGGGCTGCACGTCGACCGCCACACGCACATCGGACAGGGCTGCATCGGCGACGCCGGCTTCGCCGCCCTGCTCGCGGACCCGCGGCTCCCCAGGGATTTGCCGGTCATCGTGGAAACGCCGGAGTCGGAGACGATGCATCGGGTGAACCTGTGGCATCTGCGGCGGCTGGCGTCCTACCCCTCTTCCCCCGTCCCTCCGAGGGAAGGGGGGCGGGGAGGTAGGAGAAAACGTGTTATTTTTCGTGAAAGAGCGGGCCAGGCAACGTCTGCGCGATATCGAATCCGCGATCTACCGGGAGCGTGTCCCGCTCGCGCCTTGGAAGTTCCGTCAAGGGGATCTGGACGCGGGTGCGTCGCCCGATCTGGACGACGCGGGCTGGGTCGAGGTCGGCGTCGGGCACCGGTGGCAGGACGCGGAAGCGGCCGCCTGGCTGCGGGGGCGGTTCGCCGTGCCTGCCGAGTGGGCCGGAGCGCGTGGGGTTGTGGATCGACATCACCGGCGCGGAGCCGCTGCTGTATCTGGACGGGCAGCCCGCGCAGGCGCTCGATTACAACCATCCGGACGTGCTGCTTTATGACCCGGCCGGGGGCGGCGAGGCGCACGCCTTAGCGATCGAGGCGTACGCGCCCTCGCGCGGCGGGTCGTTCGAGATCCGCGCCGCCGACCTGGTGCGCATCGACCGCGACGCCTACGCGCTGTTCCATGACATGCACGTCGCCGTGCAGGCGCTTGACGTGCTGCCGGAATCGAGCCGCGAGCACCAGGGGGCCCTCCTGGGGCTGGAGGGGGCGATGAACGCGCTCGACTACACGGGGGAAGGGCGGGTGGGGTGAGCGGGGAAGGGTTTCGCGGCGTGGCGCAGGGCGGGCCGACGTCCTCCCCGGCGCCGCGCGATGCGGCCTTTTACGCGGCGCTGCCGGCGGCGCGCGCGGCGCTCCGCGGCGCGTTCTTCGACAAATTCACCGCCGACCCCGAGCGCGAGCCGGCGATGCTCTGTGCGGGCCACGCCCACATCGATGTGGCCTACTTATGGACGCTGCAAAACACGCGAAAAAAATGCGGGCGCACGTTCGCGACCGCGCTGCGCCTGATGGACGAGTTCCCCGAGTACCACTTCACCCAGTCGCAGCCGCAGGCCTGTACCAGTACACGCGGGAGAACTATCCCGAGATCTATGAGGGCATCCAGCGGCGCGTCGCCGAGGGGCGGTGGGAGCCTGACGGGTGGCATGTGGGTCGAGGCCGACTGCAACGTCACGTCCGGCGAAAGCCTGATCCGGCAGGTCCTGTTCGGCCAGAGGTTCTACCGGCGCGAGTTCGGCAAGACGACGCGCGTGCTGTGGCTGCCGGACGTGTTCGGCTATGCGGCGCTGCCGCAGATCATCAAAGGGTGCGGCATGGATTACTTCATGACCACCAAGATTTCCTGGAGCCAGTTCAACCGGCAGCCCTACGACACGTTCCGGTGGCGCGGCATCGACGGCACGGAGGTTCTGACGCACTTCGTTACGACGACCGACCCGGGCCAGACGCGTTACACGTACAACGGCAAGCTGACCGCGGCCGAGCTCCGGGGCGCGTGGGACGAGTACCGGCAAAAGGACGTGAACGGCGAGCCTGCTGAACCTGTTCGGACACGGCGACGGCGGCGGCGGCCCCACGCGCCGGATGATCGAGTCCGGGCGCCGGTTCGCCGGCCTGGGCCAGTTTCCGCGCTGCACGTTCGGGCGCGCCGAGGAGTTCTTCGAGCGCCTGCATGCCCGCGTGTGGGACAACCCGCCCTGCCCCGCTGGGTCGGCGAGCCTGTACCTGGAGTTCCACCGCGGCACCTACACGTCTCAGGCGCGCACCAAGAAAGCCAACCGCAAGAGCGAAGTACTGTATCATAATGCGGAGTTGTTCTCGGCCCTCGCGATGGTGGAGCCTGGAGGCGGACTATCCGCGGGAGAGCTTGAACGCGGGGTGGGAGCGGCTCCTGCTGAACCAGTTCCACGACATCCTGCCCGGCTCGTCCATCACGCCGGTTTATGAGGACGCGGCGCGGGACTACGCCGATCTGACCAGGCGCGGCGAGGAGGCGCTCGGCGCGGCCTGGACGCCATCGCCGCGCAGGTGGACGTGCGGCAGGATGCGGTCGTCCTGTTCAACCCGACCGACACCCTGCGCCCCGCCGACGTGGCCCGCGTCCGGGTGCCCGCCGCACTGGGCGACGTGGAGTTCGCCGACGAGAACGACGCGCCCCTGCCGGCACAAGCCTGCTTTCCGAAGCGGGCGGGGAGCGTGCCTACCTGGTCAGCGTCCCCGAGGTGGGACCGATGGGTTACCAGACGCTTACCGTCGGCAGGACGGGCGGCCCCCCGAAGGCTCCACCGTCCGTGCCGAGCCGGGCCTCCTGGAAAACGACTTCGTGCGCGTGACCCTGGACGAGGCCGGTGAGATCGCGTCCCTTGTGCACAAGATCGCCCCGGAAGACGAGGACGGCGAGGCCGTGGAGCGCGAGGTGATCGCGCAAGGGCAGACCGGCAACGCGCTCGTCCTGTTCGAGGACAAGCCGCTGCGCTACGACGCCTGGGACATCGACATCTACTATCAGAGCAAGCCGTACCCGCTGCGCGAGATCGGCACGGTCGAGAGCATCCGCGTGGTCGAGAACGGGCCGGTGCGCGCGGGGATCGAGATCACGCGACGCTTCCTCCACTCCGCACTCACGCAGCGCGTGTCCCTGTACGCGCACTCGCCGCGCGTCGAGTTCGAGACCGAGGTGGATTGGCAGGAGCGGCAGATGCTCCTCAAGGCGGCGTTCCCCGTCGCGGTCAACGCCGCCCGTGCCACCTACGAGATCCAGTTCGGCTCGGTTGAGCGCCCCACGCACGGGAACACGTCATGGGACTGGGCGCGCTTCGAAGTCTGCGGCCACAAGTGGGCGGACCTGTCCGAGGGTGACTACGGGGTCAGCCTGCTCAACGACTGCAAGTACGGCCACGACATCCGCGATAACGTGCTGCGCCTGACGTTGCTCAAAGGGGCCGTCTCGCCGGACCCGACGGCCGACCTGGGCCGGCACACCTTCACCTACGCCCTGCTGCCGCACACCGGCGATTGGCGCGCCGAAACCGTCGACGAGGCGTACGCGCTGAACTACCCGCTCCTGTCGCGCTTCACCGGCGCGGGCCGCGGCGGCACGCTGCCCACCTCCTATGCCTTCGCCACCGTGAACGACCAGGGGCTGATCATCGAGACGGTGAAAAAGGCGGAGGACGGCGACGGCATCATCCTGCGGCTCTACGAGGCGATGAACACGCGCGGCACGGCGACACTCACCCTGGGGTTCGAGATCGCCGAGGCGTTCACGGTGAACCTGATCGAGGAGGACCCGGCGCCGGCGCGCCACACGCGCAACACCGTCACCTTCGATTACCGTCCGTTCGAGATCAAGACGTTCCTCCTGCGACCGCGACGGTAGATCAGACCATTCAAGGAGAGGTCATGCCGGAACAGGCACAATCAACCACGTATGCCGATGCGGGCGTCGACATCAACGCCGGCAACGAGGCGGTGCTCCGGATGCGGGAGCACGTCCGCTCGACATTCACGCCCAACGTCCTGGCGGACGTGGGCAGCTTCGGCGGCATGTTCTCGCTCGACAAGAACGCCGTGCGCGAGCCCGTTCTCGTGTCCTCCATCGACGGCGTGGGGACCAAGCTCAAGATCGCCTTTCTGATGAACAAGCACGACACCGTCGGGCGCGACCTGGTGTGGCACTGCGTCAACGACATCCTGGTGCAGGGCGCGCGGCCGCTGTTCTTCCTGGACTACTTCGGGACGGGCAAGCTGCAGCCCGGCGTGGTCGCGGATGTGGTGAAGGGGCTGGCCGAGGGCTGCCGCGCCGTCGGCTGCGCCCTGGTCGGCGGCGAAACAGCGGAGATGCCCGGCATGTACGCCGACGGCGAGTACGATCTGGCGGGGTGCATCGTCGGCCTGGTGGAGCGCGGGCGCATCCTCGACGGGCGCAAAGTGGCCGCGGGCGACGCCCTGATCGGCGTCGCCTCCGACGGGCTGCACACCAACGGTTACAGTCTGGCCCGGCACGTCCTTTTCGATAGGGCGGGGCTGACCCTGGACCGCTACATCCCCGAGCTGGGCAGGACCCTGGGCGAGGAGCTCCTGGCCCCGCACCGCTGCTACGCCCCGGCCGTGCTGCCGCTGTTGGACGAGTTCGACATCCACGCGATGGCGCACATCACCGGCGGCGGCTTCTACGACAACATCCCGCGCGCGCTCCCCGCCGACTGCCAGGCCGTGGTGGAGCGCCGCGCGTGGCAGCCCTCGCCCATCTTCCGGCTGATCCAGGAGGCGGGCAACATCGCGGACAACGAGATGTTCCGCACCTTCAACATGGGCATCGGCCTGGTGCTGATCACCCCGCGCGAGATCGCCAGGGACGTCATCGAGCGGCTGCAAAGCCGCGGCGAGCGCGCCGCCGTGATCGGCGAAGTAATCCGGGGCAGCCGGGAAGTCCAGGTGGTCTAGCCCCTACGCGAGTGCGGGCGACGCCGGCTCTCCTCCGCGGGCGATCGGGATCCGGTCGGTGAAAAGCTGCCCGGTGCGCAGGTTCCGCAGTGGCGAGCGCGAGTACTGGATCACGTACGCCTTGCGCGGGCGGGGCGAGACGTTGGCGCCGCTCTTGTGCGGCGTCAGCGACCAGAAGACCGCCATTGAGCCGGCCCTGACCGGCACGAGCACGCCCTGGTCCGGGTCGTCGTTGTCGTGGCAGACCAGGCCGATGGGGCTGGGGCGGTGCGGCAGCAGCCCGCGCTTGTAGGCGCCTGGCAGGACCGAGATACAGCCGTTCTCCGGGGTGGCGTCGTTCAGGGCGAGCCAGAGCGTCAGGTACGGGGACGGCTCGACAGGCGTGTAGCCGTCGTCCTGATGCCAGGGGAACTCCCGCCGGGTTTCGCGTTGCTTGAAGACCGATTGGTTCCAGTACAGGTCGATGTCGGGGCCCAGGATCTGCGTGGTGAGGGCGACGAACTCGGGCCGGGTGACGAAGGCCCGGATGGCGGCGTCGTGCTCGGCCAGGTGCGACGTGAAGGTGATCTCGTCGGCACGCGAGATGCCCTGCGTGCCGCCCTGCGCCCGCAGGCGCTCCTCATGGCGCCCCTGGTGCGCCTCGATCTGCTCGGCCAGCGCGTCCATCTGCGCGCGCGTGAACACGTCCTCCAGGACGAAGTAGCCGTCGTCCTGAAGCTGTTTGCGCTGCTGCTCCGTGATGGTCGGAATCATGGATCTACCCCCTTTCCTTTTGCTCAGTATACGACGCTTCCCTTGAAGAAATCCATGCGTGGGGTCAACCTTTTGATCTTCTTCCAGGGTCTTGCATAGTGATGGAACCGGACGAATACGCACTGGCGCTACGGGCGCGCGATGGCGACCGGGAGGCACTGGCCGAGCTGGTAGAGCGCGTGCGGCTCCGGCTCTTCGCGTTGGCGTATGCCGAACTCGGCCATTACGAAGATGCCCAGGACGCGGTGGCGTCCGCGCTGCTTCGGATTTGCCGACATGTGGGCAACCTGAAGGAACCCAAACAGCTGCGCCCGTGGATGCATAGCATCGTGCGTAACGAGGCGCGCCGACTGGGTAAGGCCCGCAGCCTGGAATCCTTCGATAAATATAGGGACGAGGATCCATATCACGCGGCCCAATGCGGACCTTCTCTGCTCAAGCTCGACGTCGAGCGCGCCCTGAGGCGGCTGCCCGCGGATCAGGCGCATGCCCTGGCGTTATTCTACCTGGCGGACTGGCCTATCCGCGAGATCGCGCGGCGTACCGGACGTCCGGAAGGCATCATCAAAAGCTGGCTTCATCAGGGACGCCGGCGTCTTGCCCTGGAGATGGAGGGATATGAACCCATGACACAAGAACCTGCGACGCGACAATGGACCGCGGCCATCGTCAGCTCGGACTTCGAACCCGCTGTACGGGAGCAGCTGGTAGACGCGCTCAAGGCGGCGGGCTACGACACCGTCAACATCATCGGCGACTACCGGGACATTTTCCGCCCAGGAGAAACAATCAAAGATGGTACGTTGAAATACCGATATCACCTGGCTGCGCCACTGGCGGGGAGCGACTTCGTCGTTTTGGATGAAAAGGTGGGGGGACGCTCAATACTCGAACTCTTTCCGGCGATAAGAGGAACCCCTGAGGGGAAGAAAGTGGTTTTCTGCCTTTTGATGGGCATGACACAGCATACGCCTACGGATGAGATGCTGGTTCTCTCCGCCTACATATCGGGTCTCGACTTCTTTTTAACCAAGCCCTTCCATCCTGCCGAGGTTGGATCGTTCGCGAAGCGCGCGCGCGACAAGGCTCTGGAAAGCCCGTAGACGCGGAGCCGTTTAACGGCTAACAAATGCGTCCGCGCTTGGCGGCCGTGCCGTGACCGATGGGGTTCGGGCCGACCCAGCGCTCGTCCGCCGGCTCCGAGGCAAGCTGGTAGCGTGTGTCGGACGAGAGGCGGATCTGGTTGGACCGGTTGTCGATGCTGGCGTGGACGGTGTACATGCGGAAGGTGAGCAAATCACCCGCCCGGTATTCGGTCGTCAGCCAGCGCGCGCCCAGCCGCTCGCGCAGCCGGACCGGGTTCCTCGACAGCGAGCCGCCCCGCCCGATGTTGCCGCCCCCGCCCAGGCCGGCCGGCGGCGCGTCGCGTCGGTTCGTGCAGTACTCGTCGACATCCTTGCTGCCGTAATTGGCCCGCAGTTTTTCGTGGCGGTGCGAGTTTTCCAGGATCATCAGGCCGCCGACCGTGTAGGGGATATCACCAAGCGGCGTCCAGGCCGTGTAGAGATCGGTCGTGCCCCGCCCCATGAACACGATGTCGCTGTGCGGCGCCGTGCCGCGGCCGGGCGCGCTGGCGCGCGTCCTGGGGTGCTCGATGTGGCGCACCTCGCCCCCCAGGAAGCGCGCGTAGAACGCCATCATGCGGCCGGAATAGAGCAGCCCGAGGAGCGGCGCATTGTCTTTGGCCAGGTCGGGCTTGAACGCGACATCCACGCCCTCGCGCGCGATCGCCTCCGTCGGGGGATGACGCTCGTCCAGGTATCCCTCGTTCGCCAAGCGACGGAGGATCTCCTGTCGCGCCGCGAGCACTTCGTCCCGATCCAGGTAACCAGGCAGATACAGGTAGCCGTCCTCCCGCATACGCTCGCGCAGCGCCTCCGGGTCATCCACGAGGTTTATCGAGCTACGGAGCTCGCCGAAGCACTCCGGCGAGGTGTCCAGATCAAGACCGAGCGTGGTCAGCCGGGGAAGGGTCGTGGTGCTCACGGCGCCGTGTCCTGCGTGCGGCTATACACGAGCGGGTTGATCTCGCTCGCCGCCGCGTCGCCCGGTTTGAGGCCGGGGAACCAGGCTTTCAGGTCGTTCCGGCGGTACGGGCTGTCCGGCTCGATGATGCGGGCGCCGTCGGCGAGGTAGATGATGGTCATCACCTCGCGCAGGGTGTCCGACGTGTTGCCGGGCGCGCCGTGCAGGGTCCAGCCCGCGTGGAACGTCGCGTCGCCCGCCGCCATCGCCCCGCAGTTGTCCACCCGGAAGCCGCGCCCGGCGATGAACTTGTCGAACTCCGCCTCAGACTCGTCCGAGATCGGCATCTCGCCCAGATAACCCAGGTTCTGCGACCCGGAGGCGAAGCGCATCGTGCCCATCTCCGCGCTGGCGTCCACGAGGGGCATCCACAGCGTGACGGTCTTGGTATCGAGCGGCCAATACTGCTGGTCCTGGTGCCACGGCGTGTGCCCGCCGCCTGCTTCCTTGAACAGCGCCTGGTCGTGATAGATCCGGACGCCGTCCACCCCCATCAGGTCGGCGGCGATCTTGGCGAAACGGCGCGCGAGCACGAAGCGGCGGACGGATTCGTCCTTGACCCACAGGTTGGTGATCTGCAGGAACGCCTTGCCGTAGGTGTCACGGTCCTCCAGCTTGCGCGTCTCCCGGGTGTAGCGCTTCACCGTGTCGAGCAGCGCCGGGCGGTACGCGGCGACCTCCTCGGGCGAGGCGACATTGCGGAGCAATGCGTATCCGTTTTGCTGGAAGCCGGCGATCTGCTCCGGGGACAGCGGGTAATCGCTCGAAAGGTCGGGCAGCGCGGTCATAGACACTTGGGTCAAAGACGGTGTCATCAGATATAGCCTCCTCAGGTTCGACTACAGAATACCCCAGAACGGGGGAAGCGGAGCAAGCCACCGGCTGGTACCTATTCTTGTTGCTCCGAAGACAGTTCTCGAAGAAAAGCTGCCGGGTCAAGGATGGTGAGATCCGGGAACTTTCGCCCGAACTCCTTCCCGTCTGGGCGCTTCTCGTCCATCAGGTCCAAAAGGTCTCTATCACGGCTGACCAGATACTGCGCTTCCGCCTGTATAGCGAGATTAAGGTACTTCTCGTCTTTCGGGTCACGCACATGGGGAAACTGCTTCGACACTTCGGCAACGAAGGTCGCTGCACTCAGCAACTCTTGCAACAGCATTTCTACGCTGTTCGGTGTCAGAGCCGGAAATGTTCGTTGCAGCTTCGGGCGGTTAAGAACCTCACGTATTTCTGCAACCACTTCAGGGCTGAGGCACAATTCGATAAACCCGTTCTCCACAAGCTTCAGGCAGGCGCCGGCAGGGCTTGTCTCTCGCGCCGCTCCTTGCAAGAAGATCATGCAGTCGAGTACGACGCGCGGTAGCCTATCGCCTGTGCTCACTTAAGCCTTGGCCTGCTTCTCGCGGTACACCTCCTCGCGAGCCTCCTCGAAAAGCGTGTCAAGCTCCTCGTCGGTGATGCCACCTTCTTCTACCTGGCGTCGGAACGGGGCAAGAACTTCGCTCAGTGTCGGAGTGGTCTTAAGGTCCTTTGCGATAAGCTTACGGACGTAGGCGGCTCGGTCGCCGCCTCGTTCACGGATTCGGTCGTCAAGCTGCTTCAGCAACTCGTCCGGGATTCCCGTAACTTCAATCGTGTGGGTCGGCATGGCTTCTCCATCCCTTTGAGGTGTTCGTCAAATACGGCTGTCACCTACTTCCCATTGTAGCATACGACTATGTCACTTTTTGCGCGGCCAGGGGCTGCGGATCGGTCGTGGGGCCGGCGCAACGGGGACGAACGTCGCCCGCGGGGCCGTCCGGGGTCCACCGGAGCGGGTCGAGGCACATGCGCCGCGCGGTGTGGTCCGGGTCCCAGGCGTGGTAGACGAGGAACTCCGTCTGCCCGTCCGGGCCCACGACGACGGAGTTGTGGCCGGGGCCGATCACCTTGCCTTCGATCCCGCGCAGGACGCTGGGCCCGCCGTGACTCCACTCGTCGCGGTACGGGCCCAGCACGTTGTCGGCCACGCCGTAGCTGACGCCGTAGTCAGGCGTTTTCCAGTTGCCGCCGCTGTAGAAGCAGTAGTAGAGGCCGTCGCGCTCCCACACGAACGGGCCTTCCACCGTGTGCCAGGCGTCCCACTGCCGGCCGTAGAGGGTGCGGTCGCGCTGGTAGACCTGCCAGTCGAGCGCGGCGCGCAGCACGGTCACGGGCGGCGCGGCGGGGGTCATCATGTCGTCCTCGAGCGGCACGACGGCCGTGCCCGTCCCGACCCGCTCGCCCGTAAAGAAGTCCTTGGCGAAGAACAGGTACCACCGCCCGTCTTTGGGGTCGCGGAACGGGTGCGCGTCGATGGTGAAATCCTCGTCCGGCAGCAGGACGCGGCCGGCGTCGGTGAACGGGCCTTCCGGACGGTCGGACGTGGCGACGCGCAGGCGGTGGTTTTCGTCCCCGCCTGCGCCCGCCGCCGAATAGTAAAGGTAGAACGTGCCGTCCCGCTCGGCGACCTCGGGCGCCCAGCAGGCGGCCATGTCGGCCTGCGGCCGCAGCGCGCCGGCGACCCACTCCCAGCGAGCGAAATCGGTCGAGCGCAGTACCGGGAAGAGGTTGCCGTCGGGCTGCTTGCCGGGGGCGGGCGGTCCGCCGGTCCCGTAGGCGTAGTACGCGCCCTTCCACCTCAGAACGAACGGATCGGCCAGGTAACCGGACCAGACCGGGTTTGTGTAGGTCAATTCGGTGCCCATCTGCCCGGTTAATTCATCTTCACCGGCGCGCCGTTCTGCGCCGCGGAACGCCACGCCGCCTCGGTCGAACTCGATAGTGCGCAGGCCGCAGATCGGCGGGGCCGCCACCTCCGCTTCGCCCCGGATCGCCCGGATGAAGTTCTGGTCGATGTTCATGCCCTGCGGCAGGCTCTTCTTTTTCCAGCGGCTTGCGCTTGCCCTCGGCGTCGCAGAACTCCAGCTTGCCGTTGCGGTAGAAGAAGACGCCCCGTTCGCACCAGATCGTGATGTCCTCGTGCCACGTCGGCGCGTCGCCGACGACCGAGATGGTCCCCTGCGCGCCGCTCGTGAAGCGCATCGCCAGCGCGGAGTTGATGTCTACGGGCGTCCCCATGTTGTCCATGAAGGCCGACACCTCCGCGACCGTCAGACCCGTCACCCAGAGCAGGATGTCCAGCAGGTGCGACCCGGAGTCATTGATCTGCCCGCCGCCCGACAGCGCGAGGTCCTGCCGCCAGCTTCCCGCCGTCCCTTTTTTCCACCCCTGGCACTGCAGCGCGGAAATATAGGTAACGGCGCCCAGCGCGCCGGACGCGATCTCCTGCTTCATGTGCAGGAACGGGCCCTGGGCGTGCCGTTGATAGGCGAGCGCGAATACCCTGGGATATCCCTCCAGCCGCCCCAGGAGCGTGTGCGCCTCCTCCACCTTGCAGACCATGGGCTTTTCCAGCAGCACGTGCTTCTGGGCGCCGATCGCGTCCAAGGCCTGCTCGACGTGCAGCGTGTGCGGGGTCGCGATCTCGACGGCGTCCACGTCGGGCCGCCGCAGCAGGCTCGCGGTAGTCCTCGGTCACGTGGGCCCCGGCGAGGGCGGGGAACCGCTCCGTCGCCTTTTGTATCTGCTCGGGTTTGATGTCGCACAGGGCGACGATCTCCACCCCTCGATGGGGAGCAGGCTGGTTGATATGATGGCGGGCGATCCCGCCGACGCCGATAAGGCCGATGCGCACCGGGTCGTTAGCCATGACGTGTGTTCCTTCGGGCCATGAATTTTTGGCGCAACCCGCCCGAGGCGGAAGCGGCGCGCCCGCTCCGTCTATTTGGGCACGGCGTGTCGAAAATCCTGCCTTCCGTTGCTGCGCTTCCTTACTTTCCGGCGCTTTCTTTTTGCGCCGGCGGGGCGGGTGACAACCTCCCGCCAAACGGCGCGGGTGGCCCAGAGAAACAAAACGATATTGGCGAGGGCTGTCAGCGAGGCCAGTACGCTCCAATGAGTGAGTGTGTCAGGAGGCCCGCGGCGGCCGGGTTGGGGCTGTAGAGGACCAGAATCTGGTTCAGGGCCGCCGTGACACTGATCCCGACAAACAGCGCAAAAAGGCGGGGCGATAGCGGGGCGATCAGCGCCAGGAGCGCCGCCGCGGGGGCGCTGTAGCGTTCGTGCATCTGGGTCGGCAGCAGGAAAAACGCGAACACGCTCATCGCCGCGGCCAGCACCAGAAGGCGGCGGCTTGGCCGACGCCACAGGCACGCCATCAGAAACAGCGTATACGCGGCGAAGGCGAGTATGCCGAGGTGCTTGTACGTGAGTGGGCCCAGCACGCAGGTCGCGTCGGGATAGGAACCCAGGCGCAGTGGCGGGACTTACGCACGCCGGCGTCGAAACGGTCCAGCAGGAACCACCCGTTGTAGGCGGTCGACGAGCGAAGCGGCACCGCATCGACGGCGCCCAGATACGCCGTCCTCATCGCTTTCGCGCCGCCACCCAGCACGTGCGGCAGCGCCACCAGGCCGAGCACGGCCAAACCCGCCATGCTTCCGGCGGCCACCCCTCTGGCGCCGTGCCGTCGCCCACGTACGCGAGCAGCACGGACGCGATGACGACGGCCTGCGGCTTGATCGAAAGTCCCCAGCCTAGCGCCGCCCCCGCCAGGCCCGGCCGATCATTGAGCAAGGCAACCACCGCCGCTACCATGGCCAGCGACAGGAGCGTGTCGAACTGCCCCACAGCGCCGCGTTGACGAACAGCGGCGGGCAGAGCGCGTACAGGACGGCGGCGGTGCGGGCGCATTTTCGCCCAACGGCCGCCGCAGCCGCAGGCAAAGGAATACGCCCGCCAGATGCGCCAGCAGGTTGGGTAACTTGATGAGCGCGACCATCAGCGTGCCGGCCAAACGGACGCCCAGGAGCCGGCGCAGGCCTTCGGCGAGGGTTAGAAGGTAAGCGACAAAGGGCGGATAGTAATAGGTGACAACATTGCCCTCCAGGTCGTAAAACGTTGTGCGGTAAATTTCCCAGGGTCTCGTTCCGGAGGAGGCGTACGCCCAGGGCCGGAAGTGCTCGACCATGTCATGGTAGTGGTAGGTATAGGGGGCCACCATCAAGCCAAGGCAGAACACGGTTATAGCCAGCCGATACGGGTTGACGGCGGATAAGCGACCCCATGCTCCCGGAAGCCGCGAAGACCAGCCGGTGAAACGGACATTCTACATCCTTCTAAGGGACTCCCTCGCGCGCCTGCTCGATGGCCTTGAGAGTGCGCAGGAGCGCCGGCAGGTCGGCGAGGGGGAGCATGGTGGCGGCGTCGGAAAGGGCGCGGGGTGGGTCCGGGTGGACTCCAGGAACAGGGCGTCCACGCCCACGGCGACGGCGGCGCGGGCCAGGGGGGACGAACTCGCGCTGGCCGCCCGACGACGCGCCCTGCCCGCCCGGCTGCTGGACCGCGTGGGTGGCGTCGAAGACCACAGGGCAGCCGCAAGCCTGGGCCATCTGGGGCAGGGCGCGGAAGTCGACGACCAGGGTGTTGTAGCCGAACGAGACGCCGCGCTCGGTGACCAGGACGCGCCCGTTGCCGGTGTCGGTTATCTTGCGCACGGCGTGGGCCATGTCCCAGGGGGCGAGGAACTGCCCCTTCTTGATGTTCACCGCCCGGCCCGTCTCGCCGGCGGCGAGCAACAGGTCAGTCTGCCGGGACAGAAAGGCGGGGATCT
Source organism: Armatimonadaceae bacterium (assembly GCA_030446525.1). Next base: position 54,059 of record JAUJNC010000008.1, read on the forward strand.
GCAGAACGTCCACGGCGCGGGCGGCGGGCGCGCACTGGTCCGCGTCGTGGACGTCGGTCAAAACGGGCACGCCGAACTCTTCGCGGATGCCGGCCAGTATCTCCAGGCCGGCATGGAGGCCCTGCCCCCGGAACGAGCCGCCGGACGTGCGGTTGGCTTTGTCGAAGGAAGCCTTGAAGATGTAGGGGATGCCGAGTGCCGCGCACGCTTCCCTGGCCGCGCCGGCCACCTCGCGGCACAGGTCGCGGCTTTCGATGACGCACGGCCCGGCGATGAGGGCGAAGGGCTTCCCGCCCCCCACGGCGACTCCGGGACCTATCTCCACGGTTTTCGTCTGGGTCATGGTGTCTGTTCCTGATGGGTGGCGATGATCCGGCGGACGCGCTCCAGGTCTTCGGGCGTGTCCACGGACTCGGGCGCGCGGGAGGCGGCGGCCATCCGGATCCGGTGGCCGTGTTCCAGCACGCGCAGCTGCTCCAGGGACTCGGCGCGCTCCAGCGGTGTGGGCGGCAGCGTCGCGAGCAGGGCGAGGAAATCGCGGCGGTAGGCGTACAGGCCGACGTGCTGCCGCGGGGTGTACGGCGCGTCCGGGTCCCGGCGGTATGGCAGGGGCGAGCGCGAGAAGTACAGGGCGTAGCCTTGCAGGTCGGTCACGACCTTCACCACGTTCGGGTCCGACTCGCGCCCTTCCGGGAGCGGGCACATCAAAGACGCCATCCCCAGGTGGGGGTCGGCGAGAAGAAGTTCCGCCGCCGCATCCACCGTCGTAGGGTCGAGCAGCGGCTCGTCGCCCTGCACGTTCACGACATGGGTGACGTCGGGCGGCAGCCCGGCGGCGGCCTCGGCCACGCGGTCGGTCCCCGTGCGGTGCGCCGGCGAGGTGAGCACGGCCTGACCCCCGAACGCCCGCACCGCCTCAAGGACTGCCACGTCCGGCGTCGCCACTACCACGTCCCCCAGACTTGCGGCCTGCCGGGCGCGCTCATAGACCCACTGGATCATCGGCTTGCCCGCGAGCGGGGCCAGCGGCTTGTCCGGCAGGCGCGTCGCCGCCAAGCGCGCGGGCAGGATGGCGACCGCTTTAGTTTTCAACGGCGCTCCTTTGCGCGCCCCTGTCCCGGCAGGCGATCGGCTCGGCCTCCCCTTCGACGCCGCTGCCGCCGTTCAGGAGATGCCGCGCCGCTTCGAAGACGTGTTCGACCGTGAGCAGGCGCATGCACAGCATGTGGTCTTCGCCGGTCAGGGGGCAGCGTTTCTGCTCGCAGGGGCTGCAGGGCAGGGGGTGCACCAGGGGAAGGCCGCGCCCCCCTCGCGGGGCGCGCCCGGCAACGGGGGTCGGGCCGAACAAAGCGAGGAAGGGGGCGCCGACCGCGCCCGCGGCGTGCATCGGCCCGGTATCGCCCGTGATCAGCAGCGCGGCCCGGTCGAGAAGGACCCCCAGCTGCCGGAACGTGGTTTCCCCGGCCGCGATGATCGGCCGTGTCTGCATCCCGGCTGCTATCGCCTCCATCACCGGGCGGTCCAGGACGCCCCCGATCAGGACGATACGGCATCCCTCCTGGCGGTCCAGGAGATCCCCGATCCGCGCGTACCGGTCCGCGGGCCAGCAGCGCGACGGCCAGGTCGTCGTGGGCGCCAGCACGACGAAGCGGTCCGCGGGCGAAAGGCGGTGCTTCGCGAGAAAGGCGTCCATGGAGGCGCAATCCTCGCCCGTGTATCCCAGGGTCATGCGTTTGTCCGCCGGCTCCGGCAGATGGAGGGCGCGCAGCGGCAGGAGGTATTGATCGGTCCGGTGCACGGGCAGATCGGCATGCGTGTACGCCGTCGTGTACAGGCGGGCGCGGGCGCTGGTGCGCGGGGTCAGGTCATGTTCCCGGAACGTGTCGAACACGCCGATCGAAGCGGGCGCGCGGGCGCCCTTCACCAGGAGCGGCCAGTACTCCGCATCCAGCGAGATGAAAACGTCATAGCGGCGGTCCCGGAGCTGCCGCCACAAGGCAAGGACGCGGGTCAGCCAGAGCGGGTAAAGGCCGCGCCGCGCCATTCGCTTCCAGTACATGCCGTCCCAGATCAGCAGGGCGTCGACGAACGGGTTGGCTTCGATCGTTTCGCGCACCGGGCGTTCCGCCACACAGGTGATATAGGCGTCGGGATAGGCGGCGCGCAGCGCGGCGAGCAGCGGCGTGGCCATCAGTATGTCGCCGTGCGCCATGCGCGGCATGATCAGGATGCGCCGCGATGCCGATCCTTCCCCGACAGGACAGCGCCGCAGGGGCAGGTTGCAGGGCGGGAGCGGCGCGGCAAAGTGTGGATGCTTTCCTAAAGACCAGTGCATCGTGCTGTCTCCCTTCTACTATTGTACCGTGTTCCCCGCGTACGGGCGCGGCGCTTGGAGCAGACTCTGGGCCGCGGCGTAGACCTCGTCCACCTGGAGCAAGCGCATGCACAGCAGGTGGTCTTCTCCCGTTCGGGCGCACCGGCGCCGGTCGCAGGGGCCGCAGGGCACCGCATGCGCCAGACAAAGGCCGCGCCCCCCCGCCGGCGCGCGGGCGGCGACGGGCGTCGGGCCGAACAGGGCGACATACGGCGTGCCGAGCGCCCCGGCCACGTGCATCGGCCCCGTGTCGCCGCTGACCAGCAGCGCCGCGCGGTCGAGCAGGGCGGCCATCTGCCGGAAGCCGAACGCCCCGGCGGCCAGCACGGGCCGCGACCGCATCTGCGCCGCGACCGTTTCCAGAATCTCGCGGTCGCCCGCGCCGCCGAGCAGCACCACCGGGCAGTCTTCCCGGCACGCCAGCCTGTCGCCGAGCTGCGCGAAGCGCTCCGGCGGCCAGCAGCGTGTCGCCCAGCCCGCGGCCGGCGCGAGGACGGCGAACCGATCCCCCGGCCCCAGCCCATAGCCCGCGAGGAACTCGTCGCGCCGCGCCCGGTCTTCCTCGGTATAGCCGATGGTCATCTGTTTGCCGGCCGGCTCCGGCAGGCCGAGGGCGCGCAGGGGGAGCAGGTACTGATCCACTCGGTGCGCCGGCAGGTCCGCGTGCGTGTACACGTGGGTGTACAGGCGGGTGCGGCGGCTGGTGCCGCGGCTGCCGTGATAGGCCCGGAACGTGTCGAACACGCCGACGCGCGCGGGGGCGCCCACCCCGCGCGCCAGGATCGGCCAATCCTCGGGCTGCAGCGAAAGGAACACATCGAAGCGCCGTTCCCGGAGCATCCGCCACAGCCGCAGCACGCGCGGCAGCCACAGCGGGTACAGCCCGCGCCGCGTCATGTTCTTCCAGTAGAACGTGTCCCACAAAAGCAGCGCGTCGACGTACGGGCTGGCGTCGAGCCCCACGCGCACGGCGAGCTCCCCGAGCATGGTGATATGTGCGTGGGGCCACCCGGCGCGCGCGCAGGCCGGCCAGCAGGGGCGTCGCCATCAGGATGTCGCCGTGGGCCACGGTGCGCGTGATCAGGATGCGCGGCCCCGCGTCTTCCCTGCCGGCGGCGCTGTCCCCGCCGCGCTGCCGCCGCACCGGCACGTTGGCGGGTGTAAGCGGGGGGGCGAACTCGGGGAAGCGGAGCGGTGCGGGGCTGTTCATGGCTCGGGCCGCCTTGACAGGGGGGCGGTTTGCGCCCCCGAAGCGAGCTGTTCCACCAGCCGCGTGGTCGAGCGGCCCGGCACGAGCGGCAGGATCACGACCTCGCCGCCCAGGGCGCGCACGAGCGGCGTTTCCGGCAAGGCGTCCGGGCGGGCGTAGTCGCCGCCCTTGGCGTGGACATGCGGGCGCACCGCCCGCAGCAGCTCCTCCGGCGTATCCTCGGCGAAGATGCAGACCGCGTCCACGCAACGGAGCGCCGCCAGCACCTCGGCGCGCTCGTCCTCCCCGTTGATCGGCCGCGCGGGACCCTTGAGCCTCCGCACCGACGCGTCGGCGTTCACCCCCACCAGCAGCACGTCGCCCAGCGCGCGCGCCGCCTGCAGGTACCGGACGTGCCCGACGTGGAGGATGTCGAAGACCCCGTTGGTGAAGACGACGCGCCGCCCCTCGTCGCGCAGCCGGGCCGCCCGCGCCGCCATCGCCTCGCGCGTCGGCAAAACCATCAGGCCCCCCCCGCCCCCAATAATGGGGGTGCCGGAAAAGGCTCGGCCGCCCGCCCTCTGGCACCCCCATTCACCCCCCCTTCGGGCGGGTACCCGGGGGCGGGGGGGGCTTCTAATCGCCGCCGCACGGCGTCCACGGCCCGGTCCACGGGGAGCTGCGTCATGCAGGCGATGTCGCCGCGTGCGCAGTGGCGGCCCTGGCACGGGACGCAGGGCAGGGCGCGGTTGATGACCACCAGGTCGCGGGGATGCAGCGGGCCCGTCCGGTCGGGGTCCGCCGCGCCGGACAGCACCACGAGGGGCGCGCCGACAGCCGAGGCGATGTGCATCGGCCCCGTGTCGGCGGTCAGGACCACGTCGGCCCGCGCGAGGAGGGCCCCCAGCTCCTTGACGGGAAGGCGCCCCGCGAAGTCGGCCACCCGCGCCCGCGTCCCCTCCGCGATGCCGCGCGCGAGCTCCACATCCCCCGGCCCGCCGGTAATCGCCAGCCGCACGTGGGGCATCTCCGAGGCCAGGGCGTCCAGGAACGCGCGGAACTTTTCCGGCGGCCAGCGGTTGATGTCGCGGGTCGCCGCCGGGTTCACCACCACCAGCCGGTCTTCGCGGCCGATGCCCTCGGCCTCCAGCAGAAGCCGGACCCGCTCCCGCGCCGTCTCGGGGACGAAGAAGTCCAGGCGCCGGTCGGGGACGCGCCCGATGCCCAGCGGCCGCAGCTCCTTGGAAAAATCGTCCACGGCGTGCCGGACGCGCCCGGTATCGGGCTGCCGGCGCCGGTCCTTCCGGAAGGTGATCACCCGGGGGGCGCCCGATGCCGCGGCCATCAGGAACGTCTTGACACTGGGGTGGAAGTTCACAAACAGGTCATAGCGTTCCGCGCGCAGGTCGCGAAGAAAACGCAGGAAATGCCCCGGCCGCGCCTCGCGGCCGTTCTTGTCGAACTCCACGATGCGCCGCAGGTAGGGGATGCCTTCTAGCGCCTCGCCCATGCCCCGCCCGACGAGGAAATCGATGGCGGGGGCATCCGCCTGCGTCCGGGCGAGGTGCGCGCTCAGGGCGCGCAGGGCGGGGGTCGCCAGCAGAATGTCCCCCATGCCGCCCAGGCGCACCACACACACGCGCCGTACCGGCTGTCCCGGCTTCCGGCTCATCGGCCCGCGCCCACGGCGGGCCGAGCGCGGCCGAGCAGCCGGCGTGCCGCCGTTATCACCTCGCCCGCCTCGATGCGCGCGATCTCGCCGCCCGGGGCGGCCAGCACGGCGGCCTTGGGCCCGGTGTTGCCCCATTTCCGCGCCGACGTGGGGCCGAACAGGGCGACCGTCGGCACCTGAAGCGCCGCCGCGATGTGGTTCACCCCCGTGTCGTTGCCCACGAAGAGCGCCAGGTGCGACAGCACGCCCATCGTTTCGCGCAGCGTGGTCGCGCCGGTCAGGTCCACGGCCGGGGCGCGCATGGCCCGCCGGCACGCCCGGGCGGCCTCCTCCTCGCCCGGGCCGCCCAGGAACACGATGCCCGCCCCGTCGCCGGCGAGCGCGTCGGCCACGGCGGCGAAACCCTCCAGGCGCCACTGCTTGGCCGCGTAGGACGCGCCGGGCTGCAGCCCCACCAGAACCGGCCCCAGCGCCTCCCGGCCGGCCAGCAGCTCCGCCCCGCGCGCCCGCTCCGCGTCGGTGACCCAGAGGCGCGGCGACGGGTCGTAGGGCTCCCCCTCCGGGGCGGGCGCGACCGCGCGCAGGATGTCCAGGTAGCACTCGACCTCGCGCCGGTCGCCCGCATACGGCACCCGGTGCGTGAGCAGCCAGCCGCGGCCCTCCGAGGCGAACCCCGCCCGCACGCGCCCGCCGCACAGGACGGCGGCGAGCGCGGACTGGAACGAGCGGTTGGCCACCAGGCACAGGTCGGGCCGGTCGCTTTGGCGCAGGGCGCGCATCAGGCGGACGAACGTCGCCATCCCGCGCAGCGCTTTTTACGGGTCGTATCGCAAGATCCGATCCACGTACCGGCACCCCTGCAGGATCGTCGCCGCCGCCGGGCCGAGAAAGGAAGAGCGTCGTGT
>JAUJNC010000308.1 GCA_030446525.1 Armatimonadaceae bacterium
GAGCTGTTCGCAGGTGCAAAGGAGGGGACTCCGGAATGGAACTGAGCCGCAAGCCCGAGGTGGTGGTGATCACCGGCGCGTCGGCAGGCATCGGACGGGCGACGGTGCGACGCTTCGCGAAGGAAGGGACGCACATCGGCCTGTTAGCGCGCGGGCGGGGAGGATTGGAGGCTGCCAAAAGAGAGGTGGAAGAGCTGGACGGCAAGGCGCTCGTGCTGCCGACCGATGTGGCGGATGCCGATGCGGTCGAGGCCGCGGCCGATGCCGTCGAGCGGGAGTTCGGCCCTATCGACGTCTGGATCAACGACGCCATGACCTCCGTCTTCTCGCCCGTCAAGGAGATGAAGCCGCAGGAGTACAAGCGCGTGACGGAAGTGACGTATCTGGGCACGGTCTACGGAACCCTGGCCGCGCTGAAGCGCATGCTGCCGCGGGACAAGGGCTCGATCGTGCAGGTCGGCTCCGCGCTCGCTTACCGGGGCATCCCGCTCCAGTCCGCCTATTGCGGGGCCAAGCACGCCATCCAGGGCTTCTGCGACTCCCTGCGCGCCGAGCTGCTCCACGACAAGAGCAACGTGAAGCTCACCATGGTGCAGCTTCCCGGTGTGAACACGCCGCAGTTCGACTGGGTCCGGAACCGGCTGCCCAACAAAGGCAAGCCCATCGGCGGGATCTACCAGCCCGAGGTGGCGGCCGATGCGATCTTCTGGGCCGCGCACAACGACCGCCGCGAGCTGGTCGTCGGCGTACCGGCGCTCCAGGCCGTCATCGGCAACAAGTTCGCGCCGCAACTCGGTGACTGGGCTTTGTCCCGGACCGGTTTCAAGAGCCAGCAGCGGCAAGGCCAGCCGGAAGACCCCCACCGGCCCGACAACCTGTACGCGCCGGTGGACGAGGGCCGCGACGCGGGCGCGCACGGTGCCTTCGACGCGCAGGCGCGTACCTTCAGCCCGCAGCTCTGGGCGAGCACCCACCGGGGGTTAGTCGCGGGGGCGCTCGCGACGCTCGGCGTGGTCGGCGGCGGGCTCTACGCGACGTTGCGGCGAAAAGGATAGATCCCAGATGGCACGTACTTCCCAAGAACTGCGCGCGGAGCTGCAACAGGGCGACTCGGACGACCTGCGGCGGCGGCGCGCCATCATCGGCCTTTCTCTCGTCGGCCTAGGCGCACTCGGAGCGGTAAGCCTGTTCCAGACGGGCATCCTCAAGCATCTGCCGGACCCGCCGCTGCCCGGCTTCGACTCGGATAAGGTGAACTCGTCGGATACGGCCTACGCCCTGGGCGTGCCGGACGGAACTATCTCGGTCGCGAGCCTTGCCGCGAACCTGCCACTTGCGGCCTTCGGCGGCGAGGACCGGGCACGGAAGCAGCCGCTCGCGCCGCTGCTGGCGGCGGGCAAGGCCGTCGTGGAGGCGGCCGTCTCGGCCTGGTACTTCGCGCAGATGCCGCTCAAAGAGAAGGCATGGTGCGGCTACTGCATCACCGGCGCGCTCGCCAACTTTGGCATCGCTGCCCTTAGCCTGCCCGAAGCGAAGAAGGCGCTGGCGACACTGCGGGGCGAAACGCCATGACACGCCCGAAGGGGGGAGCATGAGCAAGACACAGGAGACGCCGCTCGCCGTCGCTGCGTGCGGGCTTTTGGCAGGCATCGCGGGAGCTATCGTCGTTTCGCTGATCGGTTCGGCCTACCAAAAGACGAACACCGGCAAGGGCGGCAGTAACGGCGGCGGTGAGACCGCTGCCAGCAGTGAGGCCTCTGCCAGCGGCGCGGACCCGTCCGCGGGCATCACGGCGGGCGAGGCGCTCGCCGATGGCCCCGACATGCCGCCCAACATGAACCGGGTGACGGCGACGTTCGTGCAAAAGGTGGCGACAGGGATCTTCGGTTTAAGCCTCGATAAGGACCAGCGCTACGCGGCGGGCTTCGTCTGGCACCTCATGTATGGGGGCTTCTGGGGCGTGATCTATGGCCTGCTCCGGAGCAGCCTGCGTCTGCCCTCGTTCGTGCTGGGCCCATTGCACGGACTGCTGGTCTGGGCCGTGGGGCCGGGGTGGCTCGTGCCCAAGATGAAGCTCATGCTGCCCCCGGGCGAGCAGGAGCCGCGCACTCGGACCCTGGTGTGTGGGATCCACCCACTCTACAGCGCCTTCGTGGCCGGGGTTTACCACTGGCTCGCAAGGAAGGAGTGAGCCATGCCACCCGACCTGAACGCGCTCACGCGCGGGGACTTCCTGTTCGCCACGGGCATCGAGTGCAGTTACCCGACCATCACCGGGCGCGACAAAAAGCCAAGGCGCATGGACGAACTCGCCAAGTGCTTTCATTACCAGCGCTGGCGCGACGATTTTCGGCTCACGCGCGAAACGGGGATCAAGTACCTGCGTTACGGCCCACCCTACTATCGTATGCACGTCGGGCCGGGCCGTTACGACTGGGATTTTTCCGACGAGGTGTTCGCCGAGATGCGCCGCGTGGGGATCGAGCCGATTGCCGACCTGTGCCACTTCGGCGTGCCCGACTGGATCGGCAACTTCCAGAACGGGGACTGGCCCGAACACTTCGCCGAGTACGCGGGCGCGTTCGCCCGGCGTTACCCCTGGGTGCGCCTGTATACGCCGGTCAACGAGATCTTCGTCTGCGCCAAACTGAGCGCGCTCCATGGCCTGTGGAACGCGCAACTCCAAAGCGAGGAAGCGTTCGTCACCGCGACCAAGCACCTGTGTCGGGCGAACCTGCTGGCCGTCGAGGCGATCCTGCGCGAACGAGACGACGCCTTTTTCATCCAAAGCGAGAGCGCAGAGTACTTCCATCAGGGATGCCAGGAGCCGGAGTTGGTGGCGAAGGCGGACTTCGAGAACCAGCGCCGCTTTCTTTCGTTCGACCTGTTGTACTCCCATTCCCCCTGCCCGCAAATGCGCGACTGCCTGCGCCGCTGCGGCCTCGGGGACGACGAGTTCCGCTGGTTCATGAACCACGGACTGAGCGAGCGGATCGTCATGGGTAACGACTTTTACCGGCGCAACGAGCAGATCGTGCTGCCCGGCGGCAAGATCGAGCCGGCGGGCGACGTGTTCGGCTGGTATCTGATCACCCGGCAGTACTGGGAGCGTTACCGCCGCCCGGTCATGCACACCGAAACAAACGCCGTGGGCGAGGGCGAGCAGGCGTCCGCGCGCTGGCTTTGGAAGCAGTTCCTGAACGTGCGGCTCATGCGCTCCGAGGGCGTTCCGGTGATCGGCTTTACCTGGTTCAGTTTGATTGACCAGATGGACTGGGACGTGTCCCTCAAAGACGAGCGGGGCATGGTCAACCCGGTTGGGCTGTTCGACCTGGACCGGCGGCCCCGGCCCGTTGCCGCGGCTTACCGCCAGATCATACGGGACTTTTCCGAGCCGCTATCCACCGCAAAAAGGAGCACCGATGACAATCCCGACGACAACCCTTGAAGTGACCGAGCGCTTCGCGGCGCTGAGCGAAAAAGAGCCTTCGGGCGATTACAACTACGCGCATTTCCGCACCAGGCACCTGCTCCAGGACGCCCAACGGACGATCCAGAAGCACGGCATTTTGCCCGGTGAGCTGGCGCCGGACTTCACGTTGCCCCGCGCCGACGGCGGGTCGCTACGCCTTTCCGACCTGCGCGGCAAGCCGGTCCTTTTACACTTCGGCTCGTTTACCTGACCGATCACCAGCGGCTC
>JAUJNC010000309.1 GCA_030446525.1 Armatimonadaceae bacterium
GGCGCAAACATCGCACGCCGAACAGACGTATAACTCTGTAGCAGAAAGAGAGGGCCACAGAGATGGCAAGTCATCGCATTTTGTCGGGGCTGAGGAGACTGTTGGAGGGCGATCAAGTCCGGCGGCACGAGCACGGCGGGACCACCGTTTACGCGGCGGTCGACGTCGTCGCGGCGTTGGCGGACACGAGGGACCCGGCCCAGTGCTGGGCCGACCTGAAGCGGCGGGAGCCGTCGTTGGCGGCTCTCGTGGAGAGCGTTGAGGTTGCTGCCGGGGACGGGCAGGTGGCGGCCGTCCAAACCGTTCGCCTGGACGGCGTGTTGCGGCTCGTGCAGTCGATCCCATCGGCCAGGGCCGAGCGGATCAAGCAGTGGCTGGCCCAGGCCGCCCGCGAGCGACTCGAGGAGGCGGAAAACCCGGAACTTGCCGTGCTGCGCACGCGCAAGTTGTACGAGCACAAGGGCTACTCGCCGCGGTGGGTGGACAAGCGCCTCCGCGGCGTCAGCGCCCGCCAGGAGCTGACCGGCGAGTGGTGCAAGCGCGGCGCGACCCAGAGCGAGCAGTATCGTGCATTGACGAACGAGATGGTCCACGCCGCGTTCGGCATGGACGTGGAGGGGTATCGTCGGTACAAGAACCTGTTCAAGAACGGCGAGAACCTCCGCGATCACATGACGGACCTCGAGCTCGCGCTCACGGCGTTGGCCGAGGCGGTGGCCGTCAACCTGCACCGGGAGCGCGGGTCGCAGGGATTCGAGGAGTTGGCGGCGGACGCGAAGGACGCCGGGGAGATCGCGGCGGGGACGTTGCAGGAGATCGAGGCCCGCGGCGGCAAGCCGGTGCTGACGCCGGGCAATCACCAAGGGTGGTGGACGGGGCGGAGGCCGGCGCGGCGCGGCGCCGCGGGATCGGATAAGGCGGTGGCGTAGTTCTTGCCGAAGGAGAACCCGCGCCACGCCGTGGCGAAGCGCAGCCGCGGGATCAGTAGCGGAGACGTGGGCGCTCAAGCGGCAACGTGACGAGTGAGGAGTGACGCGTGAAACGAGGCCCTCCCCCGGTCACACATCGCTCATCGTACCGGACTGCGGGCCCCGTAAGCTCACCGCGCGTAGCCGCCGGCCCGCCGTCCCAAGGCAACCGCATTCTCACGCAAGTCGTTGAACGGCCACCCGACGGGTGACCGGTCACCCGCGTTCCCGGCCCGTCACGGGGGACTGTCCTGATGGGTCCGCCCGTCTTTTTTGGCAACGGCGGATAATATGACGGGGGGGCAGGTCTTTAGCGAGGTGGGCCAATGGACAAGGAAGTCGTCAAGCGGCGGATGACCGAGCGGTTTCAGCGACGGTTGGAGGAGGCTATCCACGCCGTCGAGCAAGCCCCTGACGGGCAGGTCATCGCGGCCAGCGAGTGGCAGGTGCGGGAGGTGTTTCAGAAGCTGATGGCCGAGACGTTCGGCGATCTGGTCCAGGACCGGATCGAGCAACACCCCGCCGCCTCTCAGGCGGCTTTTTCCCCCTGCGGGCCGGGAGGGGGCGGTGCTGCGGAACAAGGGGAAGCGTCGCCTGCGGGTGCTGACGGCGGGGGGCGAGTTGGCGTTGAGCCGCCGGTACTTCTGGGCCAGGGGTGAAGGCGGCGAGTTCCCCGCCGACGCGGTGCTGGGGGTGGGTGAGCGTGCGGTGTCGGCCGGGGCGTTGGAGATCCTGTGCCGGATGGGGATGGTGCAGGACTTCGAGCAGGCGAGGGATGATGCCAAACGGATCGGGGGCGTCCCGGCGAGCAAGGAGCGGCTGCGGCAACTGGTGGAGGCCGAGGCGCAGGCGCTGACCGAGGCGCGGCAGGCGGGGGCGATTCCGGCGGCATGGTCGGCTGCCGACGCCGAGGTGGCGGCGGCCGGGCCGGTGTATGCGGGCGTCGACGGGGTGATGGCCCCGACGGTGACGCAGGGGGAGAAGGACAAGCGCCGCAAGAGCCACGCGGTTCGCCGCCAGCAGCGATCCGCCGCGGGCGTGGGCAATGCCAAGGACCTGCCGCCCGCCCGCCCGGGCAGCGACGAGAAATACAAAGAGATGAAGATCGGCGTCTTCTACGACCAGGACAAGACCCGCCGCCACGCCTTTGCCACCGCGGGCAAGAGCGACTCGTTTGCCCCGCTGCTCAAAACCTTTGGCGCCCAGGTCGGCTTCGATAAGGCGTCGCGGCAGGTCAGCCTCACCGACGGGGCCAAGTGGATCATCACGCAACTGTGCCTGGCCTTCACGACGCTGTCGGCCATGCTGCTGGACTTCTACCACCTGAGCCAGCACGTCCACGCCACCGCCAAGTGCTGCCTGGGCGAGACCGCCGCGGCTACGCAATGGGCGCAGACGCAACTGGCGGAGATGAAGGAACAAGGCATCGCGGGGGTGAGTTCGATGCTGGCGGCGATCGACACCCTGAGCAAGCGGTTCCGCTCCCCGGCCAAGCTCAAGAGCCTGCGCCTGCTGCGGGAGTACGTCGTCGAGCGGATGGAGATGCTGGACTACCGCACCGCCCTGGCCAACGGGTGGGACATCGGCTCGGGCCCCACCGAGGCAACGTGCAAGACATTGACCCTGCGGCTCAAGCGACCCGGAATGAAGTGGGATGCCGACCACGCGGCGGGGATGATGAACCTGATTGCCCTCTACGAGAGCGGACAGGCGAAAAGCTACTGGGCCTTCCGCGCCACCCAACCCAACGGCTACCAGGCCGCGGCTTGACTGCCAAGAAAGATGGGCAGACCCGTGGCGCACCCGTTTGCGTCAGAAAGCGGTTCGCGACGCTGCTCTCCGCGGCAGGCGCGGCTCGATCTGCGACCGAGCACTCGATCTGAAGATACCCTCGCTGAAGAAATGGGTCTGGCTCGGGTCCCGCGTTGGCGGATCCGGGTCTTCGCCGCGCTCCAAGCCCAGCTCCGGCGGGGGGCTCCTTGCGCGCGCCGGTCAGATCGTGGGGTCTGCGGGGGTGGCGGCGTCGGGTTCGACCGCGCCGGGACTCGTGCGTCGTGTCGCGGCGAGGTCCTTCATGGCGTCGACCTCGCGTTGAAGCCGCCCGGCGCGGCCGCGTGCTTGGATCTCGCGGATTTGTCGAACCGTCTTGAACGTCGTCCGCGCCAGGACGGTCACCACCACCCCGGCCAGAAACGACCCGAGCACGAGGAACAGCACCGGCAGTTCCGGCGCCCGCCGGGGCCAGTACCAGAACGTCGCGGTGCGGTCGCCGTTCATGTAGATGAAGATCAGAACGTACAGGAACAGCAGCGCGAACAGCACGACCTTCGTCCAGACCTTAATCTTGAGCCACATGCCGTAGCGTCCTCGTCGAAGCGCCCCCGGCGTCGCTAAGCGACCCGGCCGCGTGGAGGTGTTCGTTGCCGGGAGGGGTTACTGCCCGGTCGCAAAGTACATCATTGCCTCGAGCCCCGGCCGCAGGTAGTCGGCGATCGGGCAATAGAACAGCATCACCGCCGCGGTCCCCAAACTCAAATACGGCCCGTAGGGCAGCTCGCGCCGGTTGCCGGTCAGGAGGAGGTAGACCGCCAGGACGATGCCGAAGAACGGCGCCAGGAAGAAGGCGACGACCGACGGCCCCGCCCCGATCACGGCGCCGATGCCGAACATCAGGTGGACGTCGCCGAGCCCCATCGCCA
>JAUJNC010000310.1 GCA_030446525.1 Armatimonadaceae bacterium
GGGCAACGACGGCGCCCACACCTTTAAGTCGCCGTACACCACGATCGGCCCGTGGACGTCCCCGTAGTCGTTGAAGAAGCAGGCGAACATGCCCGTGAAGTAGGTCGCGGCGTCGAGCACGTTGTCGAGGGGGCTGCGGTCGTCGTTGAGCGCCTTGTAGATCTTGAGGAAACCGTAGTGCTGCCGGATGATGTGCCACGTCCCGTAAACGGCCGCGCCCACGATCAGGTACGCCTCCCACCCGAGCAGGAGGAAGACGTACCCCGCCGCGATGAAGCCGCCCAGACCCCACGTATACAGCCTGCGGCGCTTGCCGAACTCGTCCCGGTCGTAGTGCGTGCGCGAAAAGGTCTGGAAGATGTGCGGGTGGTCGAACAGGGCCGTGAACACGAAGTAGGTGATCAGGATGCTGTCGCCGCGCAGCACCCAACCCCAGTTGTGCGCCACGCGGTACAGGCCGAAAAAAGCGAACGTCAGCAGGCACGACCCGATAAAGAAGCACAGATCGTAGCGGGCGGACACGATCCAGCGCACCGTGGGCGGGGCCGCCGCACGGACGCCCGAAACCTCGGCCGCGGTCACCGCCGGGCCTCCCCGCCGCGGGGAACGAACCGCACGCACTCGCGGCCCGGGCGCAGCCCCGCCCGCAGGACCGCCACGGAGGCGTCGGGGCCAGACGCACCGCAGGTGAACACGTCGGCGGCCAGATACCCCCACTCCGGATACGTGTGAAAGGCGATGTGCGACTCGGCCAGCGGCAGGAATCCGGTCAGCCCGCCGCCAGGGAAGTGATGCAGCACCGGTTCGCTCAGCGGCGTCATGCCCGCGGCGCGGGCCGCGTCCGTCAGGCAGCGGCCCAGATGCCGGGCGTCGGCGAGCAGCCCGGCGGGCACGTCATAGAAGTCGAGGAGGGCGTGCGTGCCGACAGCCCCCTCCCCCTCGCCGCGGGGGAGGGGGCCGGGGGGAGGGGGCAAAACAGGATCTACTCCCAACGCCGTGCCCCCTTCTCATAATAGGTCAGGATACGTGGGTGATCCAGCGACGACGACCGGACGGGAACCTCGGCGATATCCGCATCAAACGAGGCGAGGGCCGAAAGCGACTTCGAGGCAAGGAACCGCGTCGGGACGCTGATCGTCGCCGTAAGACCCGGCACGCGGTCGGGCGCGGCCAGCAGGAAGCCCCAGTCGCCGAACGAGGGAACGTACGCATGGTACGGCGTGGTCTTCCAGCCGGCGTCACGCAGCGTCCGGGACACGCACCAGAAGGCGTCGCGGGCGAAAAACGGGGAGGTGGCCTGCGTCACGAACACGCCGCCCCGCGCCAGCCGGCGCCGCGCCAGCCGGTAGAACTCGCGCGAGTACAGCTTCGCGAGTGCCTCGTTGTTCGGGTCCGGCAAGTCGGCGATGATGACGCCGTACAGGGTCCCGCCGTCGCCGCGCTCCAGGAACTTGTACGCGTCCTCGTGGACCAGGCGCACCCGCTCGTCTCCCAGCGCGCCCCGATTCAGTTTCGCGAGGGCGGGGTAGGTCCGGCCCAGGCGCGTCATGGCCGGGTCGATGTCGACCAGGGTGACGCGCCGGACGCCCGGGTGCTTGAGCGCCTCGCGCACGCCCAGGCCGTCGCCGCCGCCCAGCACCAGCACCTCCTCGCGGGACCGGGCCAGCGCCATCGCCGGGTGCACGAGGGCCTCGTGGTAGCGGTACTCGTCCGCCGACGAGAACTGCAGGTTGCCGTCCAGAAACAGGCGCAGGTCGTCGCGCCACCGCGTCAGCACGATGAGCTGGTAAGGCGTCTGCTTCGTGTAGATGATCTCGTCCTCGTACAGACGGCGCTCGAACCAGGACGAGGCGCGCTCGGACAGGGCAAGCCCCGCGATCAGCAGGAGGGACAGGGCGCCGCACAGCGCGAGCGGCAGGAGCGGGGCGCGCAGCCGCCGGCGGAACACCCACACGTTGTAGGCGGCGACGCCGAGGTTGAGCAGGCCGATCAGGAACGCGGTGCGCGCCGTGCCCAGCGCGGGGAGCAGGAGCAGGGGGAAGGCGATCGAGCCGAGCAGCGCCCCGATGTAGTCGAACGACAGCGCCTGCGCGATCACCGTCCGGAGCGCCCCGTAAGGGTTCAACAGGCGCGTGAGCAGCGGCAGCTCCAGGCCGGTCAATCCGCCGATGAGGACGAGCAGCCCGAACAGCGCCAGATAGTACCACGGACCGACCGTCGCGTGCGCGGCAAACAACACCCACGCGGACAGCCCGCCGACCGTGCCGAGCGCGATCTCGGTGAGGAGAAAGACGCGCAGGAGGCCCCGCGTGACCCACTGCGAGCCGTACGAGCCGATGCCCATCGCGCCGATGAACACGCCGATGCAGAGCGAGAACTGCGTAACGCTGGAGCCGAGCAGGTACGACGAGATGGTCGCGATGAGCAGCTCGTACACCAGCCCGCACGCGGCGACCAGAAACACAGTCCCGAGCAGCGTCAGCGCCTCGGCCCGCTCCTGCTCCCCGAGCGGCGCGGCTTCGGCGGGCCCCGGCGGGCCGGCGGTAAGGGTGGGTGTTGCCATGGGAAGAGTCGAAAAACCGGCCTCGGCTACGACAGGATCGTCGCCGCGACGATCAGGGAGACGCCGAGCACCTCGGCGCCGGCCAGGAGCGCCGCCGCCATGTTCTTGTGCTCGAAGATCTCGGTCTCGATGTTGTGCCGGATGACGATGTCGAACAGCTTGAACCCGATGATCGCCAGAAGGATCCCGACGATGCCGAACAGCAGCGTCGAAACGACGCCTTCCAGCAGCGGCAGGCGCGCGCGCGCGCCTG
Organism: Armatimonadaceae bacterium; assembly: GCA_030446525.1. The sequence goes on from JAUJNC010000310.1 coordinate 2,817, forward strand.
CCGCTCCCGGTGTCCCCTGCGCCCCCGCGGCGGCGCACAGCGCGAGCGCCCCGCCGACCGTCCCCGCCGCCCTCGATAGCGTTTTTGCCTTTTTTGGTTGCACGCGTACCCTCCTCTTATTTGCCGTAGCGCGGCCCACCGCCGTAGTAGCCGCGGTAGGCACCCCCGCTGCCGGCCCGCACGTCCCGCCGCGGGCGCAGCGCCCGCGCGTCGGCCGTGGACCGCAGCCCCCAGCCGTGCAGGGACGCGAACCAGGTCAGACCCAGCAGCGCCAGCACCACGAGGGCCGCGATCCGGTAACCCGCGCTCATCGCGCCCTACCCCCGGCCGTCATCGCGCGCCCATGCCCTCCCACACCTTGCCCCCGACATCGGGCGAGCCGGCAATGAAGAAGCCGAGCGAGAGCAGAGCCGTCACGATCCCGAAGCTCCCCAGATAGGTCGGGTACAGCACCCCCTCCTCGAGGGCGAACGAGGCCGTCGCGCCGGACGCCCCGCTCCCCGGCTCGGCGTACAAGCGTACGTACACACTGCCCGGCCCCGTCAGGCGAAAATCGGTCTGCGCCCGCAGGTTGTACTCGTGCCAGGAGCCGTCCGAGTCGTAGCCGGTTTCGTCCCAGAAATCGCCGTTCACGCCCAAGAGCTCGCCCGCGTCATCTTCCACGACGGCCTGCACCCACGCGGACGCCTGGCTCAGGTCGGTGGAACCAAGCAGCCGGTGGACGCGCCCGACGGCGGAAAGCGGATAGGGCCCGAAACGCGCGCCGTCCGGCCCGATGGCGCTGAGCGGGGCGCTGCCCTGCGCGACCAC
>JAUJNC010000311.1 GCA_030446525.1 Armatimonadaceae bacterium
GCGTCAGTTGGGGCCGGGTGACCGCGATCGAGGGGCCGGTCTTCGTCGTCGAGCGCCGGCCGCTCCTGCTCACGGACGGTAAGCTCGCGCTCGGCCCGGCGCAGCCGGCGCGGATCGGGCGCCAGATCGACGATCGCGGCTTCGCTGACCGCGCGCGCGTCGGGGACTGGCTGTCGATTCACTGGGCGTGGGCCTGCGATGTCCTCGCGGAGGTGCAGGCGCGGACCCTGGAGCGCTACACGCTCCACCATCTGCAACTCGCCAACCAGACGCTATGACCGGGTGGGGGGAACGGCTAGGGCGGCGGCGCCTGCCTGAACGTCGGGCGTCCGACGCTGTCTCGGCCGCCCCTCTCCCTTCGCGTTCAGCAGCCTGGAGCCCGGCGGCGTCGTGCGCGTCAGCCTGCTCTTCGACATGCTGACCTGGAAGGACGAGCGGGGGATCATCCCCTGGCTGGCCGAGCGCTGGGAGGTGGCCCCCGACGGCTCCACCTACACCTTCCGCCTGCGCCCCGGCGTGCGCTGGAACGACGGCCGCGAGCTGACGGCGGAGGACGTCGCGTTCAGCTTCGGCTACTACCGCGAGCATCCCTTCAAGCGGGGCGCGACCGACATGGTCGCGCGCGCCGAGGCGTCCGACCCGCGGGTTGTCACGATCCGGTTCGCCCGCCCCTTCGCCCCTTCCTGGAGGGCATCGCGGGCGTGGTGCCGATCCTCCCGCGGCACATCTGCGAGCCGGTCGCCGACCTGATGAAGTTCCCAGGGCCGGGAGCGACCGTCGGCAGCGGCCCCTTCAGGCTGGCGAGCTACCGGGAGGGGACCGGCGAGCAGGTGGTTCATGGCGATGTCATCGTCGGCAACGCCTGCGTCGTGCCGCCGGAGAGCCCCTGACACAACCCGCGGGTGCGCCAGTATCCCTTCGAGCCCGACCGCGCCCGCGCCATCCTCGATCCGGTAAGTTTGCCCCCGACTCTGAACAAATACGCCGCCCGACCGCGCGTATCTCTCTGTAGAGCCTGTGCTATACTGCACCCGGCCCGGCCGCAATACCCCATCACCGATGGACCTCGCCAAGACGAGGCCGCGATTCCCTTCCTTGCCGGCGTTCTATGGGCATGTGACGCCGGGGATGGGACGGGACGCGGCGCAGAAGCTTGACGATTTGCTGGGCGTCGACGAGCGCCCGAATGGGTCGGGATGAGAAACTGTCCAGGAAAGGCCCCGCCGTGATTTTCCGGCGGGGCCTTCGTCGTGTTTTCTCCAGCTATCGATGAAAATTTCGGGGCGCCCTCGGCAGGATTCGAACCCACAACCCCCTGGTCCGAAGCACTGTGCTCCGGGGGTTGTCCCCTGTCGCCCCATGTCGCGGCCCGCATACTAGCAGGCTTTTTTGCGTTCACCCGCCCTGATCCTGCCGCGCGCTGTCGCCTGCTGTCGTCGAAACTGCCGTACAAACTGCCGTACTTCGTAGCGGGATGCACACTTGACCCCAGTTTAGAAGACGTCCTTCCGCCCCCTGCCACTTGCCCAGCCACCACCCACTTTTCAGCGGGTAGAGCGGAGTCATCTACCGCTCGGTCCCGCGAATTGCCGCCCCGATCATACCAAGATTACCCCAAGCTGAGGGAGGAGGCACGGATCTCCGCGACGGTGACCTGGGATTATCCCTATCCTGGCTACCACGCTCATCCATAGTCGATTCCCGGCACTCCTCCCCGGAGAACGCCGAGACCTGCGCGCGGATGAGCATGGTAGCCAGGACCGGCACCCGAACGGCAAGCGATTCACAGCGGCCTCACCGCCCCCCGGGTATCTGAGCCGGCACAATCGTGCGAAGCGCAGGAACACGGCGGCTCACTAGATCGCACGATCGGGGCGGTGTTAGAATGCACCGGTCGTTGTTGATGGGTGGGGCTGGTCTTGTCGTAGGCATCGCCGCGTGGGAGGGCTGGGGCCAGGTGGGCGCGTCCGCCAGTCTCCGGCGCCGTGCCTTGGCGAGACAGCCGCCACACCGGTGCGCACGCGAGGACGTAGGCGCACGCGATCGGCGTGGGGCGAAGGAGGCCGGCAGGTGCGTCTCGACTATGTGAGCAACGAAGAGATCATCCAGGAAGCACGCCGCCGCCTGAACCAGGGGGTCTGGGACTACCTGGTCGGCGGGTCCGCGTCGGAGACGACGCTGCGGCGGAACCGGCTGGCCTTCGACCGGATCGCGTTCCGGCCGCGCATCCTGGTCGACGTGTCGCAGATCGATCCCTCCACGACCTTCCTGGGGCAGCCGTTGCGGCTCCCCGCCATCCTCGCGCCGATCGGCTCCTTGCAGGTCTTTGACCCAGGGGGCGCGGTGGCGGCGACCACGGCGGCGACGGAGTTCGGTATCCTGCATGCCGTCAGCTCGGTCACCGCGCCGTCGCTGGAGGAGACGGCGGCGGCGACGGCGACGGCGAAAATCTTCCAGTTGTACGTCCACGGGGACCTGCAGTGGACGGCGGACATCCTGGGTCGCGTGAAACGCGCCGGCTATACGGCCTTGGCGCTGACGGTGGACGTCGCGCATTACAGCCGGCGGGAGCGCCCCATGGTGACGCGCTACCAGCCCCCCACCCGGCGCGTGGCCCCCTACCAGCCATACCTGGCCGCGCTCACCTGGGAGACCATGGACCTCATCAGGGACCTGGCCGGCCTGCCCTTCATGCTCAAGGGTGTCCAGACCGCCGAGGACGCGGCGCTCGCCGTGCAGCACGGGGTCGACGTCATCTGGGTGTCGAACCACGGGGGGCGCCAGATCGACCACGGGCGCGGCAGCATGGAGACGCTGCCGGAAATCGTGCGCGCGGTGGACGGCAGGGCGCGCATCGTCGTGGACGGCGGCGTCCAGCGGGGCAGCGACATCCTCAAAGCCGTCGCCCTCGGCGCCGACGCGGTGGCCCTCGGCCGGCTGCAAGGGTGGGGGCTCGCCGCCGGCGGCAAGGACGGCCTCGTCCGCATGCTGGAGATCCTCGAGGACGAGATGATCTGCGAGATGGGCCTGCTCGGCGTCACCAGCATCGGCCAACTGACCCCCGACTACGTCTGCCAGGCCGAGGCGGTCACGCCGCCGCACGAGATGAGCAGCTGGGTCAACATGCCGGTGGGGCGTATTCGCTAGGCGCGCCGGCTGGTTGATGCGACCATACGCGCCGCGCCGGGCGGGCGTGGCGCGCGCAAGGGAGGGGCATGATGGGCGGGCCGGCGAAGCGGGAACTGGTCGGCTGGCTGGAGGAGCGGCAGGAGCGCTTCACGGCGATGGCGGACGACATCTGGGCGCACCCACAGGTGGCGCTCCGGGAGGACTATGCCTGCCGGCTGCAGGCCGACGCGCTGGCGGCCGAGGGCTTCGCGATCCGGCGCGAGGTCGGCGGGTTGCCGACCGCCTTCACCGCCGAGTGGGGCGCCGGCTCGCCCACCATCGGCTTCCTCGGCGAGTACGACGCGCTGCCGGGGTTGTCGCAGGAATCGCAACCAGCCCAGGCGCCGATCGTCCCCGAGGGGCCGGGGCACGGCTGCGGCCACAATTTGCTCGGCACCGCCGCGCTCGCGGCGGCGG
>JAUJNC010000312.1 GCA_030446525.1 Armatimonadaceae bacterium
GCCTCTACTCGGCTTCTTCGCGCCCCTGAGTTCGGGTCGTTGGGCCGCTTGTCACAAAACGGCCTGCGAGCGTGTCGTAAGAATACCGGACCAGTGAAACGGGGAGGATGGCAATGAGGCACAAAGCGGTGCAACAGGCTGTTGCTTACGAGCAGGCGGTCACCCCTGCCTTGCGGCTGAGCGAAGAAGAATTGCACGGCTCGCTCAAGGACTCCCTCGCCCGCCAGAGCGACGCGGAAAGTACGCAGTCAGCCGCCTACAGTCTGGAGGATGCACTCAAGATCGCCCGTGAACTGTTACTGCTCCGGGAAAATGTCCGCTACTTGCTCCGGGGAAATGTCCGCGGGGGCCTGCTTGGCTTTCACCGCAGCAGGCCCGACCTCCTGCTTTATCCCGAGCCATACAGCCAGGCACGCTGACGCGCACCCGCCTTGCAGCGAAGTGCCGGCGCAACCGCGGTGACCGGCTCGGGCTTGCCTTTTGCCACCGGCGCCTGCACCCTCGTATGATCAAGCTGTTCCTTTCCGTGATAGAGGTAGACATCGCCCTCGGCAACCACGTGGACACGCACGCGCTTGCCCCAGAGGCCGGCGGCGCCGGGAGCGCGCCGTATCTGCAAGCACTGGCCTTGAAAGGAGAGTGTCTGATCGGCTTTGACCGTGCGCTCTTCTTTGACGGCGAAGTAGTAGGCCAGGTCGATGCCCGCAGGCAGGGCGACCCAGGCCGCTTCGGGGTCGGCGGCAGGGCGCCAGAAGCGGGCGTTGAAGTCGGCAACAACGCCGGCAAGGAACGCATTGGCCGCCCGCATCGTGCAGACACCGGCCAGGCGCATCTCCTGGAGGAGCCGGTCCTGCAACGTCTTCCCGAGCCGCTCAATGCGCCCCATGGCCTGCGGGCAGTGGGCGGCAATGGACTCGATGCCCAGCTCGTGCATCACCCGCTGCAGCTGGCTCATCGGCTGCTTGCCCGCCCACTGCTCCTCGATGCTCGCTTCTTTGGGCGAGCGCAGGATCGTGTGCTCGTCGTGGTAAAAGCTCATCGGCAGGCCCCGCTCGGTGGCGATGGTGCGCAGCATCAAGAGATAGGCCATCTGGTTCTCGCTGGAGTGGAAGCGGGCATAGCAGACCCGGTTGCTCGCATCGTCGATGGCCCCGATCAGGCACAGGCGGGGGCCGCGCCCTTGCAGCCAATCATGGGGGCTGGCATCGATCTGCAGGAGCATCCCTTCGGCCGCGCGGCGCTCGCGACGGCCTCGCACGCTTTGGGGCCGCTCTTTGCGCGGCTTTCTGGGTCCCTGCTCTTTGAGCAGCCGGTCTAAAGTGGAGCGCCCGATCGTGAGGTGCTGCGCGGCCAGTTCCTCTTGCAGGTGACAGGTGTTGAAGTCATGCAAGCAACCGCCCGGACCGGCCAGAGCGGTTATGCGGCTGACGAGCTCGGAGGCGATGCGGTTGGCCGGGGCACGCCCCTGGTTGCCGTGCGGGACGCTTGCCATGCCCTGGCTCCGGTAGCGGCTCTGGAGCCGCCGGGCTTGCCTTGGAGTGACGCCCAGGTGAGCTGCGGCCTCTTGGGTGGTCAGGCTTGCCGCAAGGAGGCGGGTCAGGATCTCGGCTTTACGTTGCTGTTTGCTGTCCAAAGTGATTGTCCCCATACCCCCAAGTACGCGGACATTTCCCCTGAGCAGTTAACCCGGACATTTTCCCTGAGCAGTGACAACACCGCGCGGCGAGTCTTGACAAACCACTGCAAAACCGGTAAACTGCGGGACGGCGGCGCCCGTTGCGTCGGGCGCCTCAGTGTCCACCGCCGGTCAGAACGCCGGCGGCTATGTGGGAAGGGGTGATTTCGGCATACGCCCGGGTTACCGCGCCCCGCAGACAAACACGAAAAGGCCGCGTGCCTTGAAAGGAAGTAATGTTTTGACGATCCTGCGTGCCTCGTGCCTCCGCAGCCTCGCAGCCACCGCCGGCGTGGCCTCTCTCGTTGCCACCACGGTCCCTCTTGTTGTTCGCGCACAGCCCTCTTCGACAGAAGCCGGCACTTATTCTGCCTCCCATGTTACCGTGGAGGCGACGTTCCTGCGCTCCGGCCCCAGCCTCAACGAGCCCAAAGTCGCCCGGGTCGAAACCGGTTCCCCCGTGCAGGGCGTCGTCCGCATCGGCAACTGGCTGTACGTCCGCCTGGCCGGCGGCGCCGAGGGCTGGATCCACGCCAACCTGCTGGCGCCGAGCCACGGCGCCGTCGCTGGCGCCAAGCCGGAGCCGCAGCCGGCCGGGGCAGCCGAGCCGGCCAAGAAAACCGCCGCGGCGCCCGCGGCCGCGGAGATCTCCCCGCCCCGCCAGCGCTTCCTGCGCGCCGACAGCGTGGTGCGCACCGCCCTCTCCTTCCGCGGCACCCCGTACCGCATGGGGGCGACGGGGCGGGGCGCCTTCGACTGCTCCGGGTTCACCCACTATCTGTTCGCCCAGGAAGGCTCCCCGCTGCCCCGGACCGCCGCCGCCCAGTACCAGAAGGGCGCCCCGGTTGCGAAATCTCAGCTCCGGCCCGGCGACCTGGTGTTCTTCAAGAACACCTACAAGCGAGGGGTTTCGCACGTCGGGATCTACATCGGCGGCGGCAGTTTCGTCCACGCCTCGTCGGCGGGACGCGGCGTGCGGGTGGATTCGCTGAGCAAACCCTATTACGTGAACCACTGGGCCGGGGGGCGCCGCCCGCGGTAAGATGTACCGGAGCTTGACAAACGCTGCCCCCGCGGATACACTTAACGGTACATGGCGACGCCACGGAGGCCGGCACGGTCATGTAGGAGACGGAGCGATGGATTCGGAAACCGGGTATGGGCTTGAAACGCTGCACCAGGTCCGCGGCATCCTGGAGGTGAGGCCGAACGCGGCCAACGACCTGCTGGAAGCCGGATGGATCCTGCACGAGGTGTACCTGACCCAGGACTTCGAAAGCCGCTGCATCATGCTGCGTTTGACCGACACGGTCTGCCCGCAGTGCGGCGGTCCCGCCAGCATCGAGTCGGTGGACGGCGGCGAGCGGGTCCGCTTCATCTGCCAGAACGAGTGCCACTGACCGTATCCCGCCCCGGCGCGTGCGTGGATGAAGGCCCCCGGAGAAAAACGGGTCAAATGCGGTGGGGGCGCGTGAACGGGAAACATTCGCCCCGGGTATGCCGTAGAATACGGCAGGCCGACGCCGCACGGCGTCGGCTTTTTCGTCTTCCTGGCAGCTTTTTCGGAGGTTCGTGTCTATGCCCTCGCAAAGGGAGTTTACTTTTCTGGCGGTACTTTCGGCGCTGACGTTCGCTGCGTCCGCCCCGGTCCTGCCGCGCGTCGCCTGGGCGGGGCCGGAGGCCTCCAAGCCCGCCGCCGAGGATTCCGAGATAAAAATGGGCCGGGAGACCCATGAGGAGCTCCTGAAGTCGGGCATCCGGATCATCCGCGATCCCGAGGTCGTCCGGCGCGTCGAGACTATCGGCAAGAAGATCGCCGTGGCGGCGAACGCCAACCCGATCCCGGCCACGTACGGGTCCGACAAGGTATCCAAGTACGACTACCAG
>JAUJNC010000313.1 GCA_030446525.1 Armatimonadaceae bacterium
CCGACTCGGCGGTGGCGATGGCCTTGCGCATGTTCTCCTCGGACGAGCCGACGATCCCGGCGAAGATTTTGCCCACGTCGAGGCGCAGCAGCGGCAGGTGCCACACCGACGCGATCGCCTTGGCGGAGAGCGACTTGCCGCAGCCCTGCACGCCCAGCATCAGGATGCCCTTGGGTTCGGGCAGGCCGTAGCGGCGCGCCTCCTCGGTGAACGAGACCGTGCGGCGCTCCATCCAGCGCTTCAGGATGTCCATGCCGCCCACATCGGCGAACGCCTCGGTGGCCCGGTAGTACTCGAGGATGCCCGACTTGCGGATGATCTGCTCTTTCTCCGAGAGGATCACGTCGACGTCGAAGCCGCGCTTCTCGACGAGCGACTTGGCGAAGACGTTCTCGGCCTCGTTGGACGTCAGGCCCGAGGCCGCCTGGAGCACCTGCTCGCGTTCGAGGGGCGTCAAATCCGTCTTGATCTGGGGGTTAGACCGCACGCTCTGGATGATGCCCTCCAGCAGCCGGTCCAGATCCCCCATGGTCGGCAGCTGGTAGTCCACCACGCTGATCTCTTTTTCCAGCTCCGGCGGCAGCTTCAGCACGGGCGACAGGATGACCAGGGTCTTGTACGACGTCTTGAGCGCGTACACCAGGTCGCGCAGGCGGCGCGTGACGGCGACATCCGTGATGAACGGGTGGAAGTCCTTGAGCACGAACACGCTCTGGTCCTGGGCGCCCATCACGTAGTCGAGCGCGGCCAGGGGGTCCTTGGACGCGGTGTTGCCCGCCATGCCCTGCGTCACGGTCCACAGGAACATCTTCTTGCCGCGCCGCTGGCAGATCTCGCGCAGCGTCTCCTCGACCCGCCGCTCCTCCCAGGAGACGACGTAGATGATCGGGTAGCGGGCGCGGATCAGGGTTTCGAGTTCAACGTCTACCGGCGTATCTACGGTCGGCACGGGCAGGTCTCCTTGCTGGCAGATCGGGCGAAAAATATCCCGGCCAGCGTAAACATTATAGGCCACCTCGCCGGATGCTGGCAAGTGGGAGGCCGTTCGCCGCGGGTACAATACAGATATGAACGACCGCCGCGATTTTTTGAAAGCCCTGGCCGGGCTCAGCGCCGGGCTGCTTCTGCCCGGCCAGACGCTCCGGGCGCAGGTGAAGCGGGACCGGCTCGGCGACCTGCTGCCGACGCGCGCGCTGGGGCGCACAGGCCGGCGGGTGACGATGCTCGGCGTGGGCGGCTGGCATATCGGCCGCATGAGCGAGAAGGACGCCCAGGCGACCATCGAGGCGGCCCTGGAAGGCGGGGTGCGCTTTTTCGACACCGCCGAGTCGTACCAGCGCGGCGGCAGTGAGAGCTATTACGGCAAGCTGCTGACGCCCAGGTATCGCGACGTCGTCTTCCTGATGACCAAGACCACGGCCCGCGACGCGGCGGGGGCCAAACAGCACCTCGAGGATTCGCTGCGGCGGCTCGCGACCGACCACCTGGACCTGTGGCAGGTGCACTCCGTCAGCAGCAGGGAAGACGTGGACGGCCGCATCGCGGGCGGCATCCTCGACGCGATGCGCGGGGCCAAGGCCTCGGGCAAGGTCCGGCACATCGGCTTCACCGGGCACACCCGGCCCTCCGCCCACAAGCGCCTGCTCGAGCGCGCCGACATCTTCGAGACCTGCCAGATGCCGGTCAACGTCGCCGACCCCAGCTACCTGAGCTTCATCGAGGGCGTGCTGCCCGAGCTGGTCAGAAAGAACATCGGCGTTCTGGCGATGAAGACGCTGGCGAACGGCGGGTTCTTCGGCGGCTCCCGGCAGGGCGAACACGGCCCCAACCCCAAGCTCGTCCCGGACCGCGTCAGCGTCCGGGACGCCATCCACTTCGCCTGGTCCCTGCCGATCAGCGTCCTCATCACCGGCCCGGACGACGTGGCACAGATGAAGGAAAAGATCGCCCTGGCCCGCTCCTTTGTCACTCTCGATGAAAAGCAGCGCAAAGCGCTCGTGGCGAAGGTGGCCGACCGCGCCGGCCGCACCGTCGAGTTCTACAAGGGCGCGCCCGATTCGTGATGGATTTCATACGCGAGCGTGCCCGTGGCCGATTCCCGCTGGGAAAAGGCGGCCCGGGCGGCGTCGATCATAGCTCGTCAAAAACAGGATCCCGTGGTTCCCGACCCGTTTTGGACCGGATCTCGACCCGAACCCAGTCGATCCCCAAAGATCCGGCGGCGTTCTCCTGGCTGGTCAGAGCGTAGAAGCCGAATTTGACGCCTATCCAGGATCCCGGCCTCGGTTTCGGGACGAACTTCCCGCCGACGGGGGTGAAGTTCCGGCCGTCGCCGCTGATGCTGAACTGACAGACGACCGCGCGTTGTGCTCCGGGTCCCCGCTGCGGCCGTCATAGGGCAGCGGTAGTTTCCCGCCGGCCTCCAGGCGGATCCAGACCGGGTCGTCCGGCAGTGGCGTGGGCGCCTGCCCCACCGCATCTTCGCGGTAGGAAGCCGTCAACGGCCCCCCGTGCGTTGCAGGCCGACGTCGAAACCGCTACTCCCGATCACGCCGAACCCCGCGCGCACGCCCGGACCGGCATCCTCGCTGAGCTCGAGCTTGGCCGTGGCCGTAAAGTCGTAGAGGGTGACGGCCCTTTCTCCGCGATGGGGCAAACTTTCGCCGTCCCAACTCATCTCACGCATGTCGATGCGGCTGTTAAACCCGGCCCGCGACCCCGCGTACGCATGGACGAGATAGGCCTTCCTGGTCTCCTCATCCCAGAGCGGGCAGGGGTCGATCCAGCCGAGCGCTTTTTGCACGAGGTGGGGCTCGGTCCAGGGGCCCGCGGGGTCGCGCGCCTTGACCATATACACGCCGGCATAGGGATCACACCAGTAGATCCAGAACGAGCCGTCGTGGTGGCGGAGGCTGGGCGCCCATACTCCCCACCCGGACCGCACCCGGTCGTAACCCAGCTCGTCTTCCCGGCGCACCTTGCTGGCCATCAGCGCCGGCGGCAGCTTCTGCAGGCCGTGGCCGATCAGTTTCCAGTGCACCAGATCCCGGGAATGCAGGACGGGCAGCCCGGGCGTCATGTTGATGCTGGACGCCGTCATGTAGTAGTCCTGGCCTACGCGAATCACGTCCACATCGGAGTAGTCCGCGCAGAGGATCGGGTTCTTGTAGGTACCGTCTCCGTTGTCTGATACCTTTGCCGGAGTTGCCTGCACGACCGACTCGGCCTCCCGGGAACCAGGAGCACCGCATGCCAGCAGCGCCATCAACGCGACCGCTCTTTGTACGAGCACTTCATCCCTCATCGTTTTCCTTCCCTGCGGGCCGCCCGAGGACAAGCCAGGCTTGACGGTTTCGCCGTCATGCGAGAACGGGGAGGCGAAGGCTACCGGCCCGGCACGCGGGTCCCTCGAAGTCGCATCAAGGTCTTTCCCGCCAGCAAGATGCGCTTGATCGGTTTGGCCGCTTGAGAGAGTGTAAAGAAAGTGTTTTCATGTACTTGGCGCGAGCCTCCTGAGCATG
>JAUJNC010000314.1 GCA_030446525.1 Armatimonadaceae bacterium
GGACCGCGACCTCCCCCGCCACCTCCAGCGGCACGACCACCACGCCGTCGTCGTCACAGCCCACCAGGTCGCCGGGGCGCACCTGCACGCCGCCGCAGCCGATGCGGGTCTGCACCTCCACCACCTCGATGCGCCCCGGGATGATCGTGCGGCCGCGGGCGCGGGCGCAGATCGGGGTGCGCTGCAGCGCGATCTCCCCCGTGTCCCGGCAGTGGCCGCTCGTGACGATCCCCGCCGCGCCGCTGGCGACCGCGCCCAGGCTGTTGGCCGACCCCCAGAACCCCACTTCCCGGGCGCCGCCGGTGTCGGTGACCAGCACGTGCCCTGGACGGACCAGGTCGCCCCAGCCGACGTGCCCCACCTCCTTGAACCAGATCCCGTGGGCGCCCACGATCTCCTCCGTCGTCTCCAGGCGCCACATGGGCCGGTTGGCCGGGACGCAGCGGATGGTCAGGGCCGCGCCCCAGAACCGCATCCCCGGCCAGAGCGGGCGTATCTCGGGCGACATCAGGGTGATGTCGAAGTACCCGATGCCGTCCAGCGCGTCGCACACGTCCACCACGCGCAGGGGCTCGTACAGCTTGCGCAGTTCGGATGGATCCACACCGCCGGTCTGTTGGCCGGTATCCATGGTCTCAACCTCTCCCGTTAAACGTTCTTTTCACTGTCGTATCACCGCCAGCTTATCGCTGCCGGACCAGGCGCCGGACTTGACGCCGCGCCCGCCGGGGTTGGCTACGACGAGGTAGGTCTTGCCTCCGTGGGTGACGCGCGCGGCGGCGGCCTCGTGGGCCGCCAGCGGCTTGCCGTCGGCGCCGGTGACGGCGACCGCGGTGACGGCGGGGGCGCCGTTGCCGGAGCCCACGGCCACGGCCCAGACGTAGGCGGTGGAGGCCGCCTTGCGGCGGGCGAGAACGACGGGAACGCGGTCTTCCGTGTTCGCGCCGACCCCGGTCCCGGTCCAGAAGGTGGTGGGCATGCCCGGGCTGGCCGCGAAGGCGATGGCCGAGCCCGCCGCCTCCGGCCCGGTCACGGCAAGCGTCAGCCCGTCCGTGTTGGTGACCTGGCGCACGTCCCGGAGGTAGGAGTAACCGGGTTTATCGGGCGGGGCGATGCCCTCGCCATGGGAGAGGGCGCCCCAGGCGCCGGCCGGGTGATATGCCAGGTCGAGGGTGCGCGCGGACCCGTCTTCGGCGTTCACCAGGTCGAGGAAGACGACAAGGTCGTCCGTGACGAGAAAGGCGGCGCGGCGAAAGCTGACGTCGGGGATGGCCGTCCCGGCGTCGGTCAGGGCGGCGCTCCAGCCGTCTTTAATCTGGAAATCGAGACAGGAGCCGGTGGCGGGGCGCTGGTTCGTCTCGTCCACGACCAGGGTGTTGTGTGCGAGGGTGGTTTTGTACCAGCCGAGCTGGATCGGCACCCCGTAGTTCGCCGTGCCCGGGTCGCCCGCCAGGACGCGGCCCCCCGCGCCGGCGCGGGGGGCGCCGTAGAGCACGAAGCTGTTCTTGTCCGGGTGGCCGTGGCCGCCGCCGTGCGGGCCGTACTTCAGGCACAGCCAGGTGGCGCCGGCGCCCGCCCCGGCGCGCAGGATCGCGTAGCCGGAGGCGGGGTAGTTGCGGCCCGGCTCCGGCGCGGTCGGCACGGGCGGGAGGGACGCGACGCCATTCACGAAGGCCTGCAGCGTGCGCCGGTCACTTTTGGCCAGCGGCAGCGCGAAGCGCGGGTCCTTGTAGCGCGCGAGGGCGATCTCGTAGTTCGCGTTGCCCATTGCCGACGCGGTGTTCGAGTCGTTGAAGGCGGGAAGTCGCCCGTCGGGCATCGCCAGCTCGATGGGGGCGAGGAACATTTTTTTGTAGGCGTCGCCGTACAGGTTGATGCCGCAACGGAACGCCGCCTCGGTGAGCGGCCGGACGGCGTCCATCGTGTAGAAATGGTAGCCCCACGCGCCCTCGTACCAGGCGCCGTCGGCGTTCACCCCCTGCGCCATCTGCGCCTGGTAGCCGTGCTCGCTGTCGACCGCGTCGGCGGCCAGCGCCGGGTCGCCGAACAGCAGGCCGACCAGGCCGACCGCCGAGTTCTTCCAGCACTGGATGTTATGGATGCTCATGCGGTGCTGCCGGATCACCTCGACCGCCGGGTAGAAGAGCTTGGTCTTCAGCGACTCGATCTCGGCCGGCGTGAACGTGTCCCACACGGCGTCGGCGCCCTGGGCCATCGGGATCAGCCACGTGCTCTCGTCCAGGGTCTGCGGGCCGACGCGCCCGCCGCCCACCTTGGGCTCGTTGTTGATGTTGTGCAGCGGGTACGACAGGTAGCGGCCGGCGTAGGCGAGCAGTATCTCGCGCGCCTTGGCGGCGTAGCGCTTGTCGCCGGAAACCTGGTAAAGCAGGCCCAGGTCGCGGACGGCGCCGGCCAGCCGATCGTGGTCTCGGCTCAGCACCACGTCATCGTAGGGGTAACCGGTGTACGCCTCGCCGCCGGTCGGGCAGACGTGGCGGGTAGGCCCCTCGGTCCGCAGGCGCGTGCCGTGCTTGGGGCAGGCGTACCAGTGATACCACTGGCCCCCGCGCGGCGGGAGCTGGATGGCGCGAGCGAGCCACTCGTCGCCGCGCTTCTTCAGATCGTCGTGAAACGCCTTCGCCCATTCGGTCCCCGCGGTGCGCCCCTTGATGACGGCGATATCGGAGGGCGTGAGGAGGAGACGCGGGTGCGGGGGCAGGTTCATCGGCTTGTCCTTCACGATCAGGGGCTTGGGGGGCGGCGTTATGCGGCGCCCGGCGGTGTTCACCGCCGCGCCCGGCGGCAGGGGAGCGACCTGCACGTCGTCGAGCAGCAGGCGGACGGCGGCGCCCTTGTCTTTGGCGACACGGAACTGGAGCGCGCCCTGCTCCTTTTCCGGCGCGTCCCCCCACTGATCCTCGAACGCCTGCAAGGGTATCCGGGCGCGGCGCCACTCGCCGGGCGGCGGCACGGGCAGGTCATAAACGGCCTGCCAGCCTCCCGCCAGCGGGTAGGCCACCACCTTAACCATGAAAGAGGCGACCTTCGCGCCTTCGATCCGGTACCAGAAGGAGAGCGTCTTCCCGCGCGCGACCGCTTCGCGCCGGGCGCCCAGGGCGAAGGACAGCGCCGCCACGGTTTCGTCCGGGCCGGGCGCCCACGCGACGGCGCGGGCGCCCTCCTTCCGCTCGCCGGTGAGCGTGGCTCCCTGACCCCAGCCGGCCAGGTCCTCCGCGCGGGACAGGGTGACGGGTCCGGCGGGCGCGTCCTGGGCGCGCGCGCCCTGCAAGGCGCCGGGCGCGCAAAGGGAGAGACACCCGAGGGCGGCGGCAAGAAAAAGCTTCATCGGGAAAACACCTCGGTGCTATTGTACACCATCCGGAGGCCACAAAACTAAATGTTCGCTTGACGCCTCTCCCCTGCCTGTGGTATCGTTGCAAACAACTGCACGGCGACGCTTATCCAGAGTGGCGGAGGGACCGGCCCGATGATGCCACCACAACCAC
>JAUJNC010000009.1 GCA_030446525.1 Armatimonadaceae bacterium
GGGGCTTATATTGTCGCGCGGGAGAACCTGGGGGACACGCCCGGGCTGGTCGCCGCGGCCTCACTGCTCATCGACTACGTTCTCACGGTCTCCGTGTCCGTGGCGGCGGCCATCGCGGCGCTCGTCTCCGCCTTCAACGGCCTGCAGCCCTACACCGTCTGGCTCTGCCTCCTGTGCATCGGGCTCGTCACCTGCGCCAACCTGCGCGGCCTGAAGGAATCCGGCGCCGTCTTCGCGATCCCGACCTACTCGTTCATCCTCTCGCTCTTCGCCCTGGTCGGCATCGGGCTGGCGCAGTCCTTCACCGGCGCCGCCGCGGGGTTCGCCGCGGCGGACGCGGCCGTCCGCGAAGCTTTGCAGGAGCACGGCCTTCACACCATGGCTCCGCTATCGCTGTTCCTGGTCCTGTGGGCGTTCGCCGCGGGCTGCACGGCGCTGACGGGCGTGGAGGCGATCTCCAACGGCATCCCCGCCTTTCGCAAACCGGAGACAAAGAACGCCGCCACAACGCTCACCGTCATGGCGGCCATCCTCACCTCACTGTTCCTGGGCATCACCTGGATCGCCAACCACTACCACATCCCGGCCCTGCCCGAGAACAGCCCGCAATTCGAGACCGTCATCTCGCAGGTGGCCCGCACCGTCCTGGGCGGCAGGACCTGGTTCTACTACGTCGTGCAGTTCGCCACGACCGCCATCCTCATCGTCGCCGCCAACACCGCCTACGCGGACTTCCCGCGCCTGGCATCCCTGCCTCGCGCGGGACCGCTTCCTGCCCCGACGGCTGGCAGACGTGGGCGATCGGCTGGTCTTCAACAACGGGATCCTGGCGCTGGCGGGCTTCGCGGCGCTCCTGGTCGTGGTCTTTAAAGGCTCCGTCACCTCGCTGATCCCGCTCTACGCCGTGGGCGTCTTCACCAGCTTCACGCTCTCGCAGGCGGGGATGGTGCGGCACTGGTTCAAAAAACAGGGCAAGGGTTGGGCGCTGTCCGCGGGTGTCAACCTCCTCGGCGCCGTCGCGACGGGGATCGTCGTCATCGTCATGGGTCTCACGAAATTTGCTGCGGGTGAGCCGACGGGACTGCGCCTGCCGTTCGGCGTGGACGAGACCGGGCATCCGGGCACGCCGATCAACTACGGGGCGTGGCTGGTGATCGCCCTGGTGCCCCTGCTGGTCGTGCTGTTCCGCAAGATTCGCGGCCACTATGCCGACGTGGCACGGCACCTCTCGGCCTTGGCCTTCCGGCCTCTGGAGCCATACCGGAGGGTACAGCACACGGTGCTCGTCCTCGTGTCCGGCCTCCACGGCGGCATCTTCCCCGCGCTGGAGTATGCGCGCTCGCTGTCTGCGGACGCTCGCGCAATCTACATCGAGCAGGACCCGGCTCAGACACACGCGCTCAAGGAGGAGTGGGAGCGCTTTGCGGGGGAGGTGCCCCTGATTATCCTGGGGTCACCCTACCGGACGCTGCTCCCGCCCCTGGTCGAGTACGTTCGTGAGATGAGCGACGAGCGCGACGACGAGCTGACCGTGGTCTTGCCGGAGCTCGTGGCGGCGAAGCGGTGGTGGCACCGGCTGCTCCACAACGCCAACGCCCGCGCCATCCAGCGCACGCTGTCGCAGATCCCCGGCGTGGTGGTCACGAGCTACCGCTACTTTGCCGATAAGGCGGACGGGACCTCGGCCGGCCCGCGCTTGCCCAAGCCGAGGGAGGGAGCATCAGAGAGCGTTATGGAACGGGCGCGATAGGAGGAGATGGTGGGCGTTTTGGGAGGCCCCTGGGGCCGGAAAGCTACGAAAACTAGAAGCATTCGGAGGCATCAACCGTGTGAAACCTGAGAACCCAGCTGCTGGCGAGCCATCTGGCCCTCGTCCTTTTGATGGTGGTCGTGATGCTCGGCGCCAGCATCAACTTCTTCCGCCTGGGCTACTCCATCGACCGCATCCTGGTCCACAACTACAAGAGCGTCGTGGCCGCCCAAGACATGAAGGAGGCGCTGGAGCGCATGGACAGTGCGACTTCGTTCTTTCTGGCCGGGCAGCAGGAGCGTGCGCGCCGACAATACGAGAGGTACCGACCTCGCTTCGAGGCGGCTTACCAGGTGGAGGCGAACAACATCACGGAGGCCGGCGAGAAGCAGATCGTGAGCGACATCGGACTCCAGTTCGCCGGGTTCCGGCAAACCGTGGAGAAGCTGCTCTATGCCCGGCCGGCGATGCCCACCGCGCAGGCGTTCAGCCGGATGACCGGAAGGCTCCAGGACGCGCACCGTTTCCTGGAGCAGCGGCTGCATCGTGCCGAGCGGATGTCGATGCCGCCCTGGAAAGTCTGTATGACCTGGTCATCGTGACCGACGATGCCGGGCGCATCGTCCATCTGAACCGGGCGGCGCAGGGGCCCTTCGTCCCGGAGGAGCGCCCCGCCGCGCAGATCCTCCGGGACGAAAGAATTGTGGGGGCCGTCGAGCAAGAGATCCAGCAGAGGCGCGAGAGCGCCGACGACGGAGAGCGAGAGCGGGCCACCCTGGAGCTACCCGGCGGCCCGCGCACGGGCGAGCCGCCGGAGCGCTCAGACAGATAGCAAACCGCACGCGAGCTGGTCAAGCTGGACGGTAGCGCCGTGCGTCACACGCCGACGTGCGGTCCGGTGGTCCTTCGCGCCTATCAGGAAGCAGCGCGCCGTGGGTCGCCTTCGAGGTGCGGGACACCGGGGCAGGCGTCCCGCCGAGTACCTGCCGCGCATCTTCGAGCGCTTCGTCCAGGTGCCCAGGGCGACGCGCGGCGGGGCCGGCCTGGGATTGCCATCGCGCAGGCCATCGTCGGAGCACACGGCGCAGAGATCCGGGCCCAGAGCGGCCCCGGGAAAGGCAGCACGTTTTCCTTCCGGCTGCCTGTGGCCGAAACAGGATGCCAGGAGATGGCAGCAGGCGGCGGCAGGCGCATCGGGCGAGCGAATAGGAACCGTGGGAACGGAGAAAGGCGGCAGCTATGGCGCGCATTCTGATTGTCGATGAGAGAGTAACATCCGGATGATGCTTCGGCTGGCGCTGCAGCACGTCGGGCACAGCGTGGAGACCGCGGCTGACGGGCCGGAGGGATTGGAGAAGTTCGGCGAGGGCGGGGCAGCCTGGGACGTGGTGCTCCTCGACCAGCGGATGCCGGGGTTACTGGGGGCTCGAGGTGCTGCGCGAAATGCGCCGGCGCGACCCGGATGCCCGGGTCATCATGATCACGGCCTTCGGCACGATCGATATTGCCGAGGAAGCCGTACAGGCCGGGGCAACGGATTTCCTTCGCAAGCCGTTCACCGTGGACACCCTGCGCGGCGCGGTGCAGGCGGCTCTGGCCGGCGCGCCAGCAGCCCGCGAGGAAACTGCTCGTCTGCCTCCCTTCGTTTCTCGCTGAAACATGTAAACGGCTTCCGCCTGGAGCCCGCGCCAGGGGGCAGGGCAGAGGCATCGGGGGAACGCCGCCACGTTTTCACCGTCCATGACCCGGCCGCGGCCAGGCACCGCTGCACGGTCGTCCTGACGCCCTCCGTGGTTGAGCAGGTGACGGCACACGCCGATGGGGAGCAGGCGCCGACCACTTCTGGCAGGCGCTCTGCGGTGAGGTTCTGGCGAACTATCTCTGGCAGCACGCCGAACTCCCGCCGGGCGGGGTGCTTCAGGCAGACGAGCTTACCGGGGGGCTCCGTCACTGGATCGGAAGGGTCCTTGCCACGAGTAAGTGAGTGGTTGTCGTCCCCAAGGTGTAAAACTATGCCCCTCCAGCACCACGTAGATCCGGCCCGGCAGAATCGATCCCGGCAGTATCGATCGCAGCCGTATTGGTCCCGCCCCTATCGTATTGCGGGAATCGACTTTCTCCGGAAAGACACTTTTCTCTTGGTCCGGCGCTCCTTCGGCAGCGCCCTGTGGCACGTCCTGCCGGCGGGCATCATCACGCCGTGTGCCGCCTGGTTGCTGTTGGGTCTTCCTTCTGTCCCGACAATGCTCCGCGGCGGCGGGCTTTTCCCGGCCCTTCTTGTGTTTGTGGCCGGCGGCTACTGGCACACAGCCCGCCTGCGCCGTCCTTACGTGCTGGACGGCGCGACCGGGACGCTTTCCTGCGGCAGCAGAGCCCTCTGCCCGCCCGGGTCTGTGCGCCACCTCCAGGTGGACCCGCCGGCCAAGCCCGCGGCGCCCGGCGGGCTCTGCTGCACCTACTGCCGTATCCGGCTCTTCTACGCCACCGGGGGCCTCGACCTTCTTACCCGAGCGCCCCGGCACAAGGCGCTTTGCCTGTTCAAGTTCGATACCGACCAGCAGGCAAAGCGGGTTGCCCGGGAGTTAGCGACGTTCCTGGAGATACCCCTCTCCCGCCCGGAGCCGGACGCGTTCCGCGGGGCCCGCTCCGTGAACCATCAAAAGAGCAGTTAAGAAAACACGACGTAAAGGCAGATAGGCAAACCATGGCACAGCCCAACATTTCCCCCTTGGATCGCTCCTCCCATTCCGTCAGCCCGTTGAAACGCTGGCTCCTGGAGGGGCACCTGCCGGAGATGGAGGGGCCGCACGAGCGGGAAGGGCGCCACCCCTCCCATCCCTGGTGGCAGGTGATGTGCCTGACGGGCGTGGACTACTTCTCCACGCTGGGCTACCAGCCCGGCATCGCCGCGCTCGCCGCGGGCGTGCTCTCGCCGATTGCCACCCTCATCCTGGTGCTGCTCACCCTCCTGGGCGCGCTGCCCATCTACAGCCGCGTGGCCGCCGAGAGCCCGCACGGCGAGGGCTCCATCGCCATGCTGGAGCGGCTGCTGGCCGGGTGGCGGGGCAAGCTGTTCGTGCTGTGTCTCCTGGGGTTCGTCGCCACGGACTTCGTCATCACCATCACGCTCTCGGCCGCCGACGCCACCGCCCACATCGTCGAGAACCCGCTGATGCCCCACTCCCTGCACGAGCACCGGGTCGCCCTCACCCTGGCGCTGGTCAGCTTGCTGGGCGCCGTCTTTCTCAAGGGCTTCAAGGAGGCTATCGGCATCGCCGTGTTCCTGGTAGCCGTTTATCTGCTCCTCAACGCCGTGGTCGTGGCGCGGGGGCTCTATGAAGTGGCCACGCACCCGCAGACGCTGCCCGCCTGGAAGGACGCGCTCTTCGCCCGGCACGGGAGCCCGCTCGCCATGATCGGCATCGCCCTGCTGCTGTTCCCGCGGCTCGCGCTTGGGCTGTCGGGCTTCGAGACGGGCGTGGCGGTGATGCCTCTGGTCAAGGGGGACCCGGAGGACACCCTGGCCAGCCCGCAGGGCCGCATCCGAAATACGCGCAAGGTGCTGCTGTCCGCCGCGCTGATCATGAGCGTGTTTCTGCTCACCAGCAGCCTGGTGACTACGCTGCTCATCCCGGCCGAAGAGTTCCGGCCCGCCACGCATATGGCCACGCCCGAGCAGCTGCGGGAGCGGCTTGTGGGCAGGCGGACCCAGCAGGCGGTGGTCATCGCCGAAGACGTGACCCTCTTCCCGGCGGGACGCAAGATCACCGAGGCGGACGTGACGGCGGCGCAGGCCATCAGACAGTTGGACGCGCTGGCCTCCGCGGCGGGCGTGGACAAGGGGGAAGAGGCCAAGGCGGGCGAGGCCAGCGGGCGGGCGCTGGCGTACCTGGCCCACACGTACCTGGGGAGCGGGTTCGGCACCGCTTACGACCTGTCCACGGTCCTGATCCTCTGGTTCGCCGGCGCCAGCGCCATGGCAGGGCTCCTGAACATCGTGCCCCGCTACCTGCCCCGCTACGGCATGGCCCCCGACTGGACGCGGGCCGTGCGCCCCCTCGTACTGGTCTTCACCGCCGTCGCCTTCGCCGTCACCGTCCTCTTCAAGGCCGACGTGGACGCGCAGGGAGGTGCCTACGCCACCGGGGTGCTGGTGCTGATGAGCTCGGCGGCGGTGGCCGTGACGCTCTCGGCCTGGCAAAAGGGGGAGAAGAAGTGGAAATTCCTGCTGCTTCTGATTGCGCTGGTCTTCGTCTACACCACCGTGGTCAACATCATCGAGCGGCCTGACGGCGTCAAGATCGCCAGCTTCTTCATCGGCGCCATCGTCGTCACCTCGCTGATTTCGCGGGTGTGGCGCTCAACCGAGCTGCGCGCGGGGCGGGTGGAGCTGGACCCGAAGGCGCAACGGTTCTTGGAGGAGGCGGCCAAGCAGGGCGAGATCCGGATCGTCGCGAACCGCCGCCAGAGCGGCGACGAGCGCGAGTACCGGCTTAAAGAACGGGCGCAGCGGGAGGACAACCACATCCCTCCCAGTGACCGGGTGCTGTTCCTGGAGGTCGAGGTCGGCGACGCCTCGGAGTTCGAGGAGGTGCTGCAGGTCCGGGGGGTCGAGCTCGGGGGCACGCGAGCCGGGTCCCAGATCAAGGGGGCCCAGCCCTACACCTACCGAGTGCTACGGGTGCGCAGCGCCGCGGTGCCCAACGCCCTCGCCGCTGTGCTGCTACACATCCGCGACGTGACGGGCAAGCTCCCGCACTGCTACTTCACCTGGGCCGAGGGCAACCCGCTTGCTTATGTACTGCGGTTCATCCTGCTGGGCCAGGGCGATACGGCGCCGGTGACGCACGAGGTGATTCGCCAGGCCGAGCCGGACCCCAAGCGCCGGCCCGCGCTGCACGTGGGTGGGTGGGGATAAATGGAAGGCCACGCGGCCGACAGATTCCTTAGACGCGAGCGTCGCTCACGCTTAGGCAGTCCCCAGAAGTGTCAGTGAGTATGAGGTTTCCGACTGGTGCTATGAAAAGCCACTCTGGAAACGGCGTCTCGCAAATCGGCCGTTTTCGCCAAAGGCGGTTGTCTTTTTGCATTTCGCTCTCCATGTACGCAGTCGGAGAGGCGAAAGGACACGCAGTTACTCATATTCCTTCGCAGCCAGCGGCACCTGCTGAGAATGGGGACGTGGGCCGTGTTGGCTTCGAACCAACGACACCCGCCTTAAAAGGGCGGTGCTCTACCCCTGAGCTAACGGCCCGTGCCGAAAATGATTATACCACAGCACCCGCGTCAGGAGGCAGCGTTAACGGGCAGCAACGGCGCGGCTTTCGGGGCGCGGGGCCAGTAGGCGCGGAACGCTTCGGCGTAGCGGACGCCGCATCTGTGGCCGTGGAAGGCGGCGCGCTCGCGCAGCCGCGCGCGGAAGTCGGGCAGGCCGCCGCGGTCCACCCCGGCGTCGTGCACCACCAGCCAGTCCTCGTACTGCGACCGGTGGCACGCGGCGGCCTGGGTCTTCAGCTCCAGGGTGTCGGTGATGTCCACATAGGTGTCGGCCTCGCCCGCATCGAAGAAGTACACCTCGCCGACGCCGTGCCACGGGTGGGCGCTTTGCAGGAGGGGCAGCGAGCACAGGTAGTAGGCGTCCGAGACGAGCCGGCAGGTCGCGCGGTGGTCGGGGTGGCGCTGCTCGGGGCCGTGGGTGATGACCACGTCGGGGCGCAGCTCCCGCAGCACGTCGACGAGCACGAGGGCGGCGTCGCGCGTTTCGGGGATCGCCGAGTCCTCGAAGTCGAGCAGGCGCAGGTCGGCGCCGAGCACGCGCGCGCACGCCGCGGCTTCCTCGCTGCGGAGGCGCTTGAGCTCGCCGGAGGGCAGCGTCATGTGGCCCATGCCGCCGCGGGTCATCGTCACGATCGTGGCGCGATGGCCGGCGCGCACGTAGTTGGCGAGCGTGCCGGCGCAGCTGATCTCGTCGTCCGGGTGGGCGCCGATGGAGACGACGTGCAGCGGCTTGTCGGAAGGAGTGGGTTCCATGGGAGAGGTGTTCGGCGGCGGCGGGGGCGTCTCCTGCCCGGCGCCCAAATTGACAGCCCGCACGGCCTGTGATATACTTAGCCCGTTGGTCTGCGGTAGCGCTGAGGCGGGACGTCTCCGCGGTTTGTTCCCGGATGGTGCAGCGGCAGCACGCCAGGTTCTGGCCCTGGAAACCGAGGTTCGAATCCTTGTCCGGGAGTTCGTGTGTAGAGGAAGAAACTGCCCTCCTTCGGGAGGGCAGTTTCTGTTTGGGGAGCACCCAAGAGGAGGGCGAGCGGTGTACGCGAAGCGGCTGGATGAACCCGGAAAGGTGCGGCTGTCGGACTACGACCCCGGTGACCACCGGGGCCTGGCCCGTAAGGAGGGCGAGGCCCGGCTGGCGGAGCTGGGGGAGGAGCTGGAAAGGCTCCAGGAGCTCCTGTACGCGGCCGGACAGAACACGCTCCTCGTCGTGCTCCAGGGGCGTGACACCTCGGGCAAGGACGGGGTCATCAACAGCGTGATCGGCTACATGGACAACGTCGGCGTCTCCGTCGCGTCGTTCAAGGTGCCGACGGAGCTGGAACGTGCCCACGACTTCCTGTGGCGCGTACACGCGCAAACGCCGCCGCGGGGCCACGTCGCCGTTTTCAACCGCTCGCACTACGAGGACGTGCTCGTCGCGCGCGTGCACGGTCTCGTGCCGGAGGAGGTCTGGCAGCGCCGCTACGCGCACATCAACCACTTCGAGGAGCTGCTGCACGACGCCGGCGTCATCGTGGTGAAGTTTTACCTCCACATCTCCAAAAAGGAGCAGGAGGAGCGGCTCCTGGCCCGCGAGGAGAAGCCGGAAAAGGCGTGGAAGCTCAACCCGGGCGACTGGGAGGAGCGGAAGTTCTGGGACGAGTACACCGCCGCCTACGAGGACGCGCTCGGCAGGTGCGCCGCGCCGCACGCGCCCTGGCTCGTCGTGCCCTCCGACCACAAGTGGTTCCGCAACCTCGCCGTCGCCGAGGCGCTTGTCGAGACCCTGCGCCCCTACGAGGCGGCGTGGCGGGCCCGGCTCGACGAGATAGGCGCCAAACAGAAGGCCGCCCTGCGCGCGATGCGTGCCACAGGGGCCGCCCAATAACGCCGCGCCCCAAATATCAGTCCCCGGAGGGGACCCGGTTCGGGGCCGATCGACCTTCGCCCTCGAAATGCTGGACGTCGCGCAAGGGCGTGGGTATCTCGATACCGCGCTGCACAAGGTCGCAGAGACATTCGAGCACGAGCTCGAATGCCGGACGATAGAAGGCGGCGGTTACCTGCACGAACAGCAGGCTTGAAACATGGCCGGGTGTCCCGCCTGCAAGGACGGTTGTCTTTGATAGACGGGTCGTTCATCGGCCCGGCATGGGTGCCGCCGAGCAGTCGTGCAATTGACCGCGCTTAAATACCTTAACGGCTGCCAAACGCTCTTTGGCGACACGGACCGCGCCATGAACGTCTGTTAGTTCCCAACTGCCCGGCTCGACGCGCAGCAGCGTTATGTCAGCCTGGCGGCCCGGCAGCAGCCGCCCGAAGCGGTCTTCCAGGCGCATCGCCCGCGCCGGCGCGGATGTCGTGGATCCGACGACCTTTTCCAGCGGCATGCCGAGGTGGAGGAACTTACTCATCGTGGTCGGCAGATCGAACACGGGGCCGCCGATGTTGAACCGGTGAACATCGGTGCTGATGGTGTCCGGCCAGAACCCGTGCTCCCGACAGGCGGGTTCGGCGACCTCCCAGGCGAAGGCGCCCACGCCGTGGCCGACGTCGAAGAGCACGCCGCGCTCGCGGGCCTCGAGCATCACCGCGAGCGGGGCGCCGTCTTCGCCAAACCCGTGGTCGGGGTGCGGGTGGTACAGATGCGTGTAGATGTCGCCCGGGCGCAGACGCGCAAGCAGCTCCGCGAGGGGGATCTGCGATCGGGCGTGGTGAACCATGCAGGGCAGGTCGGTCTGCTCGGCCGCGTCCAGAACCCCGTCCAGGCCGGCGCGTTCGTTGGCCGCCTGCTGGTTCGCCAGCACCGCGCTCAGCCGCACCTTAACGCCGACGATGCGATCGCGGAACTGCTCGATGCACGCGACGGCCGAGGCCGCGTGGGCGTAGCCGGCCTCGCTGAGCTCGCCGATGTTATGCGGGGGCACCGGGGGGTAGCCTTGCAGGCAGCCGATCATCGAGATGTTGAGCAGCGCGTAGATGTCCTCCCGCGCCTGCGCGATGACGAAGCGGTGGAAGGTCGGATAGGTGAGCGCGCCCGCCGTGCCGGTGTCCAGCAGGGCGGTGACGCC
Source organism: Armatimonadaceae bacterium (assembly GCA_030446525.1). The sequence continues at coordinate 10,075 of JAUJNC010000009.1, forward strand.
GGTCGCCAGGCCGGCCTCCTCGGGGTCGACCGACCAGCGCCCCATGCCGCTGTAGACGTGGGTGTGCAGGTCGATCAGCCCGGGCGCGACGATCAGACCGGCGGCGTCGATTATCTGCTCTGCGCCGGCGGCCAGGCCGGGGCCGATCTCGGCGATGGTCCCCTCACCCACCCGCACGTCGGCCTGCCGTGCCGGGCCGCCACCGCCGTCGTAAACCTGACCGTTACGAATCAAATAGCCTCTTTTCATTGCCGTTGTGTCAGGCCGCCACGAAACGGTCCACCGCGGCGCTGATGTCGTAGACCATCCACCGGACTCCGCCCGTGAAATCCGCGCCGCCGAACGACTCCTGCCCCCAATCCTGGGCGTCTTGCTTCGTGGCGAACGGCCCGTACAGGCGCGTCTCCTTGCCGTACGTCTCCGTCGCAACGAGGAAGGCGCCGGGCTGCTCCGCCTGGATGGCCCGCAGGTCCGTGGCTTCGATCGTGTTGCCCGTTCTCATCTGCCGTTTCTCCTCGCCCGCTTGTCCAAAGTTTAGGGCGCCTTCTGCTATAATACCTTGACGGCCGCCAATATCTGCCTAGCAAGTTGGGAAGTCACGTGAAACACCGGATGAAGACGAAGGTGCGCTTTGCGCTTTGCCTGAGGGGGTTTGCGCTTGCTGCTTGGGCACTGCTGGTCGCGGCAGGGGCACGCGGCGACCAATCTGGCTTCGATTTGAACAAACTTCGCCCCATTGTGCACGACAAGGCGACCCCGGCAGCCGAGCGGATCGCCCGGGGCGTCGCTTACCTGAAGCACGAGTTGACGTCACCCGGCCCTCGTCGAGAAAACAGCCACATTGATACCGACTACATCCAAGGCGTCATTGTCGGCTCGCTTAGCTTTCCGGCCTCGGAGGCACCGGAGGTTCTGCGGCGATACCGCGATCAGACCGCCGATAAGCGCCTCAGGGATCTTTTGACCATCTCCTTGGGATTGACGGGAGCGCGAGACACCCTCCCTGACCTGCTGCGGTTGGCACGCAACGATCCCTCCGGCCCGGCGCGAGTGAATGCAATCAGGGCGCTCGGCAGGATTGCCGCGCGGCCCCGGCCCACGGACATCCCCCCGCGTTTACGTCCCGGTGAGGTCTGGCATCCGCTCTCCGAGCCTGCCAGGCAGCAGGTGGTCGATGCGCTGATGAAGGGCTTAAAAGATCCCTTTGAGCAGCCCAGGGTGACCGATGTCGGCCCGCCGGGGCCATCGCGTTATTACCCTGTTCAATTGCAAGCCGCGGAGGGGTTACGGAACTTGGGCTACCGCGCTGAGCCGACACAGACCGGCTGGCGCGTGCTGGACCCGCAAGGGCAACCCTTGCGGGAAGTGAGACTCGACAAGGCCAACCTGAAGCCTTGAAGACGACAGCACTTCGGAAGCTAAATGGATGGATACGGGGACGGTGTCTCAAGCCCTGGGGTATATTGCTGGACCAAGGACTCGGGAGCTTGATCAACATGCGAAGGTGTGATCGCACGGATCGAGTCGTGGTTGCCGCCGACTAGCGGGGCTACGGTTTGTGCGCGATGAATGATGAAAGCCAATAGGAGCGCGACTTGTCAACGCGCGGAAGGAGAACCGCCGATGAGCAGCAACCAACGTTTCGTCTTGACCCTCGCCGCGATGCTCCTGGCGGGCGTCGCCTTGATGAAGGTTTCGCCGGCAGAACAGCCGCGAGCCGCGGCCGTCACCCCGGGCGTGCATCTGGCCGATGAGAGGGAGATCGTTCGCGTGGTCGACGAGATCGACAATGCAGTCGACGCCAAAGACTGGAAGGCCTGCCGGAGCTACTTCCAGGACGAGATCGACGTCGATTTCAGCTCGCTGGCCGGCGGCTCGCCATCTCGCATGAAGGCCGACGATCTGGTGGGCGGCTGGAGGCGCGCGCTGTACAGCGACAAGAAGAGCCACCATATGCGCTCCAATCACCGGGTCACGATCAACGGTGACCGGGCCGAGGTGTTCTCCAAGGGGTACGCGTTCAACCTGCTCCCGAGCAAAACCGGCTCCGACCTGTGGGAGGTCTGGGGCGACTATCGCCACACGCTGCAGCGCACCGGACAGGGGTGGAAAGTGTCGGGCATGACGCTCACGGTGACGTACGCGCGCGGCAACGAGAAAGCCCGCGACTTCGTACCGCAGCCATGACGCCCGTGGCGCCGTCCGGTCGGGGGAAAGTACGGTGAAGGAGCGCCCGATGGCCTGGGTTTATCTTATCCTCGCCGGTATTTGTGAGATAGGCTGGGCCATCGGCCTGAAATACACGCACGGCTTTTCGAAGCTGTGGCCCAGCGTCTTCACCCTGTCCACGGCGCTTTTCAGCTTCTACCTTTTGGCGCAAGCCCTGAAAACGCTGCCGGTGGGGACGGGGTATGCCGTGTGGACCGGGATCGGGGCGGTGGGCACAGCTATCCTGGGCATGTTGATCTTGGGGGAGCCGCGCGAAACGGGGCGGATCGTCTGCATCCTGCTGATCGTGGCGGGCGTCCTGGGCCTCAAGTTCGTCTCCCCTTGAACACACCCGCAATAGTGCAAAAAGGTTGGCCGACGGCCGTGGCGCGAGCCTGATCACGGCGCCCTTCACGGCCATGCACGAAGACGGCAGCATCAACCTGCAAGCCGTCGAGCGGCAGGCGCGGGCGATCAGTACACTGCTTCGCGCCCCTGAGTTCGGCCGTTGGGCGGCGTAGGTGATGGATGCAAAATAAGAAAGAACACGAATGGAGCGGACGCAAACAGACTTGCAATCCAGCTATGACCGCGTGGCGGAAGATTATGCCAAGCAGTTCTGTGATGAGATGGATAAGAAACCCTTTGACCGCACGATGCTGGACTGGCTGGCGGAAAAGGTCAGCGGCTTAGGAGGGATATGCGATTTGGGGTGCGGACCCGGACAGATCGCTCGCTATCTGCACGGTCGTGGAGTAAAGGCTTGTGGTGTTGATTTATCGTCGGAGATGGTGAAGCAAGCGCAACGCTTAAATCCAGACATTCCCTTCCAGCAAGGAAATATGCTTGACTTAACCGATGTTGCAGATCACACGTATGGCGGGATAGCCGCTTTTTATTCCATCATCCACATTCCTCGCGCCTCCGTAGTCGAGGCGTTACAAGAGTTACGACGAGTGTTGCGTCGGCAAGGCACCCTCCTGCTCACTTTCCATATCGGACAGCAAATTAATCATCTTGATGAGTGGTGGGGTAAGAAGGTGTCTTTGGACTTCATCTTCTTTGAGACCGAAGAGATGAAAGGCTACCTCAAGGCGGCGGGCTTTGAGCTGGAGGAAGTGATAGAAAGGGATCCGTACCCCGACGTTGAGGTTCAAACCCGCCGCGCGTACATATTCGCAAGGAAACCGTGAGCCAATGCGCCGCCCAACGATCGCTTGCAGCCGACCCGCCTCCGCTTGTCTCTCATCAACAATGTCGTCTGCGTCGAAGGTTGTTGGTCGCGTCGGCCGGCGGCTGAAGCGGAGCGTTAGAACGCTGCGCGCGGCGTTGCTGCGTGCGAAACAATATGATTATGGCAGACGAAGTCAAAATCGAACCAGCAAGCCCAACTTGGCCTGAACTATTCGAGGCAGAAAAAGCACGGCTTCTCGCAGTACTTGGCTCGCATTTCGTCGCCATCGAGCATTTCGGCAGCACAGCTATTCCTGGCTTAGACGCAAAACCAATCATAGATATACTTGGTGGCGTAAAGTCTATGGCAGAAGCGGACGCTTTGCTGGAGCCATTGTGCCGACTGGGTTGGGACACATCGCCTGAGTTCAACGCTACTCTTTCCGACCGGCGTTTTTTGCTGCGCTGGCCGGAAGGCATTCGCACCCATCATTTGCACTTGGTTGTTTACGGCAGTGAGCAATGGCAACGGCGGCTCAAGTTTCGGGATTGCCTTCGTGCCAATCCCGAATTAGCCCAACAGTATCAAAAGTTGAAATACGAGCTTGCCGTTAAACATCGGGATGACCGCGAGGCCTACACAGACGCAAAGACAGATTTCGTCGCCAGCGTCATAACAGCGTGCTAACGAGGCGCTGCACCCGACCGCCTACAGCTCGACGACAAGGAAACACGGCGGAGTGTACGGAACATGGTCGAAGGGGGCATCGCCGAGATCCCCTTGGCGTCTGACAAGGACCGCGAATGCGCGGTCCCCGTTATCGAGGGTGTAATGAGGGCGAAAAACGATGTTCCCATCTATCTTCACCGATGAGCTAGGTCTCGATATCACGGAGGGTTTGCCCGTCATCAAGTCCTGGGGGCTGCGGCACGTGGACCTGCGCGGCCGGGTGTTCGGGACGGGCGCCGAGAGCCTGCCGGCCGAGCGGCTCGCCGAGCTGAGGAGGCTGCTGGACGGCCAGGGCATGAAGGTCGGGTGCCTGGCGTCGTCGCTGGCCAAGGTGCATCTGCCCGACGCCGCGCGCTGCCGGGCCGAGTCGGAGAAGCTCGACGGGGTGATCCGAGCCGCCGACGCCCTGGACTGCCGGCTGGTGCGCAGCTTCTTTTTCTGGCAGCCGCCCCGGGAGCTGGCCGGCGCGCTGGCCGTCCGGCCCGACGAGCTGCAGAAGGTGCTCGACCGGTTCGCCCCGCTGGCCGAGCGGGCCAAACGGGCGGGCCTGGTCCTCGCGCTCGAAAACTGCGGCGCGACGACCGACGAGGTGTTCACCGTCCTCGACGCCCTGGGCGTGCCCGAATGGGGCATGGCCTGGGACCCGCACAACGACTGGAACAGCGACGAGCGGCAGCGGGACGAGGACGCCTACATCCGCCGCATGGCCGGGCGCACGCGCCACGTGCACGTCAAGGCGGCGGGGGCCGTCCCCGGCCTGGGCCCGACGATCCCCTACGATAAGATCGTGCAGGCCTGCGACGCCGCCGGCGTCCGGGGGCCCATCAGCGCCGAGACCCACAACCCCGACCGCGCGCGGTCAGCAGCCAGGAGATGTCGCGGCGCGTGGTCGAGACCATCCAGAAGGCCGCCGGACCGCCGACCTCCGCGCCGCCCAGAGCTGGTCCCGCCCGTGGGCCGAAAAGCCCGTGGGCTTCGTCGTCGTCGGACTGGGGATGGGGCCGGTCCCGGCAGATCACCAAAACGCCCGGCACGCGGCTGATCGGCGTCTGCGACCTGGTCGAGGAGCGCGCCAAACGCACCGGCGACGCGTGCGGCGTGCCCTACACCACCGAGGAACCGGGGCCCGTGGCTGGACAACGACGCGGTCGAGGTGGTCTACGTGGTCACGCCGACCGGCCGGCACGCCGAGGTCGCCCTGCCGGCGCTGGAGGCCGGCAAGCACGTCCTGACCACCAAGCCGATGGAGGCGTCGCTGGCCGCCTGCGACCAGATGATCCGCTTGGCGGAGCCTGCTGCTCGGAACCGACTTCGACCGCCGCTTCACCCCGGACACGCACACCTTGCGGGCCGCCATCCGGGGCCGGTTCTGCCGGCTGCTCAGCGGCAACTGCGCGCTGAAGATCCAGCGGACCATGGACTACTTCCGCGCCAGCGGCGGGTGGCGCGGCACGCGCCGCTGGGACGGCGGCGGCGTGCTGTCCAGCCAGGCCATCCACAACCTCGACGAGGTCGCCTTCACGGTAGGCGTCCCGTCCCGGGTGCGGTGCAGTCTCTGGACGCAGAACCACGACATCGAGGCCGAGGACCTGGCCACGGCCGCGTGGCTCTACGACGACGGGCTGGTTATCACCTTCTGGGCCACCAGCAGCTACCCGCAGGCGACGTGGTACCGGCAGTACGAGCTGGAAGGCACGGCCGGCGCGTACTTCCAGGCCGAGGGCGGCCCGTTCGAGACGCCCCGGACCCGGTGGTACGTCGAGGGCGCGTGGAGTGACGAGGCCCCGGAAACCGTCCTGCCCCCCTGGATCAACGCGACCGACAACTTCGCCGCCGCCGTCCGCGGCCACGCCGAGTTCCTCTGCCCCGGCCGCGACGCCCGCCGCTCCCAGGCCATCCTGGACGCCCTGTACCGCTCGGCTTACGACGCCGGCGGCGACTGGGTCGACGTCGACCGGAGCGGCCCGCCGGACGCCCACGGTATCGAGACGGGATCCTGACGTCTTGCGCGGCGCCGCCTGGCTCAACCCGCCACAGCTGCCGTCGCCACCGTGCGGCGCGTGATGCGCGAAACGGATGCGCAGCCGGTCAGGGCCATGGCCATCTCGAACTCCGCGCGCAGGATGTCGATCGCGTGCCGCACCCCTTCCGCCCCCGCGGCCCCCAGCGCGTAAAGGTACGGGCGACCGATCAGGACGGCCGTGGCGCCGAACGCGAGCGCCTTGAGGACGTCCGTCCCGCGCCGGACGCCGCCGTCCACCAGGAGCGGCAGGCGCCCGGCCACCCGGTCCGCGACCGGCGCCAGCACCTCGGCCGTCGCCGGAAGGGTGTCCAGGTTGCGCGCGCCGTGATTGGAGACGATGATCCCGGACACACCCGCCTGCGCCGCGAGGTCGGCATCCTCCGGATCCAGGATGCCCTTGAGGAGTACGGGCACGCGGGCGAACGAGCGCAGCCAATCGATGTCTTTCCACGTCACCGTTTCCCGCGGCTCCCGCAGATGGGTCGGCCGGCGGCGGACGCTGGCGTCATAGACGTGGGGCGTTTCTACGCCCGGCGGCAGGGCGAAGCGGGCGCGCTGCTGGCGGTTGCGCACCCCCAGCACCGGGGTGTCCACGGTGACGCACAGCGCGCGGCAGCCGGCGGCTTCGACCCTCTGGACCAGATCGCGGGTGAAGCCGCGGTCCGGCTGGAAGTACAGCTGGAACCAGAGCGGCTGCGTGGCAACCTGGGCGATGTCCTCGATCGCCGTGGTCGTGCTGGTGCTCACGACGAGCGTGGCCGCGGCCGCGCCGGCGCCCCGCGCCGTCGCCAATTCGCCTTCGGGATGGACGAGGCGGTGGTACGCGGTCGGCGCGAGCAGGATCGGGAAGGGCAGCGCCTGACCGAACAGCGTGACCCGGGTGTCCACCGCGGACACGTCCGTCAGGACGCGCGGCCGCAGCCGGAGATGATCCCAGGCTTCGCGGGTCCATTGCAAGGTAAGCTCGTCGCCCGCGCCGCCCGCGATGAACTCGTACACCATGTGCGGAAGGAGGGCGCGTGCCCGGGACTCGAAATCGGACAGGCTGAACACGTCCGTAGCCATCCCCGCGATCGCGGACATGCCTGCCGACGGGTGCTGCGCGACCGCCGCCTGCACCGCTTCCACTTCGTCCATACCGCACCTCCGCACTGCCAGCTTGATGCCGGCCGTTTCTGATATACCTTGAAGCGGGACCGCGGCTCCCCTGGCCTATTCCAGGCGAACGCGCGGGTCCACCAGGGCGTAGCTGATGTCGGTGAGGAGGGCGCCGGCGATGTAGAGGACGGCGCCCAGGAAGACCATGGCGCGGACCGTGGCGAAGTCCTGGCTGTTGATGGCGTCCACGGTCAGGGTCCCCAGGCCGGGGATGCCGAAGAACGACTCGAGCAGGATGCTCCCGAGCAGCAAAAAGGGGATCGAAAGGACCGTCGAGGTCAGGATCGGGATCGAGGCGTTCTTCAGCACGTGCCGGAACAGGATCGCCCGCTCGCTCACCCCCTTGGCGCGGGCGGTGCGCACGTAATCCTGGTTTATCTCCTCCAGCAGGAAGGTGCGGTACAGGCGCACGCTCGACCCCAGCCCCGAGACCACCCCGACCGCCACCGGCAGCAGCGCGAACCGCCACGCCTGCAGACCGCCCTGGTACCCGGCCAGGGGGAAGTATTTCAGGATCTTCCCCAGCAGGAACTGCCCGGCGATGATGTACACGACGTACACGACGCTCATCAGGAGCACGCACAGGAACGTCCCCGCGTAGTCGATGTAGGTCCCGCGGAAGTAGGCGACGCCCAGGGCGAAGCAGATCGCGGCGGTCAGCCCCGCGAAAAACACGAGCGAGGCGATCACGGCGGACGGCCGACGCCGGCACGGAGGCGATCGATCCGCTCGCCCGTCGCGTCCGACCTGCCGAAGCGGAAAAGGAACAGCTCCGCCATGTGCTTCTTGAACTGCTCCGGCAGCGGCTTGTCGTACCCCTTCTGGGCCAGCCACTCCTGGATCTGCTGCGGCGTCGGGTTCTTGGCGGACAGGTTCTGGCGCGCCATCTGCTCCGGCGAGACGGTCATATAAAGAGGGCGAAGGTGAGCAGCGACACGCCGACCAGGATCGGGACGGCGTACAGGACGCGCCGGACGACGTAGCGCAGCATCAGGGCGCCCCCCGGATCTTTGCGCGCCCGGCGGACCCGGCGCCGCCGCACCGTGGCGCCCGCGGGGAGACACCCGGCGATGAGCAGCAGCCCCGCCGCCACCGCCGGCCAGTAGTTGGGGCGGTTCCACGCTTCCTGCAGGCGCGCGCGCCGCCGCCGTCGACCCGAAGGTACTTCGCCACGTCGTTGGCCATCGGGTGCGGCTTGACGTTGGTGAGCCAGTCGTAGTGGAGCGACAGGGTGACGTCGTGCCAGGCATAGACCCAGGGGCAGTCCCGCGCGGCGATGTCACGCAGGCGGCGGATGAGCGCCAGCCGCTCCGGCCCGTCCTCCATGGCCCGCATCCGCTCGAACAGGCGGTCGTACGCGGGGTTGTCGTAGCCGGCGTGGTTGGGACCCGGGTGGCGGTTCGGGCCGTAGAGCAGGAAGACGAAGTTCTCGGGGTCCGGGTAGTCCGCGAACCACGAGTAGCGGATGAACTGGAACTGGTCCTTCATCAGCCGGTCGCGGAAAACGTTGCGCGCGCCGCGCGCGCCTCGACGCGCAGGCCGACGGCCTCCAGGCCTGCTTCGTGAGCAGCGCGACGAACTGGCGCTCCGCGGGCGTCGTGGCCGTGTTGTCGTTATAGATCGTCAGCCGCTCGCCGGTCTCCGGGTCGACGCCGTCCGGGTAGCCCGCCTCGGCGAGCAGCCGTCTGGCCCGCTCGGGGTCATAGCGGCGGTACGGGTTGCGGTAGCCCGGCTCGTGCCCGTAGATGCCGGGCGGGATCAGGAACTCCGCCTTGCGCCCGTTGCCCTGCCGGAACAGGTCGATGAAGGCCTGGGAGTCGACGGCGAGCGAAACGGCCTGGCGGAGCTTGCGCTTTTGCTCGGTGTAGCCGCCGAAGACCGGGTCGCGCAGGTTGAAGACGAAATACCAGACGTTGGCGCCGACCTCCTGATGGAGCCGCACGCCCCTGTGCGTCATCTCCGGGGACGACCGGCTGCCCCGACTGGCTGATCACCTGCTGGTAGTTGGTCTGGTTGACGCCCCACGAGTCCTGATACCCCTGCAGGAACAGGTTCCAGCCGGTGACCGCCTCGCGCAGGATGTTATACACCACGGTGTCGGCGAGCGGGAGGCGCGCGCCGGCGTCCCGCAGCAGACCCGCCTCGCGGTCGCCCGGCGCGCCCTCGGACGGGTAGAACTCCGCGCGCCGGTTCGGGTTGGCTTTGAGCACGATCCGCTGCTTGGGCTTGTACTCGGCCAGCAGATAGGGCCCGTTGCCCACCGGATGCCGGGCGAGCTCGGCGCCGTAGCGCTCGACGGCCTCGCGCGCCAGCGGCGTGGTGAAGTGCATCGCCATAAGATAGCGCAGCTGCGGGTACGGCTGGTTCAGCACGATGCGGAAGGTGTACGGGTCGCCCGGGTCGAGCCGCAGACCGGCCACGGGCGCCCGGTAATCCGCCCCCTCCCCCGCCTTCACCCGCTCCCGGTTTCGCTCCGTGTATTGTGAAAAGCCGAGGATCTTGTCCTCGAAGAAGCTGAGCACGGGGCAGGACACGCGGGGGTCCGCCATCCGGCGGAAGCTGTACAAAAAGTCGGCCGCGACGATCTCGCGCCCCTTGCCTCCGGGGAAGCAGGGGTCGTCCTGGAACCGCAGCCCGTGTTTGATCCGGAAGGTCCAGGACTCCCCCCGCTTCCGGACCGCGCGCCCGTTCTCGCTCGCCGCGTACCAATACGGCTCGCGCCGCGGCTGCTCGGCGCCCAGGGCCAGCTCCAGCACGTAGGGGTCGCGCTTCAGGTAGTGGTACTGGAAATACGAGGCGTAAAGGACGTCGATGATCGGCGCCTCATCGACGCCGTACGAGACGCTCGGGTCCAGCGTCTTCGGGTCGTCGCTGAGCGCGCGGTACAAAACCGGCCGCGCGCTCTCGCCGGGCGGATACGGGTTGTTACCGCAGCCGGCGAGGGCGAGCGCCAGGAGTAGTCCTATCCCTGCTGCCCCCTTCCCTCGGAGGGCGGGGGGGATAGGAGTTACTCTTCCCAAGCCTGGAGCGGGATCCATTGACGCGCGACATAGTCGATGCCGATGCCGGCCATGATGACCAGCCAGATGAAGCCCAGGGCGGCCCAAAGCCAGGTGAGCCGCGTGCCGTACTTCACGCCCATGAAGAACAAGACGACCAGGGTCGCCTTGGTGACGGCGATCGCGGCGGCGATCGGAAGGTTCGCCCACCCCAGGTTGAACTGGGCGGCGACCACGGTGAGCACCATGAGCACCATCAGCGCCACGAACGTTTTCCAGTACGTGCTTGCCGGTATGATGTGTCCAGTCATGTGTCGTTATCCAACCAGATACAGAAGCGGGAACAGGAAGATCCACACGATGTCGACGAAGTGCCAGTAGAGGCCCGTCATCTCGATCGGCATGTAGTCCCGCACGGCCGGGTGGTTGATGAGGGCCAGGCCGACCAGGATCGACATGACGATGATGCCGATGATGATGTGGATGGCGTGCAGACCCGTCATGGCGAAGTACAGGCTGAAGAACAGCTGCGCCCGGTCGGCCTGCTTTGACCGGCTGTTCGAAAAGAAGCCTTCGTCGGTGCGGGTGTCGTTGTACGCGGCGATGGAGGCCCCCTCCTCCGTGCCGACATGCCCCCACTGGAAACTGGCGCCCGGTATGTGGTGGTGCGTGTACTTCTCGTAGTACTCCACGGCCTTGACGACCAGGAACACGCCCGCCAACGACATCGTGACAGCCAGCCAGGCGATCAAGACCGCGCGCCTGCCCCGCTGGGCGGCGTGCACGGCGAGCGCCATGGTCAAGCTGCTGATCAGCAGCACCACGGTGTTGAACGTGCCCAGCGGGACCGACAGCGCCCGGTGCGCCTCGTGGAACGCCTCGGGATACAGGGCCTTGTAGATCGAGTACGCCGTGAACAGCGCGCCGAAGAACATGACCTCCGTCACCAGGAACGTCCACATGCCGACGACGTAGGACTCGGTCTGCTGGTCCTGGTCCTCGAACTGGTGTGCGACGTGCTGGTGCGCCTCGTTCGGCGCTATGGTCGTCTCCGGCCCGCGCAGTCTGTCCGAAACCAAGCTCATTGCTGACTCCCTCCCCCGATCGGCGAGCCCGATCCCGTCATCTCACGGTCATTGTCGGCCTCCTCCCGGACGGCCTCCTCGGACGCCGGCCCCACTTCGCGGTCGTGTTGCGCCTCGTGCTCGGCGTAGCTGCTGTACTCGTACGCCTCCCAGGTGACCCGGGGGATCTCGTGGAAGTTGTGCTCCGGCGGCGGCGACGTGGTCATCCACTCCAGGCCGACGGCCCGCCACGGGTTGGGGCCGGCGAGCTGGCCGTAGCGCAGCGACCACAGGAAGTAAATCCCCGGGATGAGCAGGCCGACCGCCAGGATGGATGCACCCGCCGAGGACAGGATGTGCAGCGCCTGGAACTCCGGCGCGTAGTAGTGGTAGCGGCGCGGCATTCCCAGATAGCCCATCAGGAATTGCGGGAAGAACGTCAGGTTGAACCCGATGAAGTTGACCCCCGCCGAGAGCTTGGCCCACCCTTCCGGGTACAAGCGCCCGGTGATCTTCGGCCACCAGTAGTGCATCCCGCCGAGATAGCCCAGAAGTGATCCGCCCACCATGATGTAGTGGAAGTGCGCGATGACGAAGTAGGTGTCGGAGAGGTGGACGTCGGTCGCCAGGGCGGCCAGGAAAAGGCCGGTCAGCCCGCCGATCACGAAGAGCCCGATGAAGCCCAGCGCGTACAACATCGGCGCGGTGAAGGAGACCGAGCCCTTGTAGATCGTCGCCGTCCAGTTGAACACCTTGACCGCCGACGGTATGGCCACCAGGAAGCTGATGATCGAGAACACCATGCTCGCGTACATCGACTGGCTGGTCACGAACATGTGGTGCCCCCAGACCAGGAAGCCGAAGACCGCGATGGCGATCGAGGAGCCGGCGACGAAGGTGTAACCGAAGACGCGCTTGCGGGTGAACGCGGCGATCAGCTCGCTGACCACGGCCATCGCGGGCAGGATCATGATGTAGACGGCCGGGTGCGAGTAGAACCAGAACAGGTGCTGGAACAGGACCGGGTCGCCGCCCAGCGACGGGCTGAAGATGCCGATCCCGAACGAGCGCTCGACGACGACGAGCAGCAGGGTGATCGCCACGACCGGCGTGCCCAGCACGATCAAAAGGCTGGTGGCGTAGTGCGACCAGATGAAAAGCGGCAGACGGAACCAGGTCAGCCCCGGCGCGCGCATCTTGTGGATGGTGACGATGAAGTTGATCCCCGTCGCGATCGACGAGAAGCCGGCCAGGAACACGCCCATGATGGTCAGCCCGACCTGCGACTTGCTGTACAGGCTGCTGTACGGCGTGTAGAAGGTCCAGCCCGTGTCCACGCCGCCCCCCAGGATACCGGCCATGACCAGGCCGCCGCCGGCCATGTACACGTACCAGGAAAGGAGGTTCAGCCGAGGGAAGGCGAGGTCCCGCGCCCCGATCATCAGCGGGACGAGGAAGTTGCCCAGCGTGGCGGGGATCGAGGGCACGAGGAACAGAAAGACCATGACGATCCCGTGCGCGCTGAAGGTCTTGTTGTAGGTCTCGTGCTCCATGAACTGCCCGTTGGGCGACGTCAGCTCCAGGCGGATCAGCGACGCCTCGAACCCGCCGAGGGCGAAGAAGAAGGTGATCGAGATCAGGTACAGGATCGCGATGCGCTTGTGGTCCACCGTCAGCAGCCAGGACTTGACCGTGTGGCTGGCGTTCAGGTAGTTGTGGTGCAGACCCCGGTGCGTGGCCTCGGGATGCGCGTCGTCCGGCCGGACGTCGCCGGGCGGGATGTCCTCCGGCTCGACGTCGCCCGGCTGAAGAAGGGTTGTGCTCATTACGGGTTTCCTACCGATCTGTTGTCGTCTTCCGTTTCCGCCGCCGGGGAGCCCGTCGGTCCCTGCATCGGCCGGCCCTGTGTGATGGGCGCGCCGCCGGTCACGGTCGTGTTCTGGTTGCCCGCGTTCGACGGCTGGCCGCCGGGCACGCCCGCGGCGCGGCCCGCCGCGTTCGCCGGCCGCCGGCCCTTGGGCTGCCCCGTGTTCATCGTCTGGTTGCCCTCGGGCTGCCCGCCCGGGGTTTGATTCCCGCCCAGCGACCGGATATAGACGATCAGCTGGTTCACCTCATCTTCGGTGAGCTGTTCCCTGTAGGACGGCATGATCTGCTGGTAGCGGGCCGCGATCCGGTCGCTCGGGTACAGGATCGACTGGCGCAGGTACTCGTGGTCCGCGATCACCGTCCGCCCGTTTTCCAGTGGCACCCGGCTGCCGTACAGCCCGGCCAGCGACGGCCCGCGGTTCATGCCGGTCGGGTCGTGGCACGACCCGCAGGCGAGCTGCTCGTAGATCTCCTTGCCCGCCACCTCCATGGTCATGGGGGACGACACCGCCGCCTGCCCGGGCGAAACCTGCGGCGAGGGCGTCGCGTTATCCTTGGTGGCGTACCACTTGGCGAAGTCGGCCCGCTCCATCACCGTCACCCAGCCGGTCATCTCGGAGTGCTGCGTGCCGCAGTATTCGGTGCAGAACAGGTAGTAGCGGCCGGGCCTGTTCGGCGTGAACCACACGCTGGTCGGGATGCCCGGCATCACGTCGCGCTTGATGCGGAAGGCGGGGACGAAGAAGCTGTGGATCACGTCCTGCGAGATCATCGTCAGCTTGACCGGCTCGCCGACGGGGACGTGCAGCTCGTTGTTCTCGCGGATCCCGTTCATATGCTGGGTGTGCCACATCCACTGCTTGCCGATGACGAAGATCTCTTTGGCGTTCCGGGGCGGGTTGTAGGCGACGGTGAAGAGCTTGGCCGCCCAGATGAAGACGCCCAGCGCCAGCATCAGGGGGATCACGGTCCACAGGAGCTCCAGCCGGTGGTCCGTTTCCACCGCGCCCGAGCGGTCCACCTTCGACCCACGCCGATACCGGAACGCCAGAAAGGCGATCAAGCCCGCCACCAGGAAGGTGAAGAAGAGCGTCAGCGCCAGGATCGCGAAGAACAGCAGATCGTGATCGTTCGCGTACTGCGACGCCGCCGGCGGCCGTAAAGGGAAGTTCATCATGACGCTTATCCCCCCGCCTCATCCTTCGGGGAAGAGAGCGCGTCCGCCTTGTCGGACAGCGCCCGGCGGCGGTCCATCCGGAACATCGCCAGCATGAACGTCGCCAGGATCAAGACCGTGGTGACGCCCGCCGCCTGCAAAGTCTTCAGGATGGCGAAGCTGTACCTGCCCGTGGCGGGATTGTAGGCGAAGCAGGTCATCAGCAGCATCTTGTCCACGGGCGTCCCGACTTTGCCCTGCGACGCCTCGATCAAGGCGAAGCCCACGGACTTGGGCGGATAGTCGATGCCGTTCAGGTAGCGCGCCACCCGCCCTTCGGGAGTCAGGATCTGGATGCCCGCCGCATGGGCGAACTGCTTCATGACCGGGTCGTACGCGTACCGGTACCCGATCGCGCCGGCCAGAGCCTTGATCGACGGCTCCCCGCCGGTCAGGAAGTGCCAGCCGCGCTCGGCGCCCGGACGCGCGTAGAGCGCGAGCATCTCCCGCTTCTTGTCGGCGGCGATCACGGGCGTCTCGCTCGGGTCGATGCTCACCACGACCACCTCGAAGTCCTTGCCCGCGTCGTACTCCACCTCCTGCAGGCCCCGGACGATCCCGTCCAGCATGAGCTGGCACAGGCGCGGGCACTTGTAGAACACCAGGGCGACGACGACCGGCTTTTTGCCGAAGTAGTCACCCAGCCGCACGGACCTGCCGACCTCGTCGCGGAAGGCGAGATCCAGCGGCACCTGCGAGTCCAGCTTCTGGTCGATACCCACGTCGCGCGCCGGGTCGAAGGCCCGGGCCGGCGCGTTCTGCGCCCGCACGGGCGAACCGGACACGTACCCGCCCAGGCACGCCAGACCCAGAAGCGTTCCGAAAACGCGCTTCGCGCGCGAAGAATAACGGTTCATCTTTGGCCACTCTGATTTCTAGTTTGCGACCCCGGCTGCGATCCGGTCACCCCCTGCGGCGCCGGCCCCCAGACGCCCCCCGCCGAGCCGGTGCCCCGCGGCGCGGGGACGCCCCGCTCCACGATCAGGTCGATAGCACGGTCGACGGGTATTTTAGCGATGCCCTTGCCCTGGTCGACCCATCCGTAGCTGTTCAGCGTCTCCACCTCTTCGCGGCGGAACACGATCATGTCGCGTTTCGGATGTATCTGCACGATCGGCGCGTCCGGGGGAGGCCGCCGCTCGACCGTGGTCAGGGGCAGCGACCTGCTCTCTTCGCCACCCTCCGGGACGAACAACTTGTAAATCCCGAACGTCACGGCGATCGTCCCGAAGACGAACAGAAACAGGAACACGAACCACTTGATGAGCGTCGGGATCGCCACATCCCGGCCCTCGTAGCCCAGCCTGCTCAGGTAATCCGCTTTCGGGTTGATCTCCCCATGCCCACCCTGTCCATGCTTACGCATGCTCTAACACCTCCTGCAAGCGGGGATCGTGGCGGGGCAGCAGCGGGTTACGCTGGAGCTGGAGGGCGAAGGCGCCCAGCCAGATCCCCCCGATCGCCAGAAACGCGGCCACGCTCATCCACGCGAGGTTCGCGCTGACCGGCTGCTCCGCCTGCTGATAGAACGGGATCACGATCCAGGCGACATCCAGCACGCGCATCGCCAGGATCAGCGTCGCCACACCCGCCAGGTAATTCGGCGTCCGCTTGGTCCGGCCCGACAGCAGCATCAGGAACGGGGCGAAGAACTGGAAGAGTATCAGCACCGTCCCGACGGGCAGCCAGCCGCCCGAGTTTCTCGTCGTATAATACGCGATCTCTTCCGGCAGATTTCCCGCCCACATGATCAAAAATTGCGACAGCGAGATGTAGGCCCACACCATCGTCAAGGTCAGAAGCAGGTTGCCCAGATCGCGCGTCAGCGGTGGGGTGACGACCTCGGAGAAGGGCCGGTAGTTCACCAGTCGCGTCATGAGCAGCGTCGAGAACGCGAGCGCGGTCAGCACCTGCCCCACCACGAACATCACGCCGAAGATCGTCGAGTACCAGCGCGGGTCCAGCGACATCACCCAGTCCGTGAAGGCGAAGGTGATCGACACAAAGAAGACGACCATCCCCGGAGCGCTCCAGTTGGTGCGCTCCTGCGCCAGGTTCGCGTCGCCGGTCCGATCCTGCTCGAGCGACGAGCGGTTCAGAAACCATGACAGCCCGATCCAGATGCCGAAGTAGACGACGGCGCGGATGATGAACCAGACCGGGTTCAGATAGATGGACTTTTCGTCCACGGCGTGACGCATCACGCGGTCCTCCAAGGCCCGGCTGTTATTCCACGGGTACAGATCGCCGAACAGCATGCCCAGAACGACGACGACGAACAGCCCGGCCATCAGCGGCAGCGTCCGCGTGCCCGCCTCCAGCACGCGCAGGATCGGCAGGCCCCAGCTGCCCCGCACCACGTGGTGCAGCAGCGTCAGCCCGAAGCAGCCCAGGCTGAAATTCAGCCAGAAGATGTAGCCGAACAGATAGGCCTGAAAGAACGTCCGGGCGCCCTCACGCAGCACGATCAGGGCGATCAGGCCCACGATCAGGGCCGCCACACCCAGTCCGGCCGCGGCATACGCGCCGCGCCGGAACCGGTTGATCAGCGGAAGTAGCGGCCTCGACGCGCCCCCGTTCCCGTATATCATTGCCCCCCACCGCCTTCCTCAGCTCCCCCTAGATGCGAGCCGCGTTTCAGCGCCGGGTCGCCCATCCACCGGCGTTCCACGGGCGCGCTTTCCACTCGCCCCTCGGCTCGGTCCGCCTGCGCGGCGGTCGGATCCCCGCCCGGCACGTCGGTGGGCCTCGCGTTCTGGCTCAGCTGCAGCGCGCGGATGTAGGCCACGATCGCCCAGCGGTCCTCCGGCTGCTGCACCCGGGAGGCGTAGCTGTACATGACGCCGAAGCCGTTGGTGATCACGTCGTAGAAGTGGCCGTTGGGCATCGCCCGCAGCCGGGGCGTGTGATAGTTCGCGGGCATCCGCCTCTGGCCCAGGCCGCGCTGCGCGATCATGCCCTGCCCGTTCCCCGTCAGGCCGTGGCAGGGCGAGCAGAAGATCTCGAAGCGCTCCTGTCCCCGGAGCAGCATCAGCCGGGTGTCATTGTTGAACGCCCGGAGCGCCTCCGGCGGGAGCCCCTCCACCAATCTGCCGTTCGACAACCCGGTGTAGAACGGATTCCCGGTCCGGATCGTCCCGTCCGGCCGGTGAACCACGGTGCCCTGCACCAGCGGCCGCGCGGCCTGCCCGTCCGGGAAGAAATCGCTCTCCTCCTGCGCCAGGTGGATCTTAGGCTGCTGCCACATATCCGTGTGACAGCCCGTCAAAAAGACCAGGCCGGTCGCCGCCAACCCGATTGTAGCCAGTTTACCTGATAACATCGCCTCTACGGCTTTCTCTTTATCGGACTCCCCTCCCCGCGGGAGGGGCCGAGGAAGGTTTCTCAGCGCTCGACTTCGGAGACGGCGTGCGCCCCCAGATTCCCCAGGAACCGCTTCGTTTCTTCGCGGTCGAACTTGGGGTCGGTCGCCTCGATGCACAAAAAGAAGCGGTCCTGCGACGCCAGCTCGAAGCGGGGCGCGTTGAAGATCGAATGGTACGGGCGGGGCAGGCCGTTCAGGGCGAACATCCCGATAACCGCCCCGAAGGAGGCCAGCAGGATGGTCATCTCGAAGGTGATCGGGATGAACATCGGCCAGCTGAGGAGCGGGCGGCCGCCGACGTTCCACGGGTAGTCGATCACCTGCGTGTAGTACTGCAGGCCGAACCCCGCGAGCGCCCCGCCGATGCCGGCGAAGAACACGATCCAGGGGACCCAGATGTCGTGCATGCCCAGCGCCTCGGCCAGTCCGTGCACCGGGAACGGCGTGTAGGCGTCCATCCGGCGGTAGCCTTCTTCGCGCACGCGGTTGGCCGCGGAAAGGATCGCCTCCTCGCTTTCGAACTCCGCGACCAGGCCGTACAGCGAGGATCGCTCCTCGATCGCGCGATCCGCCTGCCACTGGTTGTAAACCCCTACCGCCGTATTGATGATGCGCATCGCTTACTCCTGAGCGTCCGGGAAGCCCGACACCGCGCGCGGATTGACGGTGTGGCTGTCCGCGGCGTAGTCCTGCGTGCTGAGGCCGCTCCCGTCGTGCCCGTCGTGCCCGTTCCTGCCGTGGGCGTTCATCTTGTGCAGCAGGTCCTTCATCTCGAAGATGTTGATCATCGGCACGAACTTGATGAACAGGAACATCAGGAACGTGAACAGCCCGATGGTTCCCGTGAACATGCCGAAGTCCCAGATCGTGGGCACATACATCCCCCACGACGACGGCAGAAAGTCGCGGTGCAGGCTCACCGGGATGATGATGAAGCGCTCCAGCCACATGCCGACGTTCACGAACATCGAGACCACGAAAAGGCACACGATGTTGCGCCGCATCTTCGGGCTCCAGAAGAGCTGCGGCATCAGCCCGTTGCAGAACCAGAGCGCGTAGAAGAACGGCGCGTACGGCCCGGTGAACCGGTTCCGGACCATGAACCGCTCGTACTCGTTGGCGCTGTACCAGCCGTAGAACACCTCCATGATGTAGCCGTAGAACACGATCAGGCCCGTGGTCAGCAGGATCTTGGCCATCCAGTCGAGGTGCTTCATCGTGATGAAGTCCTTCAAGCCGTACCAGGCGCGGATCGGGATCGCCAGTGTGAGCACCATCGCGAAGCCGGCGAAGACCGCGCCGGCCACGAAGTAGGGCGGGAAGAGCGTCACGTGCCAGCCGGGGACCTGCGACACGGCGAAGTCTAAGCTGACGATGCTGTGGACCGAAAGCACGAGCGGGGTCGAAAGCCCGGCCAGGATCAGGTAGGCCGTCTCGTAGCGCTGCCAGTGCCGGGCCGACCCGCGCCAGCCCATCGCCAGCGCGCCGAAGATGACGCGGGTGATGCGGTGGGTCGCCCGGTCGCGCAGGGTCGCAAGGTCCGGGATCAGGCCGACGAACCAGAACAGGGCCGAGACGGTGATATAGGTCGAGACCGCGAACACGTCCCACATCAGCGGCGACTGGAACTGCGGCCACAGCGCCAGGATGTTGGGGTACGGGAACAGCCAGTAGGCGACCCAGGGCCGGCCCGTGTGCAGCAGGGGGTACAGCCCGGCGCACACGACCGCGAACAGCGTCATCGCCTCGGCGAACCGGTTGATCGACGTGCGCCACCTGCCGCGCAGCAGCAGGATGGCCGAGATCAGCGTGCCTGCGTGGCCGATGCCGATCCACCACACGAAGTTGATGATGTCGAAGGCCCAGGCGACCGGGATGTTGTTCCCCAGATGCCGATGCCCTGCAGCAGCAGGTAACCGATCGAGATCAGCAGCACGTTGACCAACACGAAGGACAGCCCGAAGATGATGAACCAGGCCAGCGGCGGCTTCCCGGACAGGACGATCGGTTCGATCTTCTCCTGGATCGTCTCGTAAGTGTGCTCGCCTTCGATCATCCGCCCGTCGGGTTGCGGGTGAAGTGGTCTAGTGCTCATGGGACTCTTCCTCGCTTGTTTGGGGCTCGATCTCGGGGTTCGGGTTGCGCAGCCGCGCCAGATGTGGTGCGCGGCTGCGTGTTCAGCTCGGTCAGTAGACCGTAGTTGTGCGGCTCCCGTTTGGTCCGGGCCACCAGGCTGTTTACGTCGTTGACGTCGCCGAAGAGGATGGCCTCGGTCGGGCACGCCTGCGCGCAGGCGGTCACGACCTCGCGGTCGCGAATCGGCCGGCTCCTCCATCTTCGCACGCTGCCGCACGCGGTTGATCCGCTGCACGCAGTAGGTGCACTTCTCCATAACGCCGCGGCCGCGCACCGTCACCTCGGGGTTGTTGACCAGCTTGAGCACGGGCCTCGTAGTTCAGGGTGTTAGGACCGCCCGCCCCGGCCACCCACTTCAGGAAGTTGAAGCGCCGCACCTTGTAGGGGCAGTTGTTCGAGCAGTAGCGCGTCCCCACGCAGCGGTTGTAGACCATCATGTTCAGGCCCCGTGGCTGTGCACCGTCGCCGCCACCGGGGCAGACCGGCTCGCAGGGGCCTTCTCGCAGTGCATGCAGAGCATCGGCTGGAAGTAGGTTTCGGGGTTTTCCACCCCGGTGGTACCGGTCGATGCGCAGCCAGTGCATCTCGCGGCCCTTGCGCACCTGCTCGCGGCTGACGATCGGGATGTTGTTCTCCGCCTGGCAGGCGACGGCGCAGGCATTGCAGCCGATGCAGGCGTTCTGGGTCGATCACCATGCCCCAGGCGGCGTACCCCTGGTAGCTGTACTCGGGGTAGATCGACGGGTGCTCCTCGCGCCCTTCGGGGCTCTCCTTCTTGTACTCCCAGACGCCCATGAAAGCGGCGGCACGATCCCGCCGGTGTGCTCCTGTTCCGGGTGCGTCACCTCGCCGCGCTCCGCCTGCACGGCGGTCGCGCCTTCGGCTGCGTCGCCTCACGGCCACGCTCCTCGCCCGGCGAGTCCCGGCCCCGTCTCGGGCCCGAGCCGTCCGCCCCCTGCGCTCGAACTCCCGGATGGTGGCCACCCGCACGATGTCGCGGTCGTGCATCTCGCCCGAGCCGTTGTTGCCGGCCATCGTGTGGTGGAACTGCGTGCAAGGGCCAGGTTGTACTTGCGGCCGGTCTTGAAGACCTCCAGGCCGAAGCCGAACGCCGGCGCTTCGGCGGTGCGCAGGAGGTTGGCGTTGAAGTCTGCCCCGGCCGCGACACGGCCCGCCAGCGTCCGGCCGTACCCCAGGTGCCGGTGACGGCCCTGTCCGGGTGGCTCCGGCTGGATCCACACCGGGGCGAGCACGCTGCGGCCATTATGGCGGAGCCCACCAGGTCCTCGAGCCTCCACCTCCGGGCCTCGCCGGGCCGTGTTCAAGCTCATAAACGCCGCGTTGTCCCAGGTCAGCTTGGTGATCGGCTTGGGCATCTCCTGCAGCCAGCCGTTGTTGGCGAAGCGGCCATCCCAGATGGTGGGGTCCAGCCGGTACATGATCTCCAACCCCGGCGCGGCAGGCGCCCGCATGCCCTGCCGCGCCGGCGTCGAAATCGGGCCGTACGGCCACCTGCCGGGGCGGGAGGGCGGTCCCGGGCATCACACCGTTGTTCAGCGTCCGCTCCCAGAACTGCTCGAAGTCCGGCCCGGGCCGCTGCGACTGCCGGTAGCCGCGCACGACCTCGTAGCCGGAAGCGGTGCCCGGCTGCTCCAGCAGCGTCGCCACGACCTCGTGGGCGGACCGGTTGTCGTAGAGCGGGTGGATCAGGGCTGGATCACCGAGACCGTGCCGTCGAAGCGCGCGCGTCGCTCCAGCTCTCCAGATAATGCGTCTGGGGCAGATGCCAGTCGCACAAAGCCGACGTTTCGTCCAGATACAGGCTGAGATGGGCGCTCAGCGGGACACGCTTCCGGTCCCCTTCCTTGCGGTGAGCGCCTCGACGAACTCGAGGCCGGCGGGGGCGGTGTAGGCCGGGTTGCCGCCCAGAATGAGCAGCATCTCGACCCGCCCGGCGTTCATCGCCTCGACCAGGCTCGCGCAGCGACGCGCCCTGGTCGACGGGGTCGCCTCAGGGGGCGCGGTATGGACGACCGTCCTGCCGGCGTTGCCCAGCGCCTGGTTCATCGCGTGGGCGAGCGCATGCGGCCGGCGGCTGCTGCTCCCCACCGCGACGCTGGGCCGCGGTTCGCCTGGAGATCCTCACCTGCGCAGATGAGTTCGCTTCCGGACATCGACGCGGGCGCCGCCGCTGCCCCGCCCCCGACGCCGAGCGCCGCGGCGACGGCGGCGAGTTCGACCTCCTCACTGGCGCGCGGTAGCGGCACGCGGTGGTCGGCCATCGCCGTTATGGTGGGCGAGCTTTCGGTCACGTACAGGCGGTTCATCGCCGCCCGCCCTGCCGTACCCGCCGCCCGTTGATGAAATCGCGCGCGTAGCGGACGGGGCCCGGCATGGTCAGCAGGAAGTCGGCGTCCAGGACAGGATCACCTTCGCCCGGTGAAACGGTAGATCAGGTTGACGTGGCTGCCTGCGCCGAAGGCCGCTGCCCGCGCGGGCGCCGTCGCCAGAGAACGGCTCGCCTGGTGCCAGCGCGCACCCGGGAACCCGCGCGAGCAGGGTCCGATCTGGGCAGCCAGGGTCGGCGATGTCACCGTCTCGTCTCGGTCAGTATCGAGATCGCGCCCCCGAGTCGCGCTGCCGCGCCAGCGCCTGGCGCGCCTCGACCAGGGGAACGTCGTCCCAGGACGATCTCCCCGCGGCCGCGGACCGCGGCGCGCGGTCCGGATCGTAGAGCGTCAGCAGGGTGACG
Organism: Armatimonadaceae bacterium; assembly: GCA_030446525.1. The sequence goes on from JAUJNC010000009.1 coordinate 32,767, forward strand.
CCTGGGCGAGGGCTCGATCTCGCCCAGCTGCTGTTGGGGTGTGGTGAAATTCCTCGATCTTGATCGGACGGCCCTCGCGGCTTTCGACCAGCAGCTCGATCGCGTCCGGCAACTTCGGCATCGCGGTGGCGAACGTGAGCGAGTTGCCCGGCACCATCTCTTCCGGGTGCTTGACGTGGGGCACCAACTTTTCCGCCGGCAGATTGCGGCAGCGCCGGCAAGGCCGGCCAGCGCGAAGATGCCCATCGGGTGCGGGAATTTGCGGCGATCACCTGGCGCCGACGCCAGTTGGGAATTCGTCGTCCAGCCTTCCGCTGGAACTCCTCGGTTTCGGCGATATCTTCCAGGCTGCGCCAGAACTGCTGGCCCCGCGCACCGGCGAGGCGCGCCCGGATCGCGTCCAGATCCAACGTATTTTTTGCTCGTTATCCATTTCGTTTTACCGGTAGCAGATCCAGCAGTCCGTCGGTGCTCCGTCTGGATGCCGTGCCGCTTCCACCCACTCCCCTGCCTTCCTCAAGCTCCTTGCCCGTCCGGTGGTAATCGTCCCCGGCCCGAGGCCAGAGCCGACTCTTCCGGCGTCAGGGCCTCGTTGCGCTGACCTTCCAGTACAGCCCGAAGACCTTGGCTGGGTCGCCGACCCAGTTTGCCGGGTCGCGGTGGCACTCCAGGCACAGCCATCGTGAACGCCTGGGCCCGGTACGCCACCTGCATGGACTGCACCGGCCCGTGACGAATCTTGCGGAAACCAGACCGGTCCACGTGGAGGCTGTGGTTGAAATACACGAACTCGGGCAGCTTGTTGACCTGATTCCACCGGATCGGGTTGCCCGTCCGCCAGCTTTCCCGGACCGGCTCCTCGAGCAGCGGCTGTTGGTCCAGACCTGCGAGAGCGGGCAGGACATACGCGTCTTCGTGAGCAGAAGCATCTCGCGTATTGAGGAGTTCTCGACAGACTGCGGCAGTACCGGCAGTCGATCCCAGGCTCATTGGTGTGGTGCTCATGGCTGAACGGGACGAGCTGGTCCCTGGGCACGTTCACCTTGGTCACGTACGACGACCGGGTGAACGCCGAAAGCGTCATGATGATCGCCAGCGGGGCGACCGCCGCGCCGAAGATATGCTGCGCCAGCGTGTTGGTGCGCGGTGAAAAACATCTGCCATAGAAAAACGACTTTCTTTTCGCCCTGAGTCCAGACCATCCGGTCCACGGCCATCGCCAGGAACAGGAGCGCCAGGTACAGCATGGAATACTTTTGAGCCCGACCGTCCGCGGGCGGTCGATCTGCAGGAAAAGCTGGTTGCCGCGCAGCAGCAGGACGGCATCGAGCAAAACGATCGCCCCAGGTAGCCCCGCCTGGCGTCCCGAGTCAGGAACGGCAGGATCGAGATACAACGACGGTCAGGACGGCGTACATCCCGATCTGCAAGACGGTGATCCGCTCGCCCCGGACGACCCGGCAGCATCGGCACCCCCCGCCTCCGCGTAGTCGTCCTTGAGCAGCAGGGCGAGCGCCCAAAAATGGACCGGCGTCCATACGAAGATCAGGGCGAACAGGACAGGCCAGCGGCCCCAGATCGCCCGCGACCGCGGCCCACCCGACGAGTGGCGGGAACGCGCCCGCTGCCCCGCCGATCACGATGTTGTGCCGCGTGCGGCGCTTGAGCAGCAGGGTGTAGACGATCACGTAGAAGACCAGCCCCGCCAGGGACAGCGTCGCGGCGAGCAGGTTGGCCGCCGCCCAGAGCAGCGCGAACGAGACGGCCGCCAGCCCCAGCCCGAACCAGAGCGCGCTGTGCGACGGGATGCGCCGCGTCACGATGGGCCGCTTGGCCGTGCGCCGCATACGGCCGTCGATGTCGCGGTCGATCACCATGTTGATCGCGTTCGCGGCGCCCGCGGACAGATAACCGCCCACGGCGACGGCCAGGAACAGCCCGATGCCGGGCCAGCCCTGCGCGGCGATCAGCATCGCCGCCAGCGTGGTGAACAGCAGCAGGCTGATCACCCGCGGCTTGGTCAGGGCGACATAATCCTTCCACGTGGCTTTGCCGGCGGCCGCGTCCGACGCGGCCGCCCGCTCCCCCTGCGGCGCCTCCTCGGCCAGGGCCGCCGCGGCGAAGAGGACCAGGCCGATCCACAGCAGGTCGGCGAGCAGCAGATGCGCCACCTGCATCCACACGGGCGCCAGCAGCGCCTTGTTGAGGAACCCCGCGCCGATCTGCGCCACGAACAGCCCGCCCACCGCGCCCCAAGCGGCGCACGGCGGGCGCGGGGCGCAGGTGCCCGACCAGTCCGGTGAGCAGGACGAGGTACAGACCCACCGTCATCGCGAGCAGGGTGCAGCAGGCGCAGCTTCACGAGGTAATGGGCGCCGGGGGCGAGACCCTGCGCGATCGCCTCGCCCGAGCTTCGCACGGGGTATTGCGGGTGTCGCCCAGGGCGGTGATCACGCCGCTCACGCCGAGGGTCAGCGTGCTTGCCAGTCCCAGGCCGAGCGCGTAGCCGACCGCGCCCTGCCCCTGGAGCCGCGGCCGCCCCGCCGCCCGCCCACCAGGCCGTCAGCGCGAGGGCCGCGAGCAGCAGGAACGTGATAGCCAGGTGCGCCGACAGGAAGACGGCCCGGCCACCGAATCGTTGCCGACCACCCAACCGTTTTGACCAGCAGCGCCCCGATCAGCGCCTCGTTGACGGTGAAGAACAGGGAGAAGATCGCGCCGTAGCGGACCCGGTGGCCGCGGGGGAAGCTGCGAAAGGCCGCGCGGAGGAGGGCCAGCACGAGAAGCCGTCCCGCTCGCAGATGCGGTGGCTGAACTCGATCAGGGTCTCGACGTTCTCCGGGCGGGGATCACCTGCCGTTGCACAGCGGCCAGTGGCTGCCGCACCCGGCCCCCTGAGCCGGTGGCCGCACGAAAGCGCCGAACAGGATCACGGGCAGGTTGTAGATCAGCACGAAGGGGCGAAGCGCCCAGGCGCGCCTGGGATGCGCTTGGGGGATCTTGCTGCCGTCCCCGCCCTCCGGGGTTCTCGGTTGTACCCCGCTATGCCGGCGGCTGCGGTCTCTCTCCAGGCCGCACCCGCCTGCCTGCGGGAGCGTGGATTGGGAGAATGTCTGCATACAAAACCTTGTTCTAAAGGCGTTTCCCGCGGACGCTGCTCGCGGGGCGCAGGCCACACTCAAGATAATACACTAAAAGTGCATGGAATATCAACGGCCCGCGAAAATTTTGTGATTTTTTTCACATGCCGTTGTGCTGTCTTTTATACGCGGGGCGGCGCGGACCGTGTTCCTGAACTTCTGGTCTTGGTCTGTGGGGCGGCGAACCACAACCGCGTCACCTGCTCGGGAGTCACCTCGAAGTAGCGCAGGCTCTCCGCCGCAGCATCCGCTGGAACTTTCCCCTCACGGACGTTGGCGCCTTCGGCGTTCTGGCGGTAGGTACAGCACCGGTCGGGAGCCATCAACAGGCGACTATACCAGGACGCATGGGTATCATGCAGTCCGGGGAGTGGGTTCGTGGTTATCGACCCGACGGAAGCCTGTGCGAGACAGTGGGACGAGCAGGACGAGCCTCGTCCCCGTTTCGCGCGCTGTTTTATCGCGACCCTGACCTGATCTACCTGGACGGCAACCTGCTGGGGGCCGTCGGCCCCGGCGGAGAGCGGGCGCTGCTGCGCGCCGTGGACGAGGAAAACGCAGGCCATCGAGGGGTGGACGGACGCCTCGCCGCCCTGGTTCTTTCTGGCGGAAGAGCCTGGCCGGGCTGACCGCCCCCCTTGTCGGCGCCGAGCCCGATGGAGGTCATCGCCGCCAACTCCACCACGGTGAACCTGCACCAGCCTCCTCGGCCACCCTGTTCCGACCCCGGGAGGGGCGCACCAAGCTTCTGACCGATGCGCTGAGCTTCCCTCGGACGTCTATGCGCTCGAAAGCCAGGCTGCTCCTGCGCGGGCTCGACCCCGGCGAGCACCTGATACGGGTCCCCAGCCGCGACGGCCTGACGCTGGCGGAGGAAGACGTCGCCCGGGCGATGACCGCGGACGTGCAGATCGCCGTCCTGCCCTCGGTGATCTACACGGGCGGCCAGGCGTTGCTGGATATGGAGTACCTGACAAAGCGGGCCGGGAACGGGGATCCTGATCGGCTGGGACTGCTCGCATTCGGCCGGCGCCATGCCCGCGCTATGGGCGCGTGGGCGCGGACTTCGCGTTCTGGTGCGGCTACAAGTACCTGAAAGGCGGACCCGGGGCCGGGCAGCCTGTACCGCCTTCGGCGGCAGGTGGTCACTTGCCGGGCCTGCCAGCCGGTTCGGGCCCTGGGCGACCGCCAGTTCGACATGTCTGCGACGCTGGAGGCCCGCCTGGGGCGCCGGCGCTTTGCAGATCGGCACCCCCCACATCCCGAGCATGGCCCCCTGCGCGGCTCGCCGCGCTCGTTCGCGCAGCAGGCGGGGATGGCGCGCATCCGCGAGAAATCGCGGCGAAACGAGACGGCGTACTCGATGGCCCTGGTGGACGGGGAGCCCGGCGGACCACGGCTTCGCCGCGCCCCCAGACGCACGCGGCGGGCGGTCGCGCTGGTCCATGACGTCAGGCGGCCCGCATCGCGGCACCGCGGGCCAGGGGGTCATCCGGATCACCGCCGTCCCGACATCATTCGCCTGGCCCCGGCAGGCCACCTCTTTCTGTCGATTGCTACCGGCGCGGTGAGCGGTTGGCGGCGATCGCGGACGAGGGGTTATACCCGAACTACGCCTCGGGAAGGGGGGCTCGTCCCATGAAAAAGGCGGTTCTTTCGCGGAGGATCTACGACATCACCCTCCCGATGCAAGACTCGCTGGCTCCGTGGCCGGGCGATACGCCGTACCACTTTGAACTGCACGGGAAACGAAGCGAAGAACCCTGTCAATGTCGGCGCCGTGACGATGAGCGTCCACACGGGCACCCATGCATGCCGACGCCCGTTTCACTTCCCAGGACAGCGGTGAAACGATCGACGCCGTCGATCTCGGTTCCTTCCTGGGCGCCGCCGTCGTCCTCGACGTGAGCGGCAGGGAGTCCATAGGCAGGGAAGATGTCGAACCCGTTGATCTTGCGCCGCGGGTGTTGTTCCGGACGAACGCGTGGACGGACCTGCCCGTTTTCCCGCAGCCATCCCGGTCATGGACCAAGGCGTTGCCCGGTATCTGAAAGAACAGGGCGTCGTCCTCGTGGGCGTCGACGTCCCCTCAGGGGTCGACCTTCGACTCGACAGCAAGAGTCTGATTCAATGACGAGCCTGCTGCCCGTGGCATCTGCGACCCTGGAGTCCCTTTATCTGGCGCAAGTGCCTGCAGGGAACATGAGCCTGCGGTTCAAGCCGCCTGCTTGGTCAGCAGGACAATGCGGCGGATCTTCAGGGCGTTTTTGTGGCGAACACCGGGTTTACCCTCCAGCAGCAGGGTCCGGGGTCTCGACCACTTCTTTCACCTTGTTCGATAGCGTACTGCCTCGCTGCCGTCCACGATGCGGTGGTCGTAGTGAGAGGTACGCAGACGACCGGCAGGCGCGGATCACCACCTGCTGTTGCTGGCGACCGGGCGCTCCTCGATCGCGCGTTCAGGATGCCGACCTGGTGGCGTGTTCAGGATCAGCGGACAGGAGCGAGCCGGGAAGACCTCGCCGTTGGTGATCAGCTGTTCTGCGCCTGGTCAAGCTCAGCTTGCTCGCGGGCGCGGGCGGCCAGATCGGGCGTTGATGCTCTTCTCGATGTCGGCGAACCCCCGGCGGTCGGCGTCGCGCAGGACGGGCACCACCAGCCTCGCGGTGCTGACCGCCACCCCGATGTCGTAAGCGCTTGACCACGATCTCGTCGCCCTGGATCTCGGCGTTCAGAGCAGGGGAACGCCTTGAGTGGCACCGATCCGGCCTTGGTGAAGAACGACAGGAAGCCCAGGCTGACGCCGTGGCCTCTTTGAACGCGTCCCGGCGGCGCGCGCACCTCCATCACCGCGGTCATGTCGATCTCGTTGGTCGTCAGCATCGCGGCGGTGCGCTGGGCCTCCACCAGGCGCGCGGCGATGGTTTGCCGCCGCCGGCTCGCGCACGCGCTCCTCGGGGCGGCGGCAGCCTCCGGGCGGGTCGCGGCGGGCGGCGGGGCCGGGGCGGGCGCGGGCGGCGGCGGCGGGGGCCGGCTGCGGGGCGGGGCGGGCCGCCCCGCGCGGCCTGCGCCGCCTGCGCGGCGAGCCGGTTGGCGGTCTCGGGCGCCTCGTGGCGGCGCTCGATCGCGTTGGCGACGTCCTCCTTGACGATCCGCCCGCCGGGGCCGGCTCCCCTTCACCAGCCGCAGATCCAGGTCGTTGTCGTCGGCCAGGGCTCTGGGCCACCGGCGAGGCCGGCGCGTCCTGCCGGCGCGGCTTCTCGCCCGCCTGCGCCTCGTCCGGGGCGGCCGTCTGCCCGTTCGGCACCGCCTCCGGGCGCGCGGCCGGCGCCGGCGCGTCCGGCGCCGGGGCTTCCTGCTCGGAGAATACGCCAGCACGTCGCCGACGCCCACCGTCTCGCCCTCCCGGCGGCCGATCTGCGTCGAGCACGCCGGCGCGCTCGGCGGGCACCTCGATGTTTACCTTGTCCGTTTCCAGGCTCGACCAGCGCGTCGCCGGACGCGACGCAGCTGCGGCCCTCCTGTTTCAGCCACTTGGCGATCGTGGCCTCGACCACGGATTCGCCGGTACTGGGGACACGTATCTCAGTGCGGCATGAACGACTCCATTCCTTTGTCGCTTGGGCTCGGGGACCGCGCTCCAGCCGCGTCCATGATGTGATGCGGAACTGCTCGGCGACGTGCAGGTACGGCGCCCCCTCCGCCGGGCTGGCGGAGCCCGGACGGCCGACGTACGTGAGGGCGTCGACGGCCCGAGCAGGCTCCACGCAGCCGCGGCGCCACGAACGTCCACGCCCCCATGTTCTGCGGCTCTTCCTGCGGCCACCACCTCGCGCAGGTCAGTACCCGCCCAGCACGCTTCCGATCTCCCGGGCCGGGAACGGTACAGGTCCTCGACGCGCGCGACCACCCGCTCGGCCTCCTTGAAGGCCGCGTTCGCCACCAGGTCCACGTACACTTTGCCGCTGCCGCAGGATCAGCCGGTGACGTCCCCGGCGATCTCGCCCGCGCGGGGGTCCAGGACGGGCCGGAAGCCGCCCTCGGCGAGATCGCGCAGGGCCGAAGCGGCCTGCGGGTGCCGCAGCAGGGACTTGGGTGTCATCACGACCAGCGGCACGGGGCCGCCTCCAGGGCGCCGCCTGGCGCCGCAGCAGGTGGAAGTGCGAAGGCGGCGCGGGCGTGGGGCAGCGCCTGGATCGGGATGTAGCGTTCGCCCGTCGTCGGGTCGTGCAGGGCCAGGTTGCGGTGCCCGAAGGTGCCCGCCCACGTCCTGGCCGGTCAGGCGGATGGGGATGCCGTCCTCCAGGATCGAGCCGAACGCCAGCGCCTCGGCGTGGCCCCGCCGATGCCGCCGCCCTCGAAGGCCTGCCGCCGCCGCTGGAGGATGGCCTCCAGGCGCGGGTTTACCGTGAAGCCTTCCGGGCGCGCCAGCAGCGCCCCGCGATCTCCCGGAGACGCTCGGGCGAGACGGCGGTGACCACGACCTGCCCCTGCCCCGCCGGCCCCGCGCGCGGACCGGGTTGGGGCGGGGGTGGCGACCGGCGTGTTCTTGGCGGCCTGCAGCCGCTCCCAGACCCCCTTCCCCATCGCCTCGGCTTCGTCGCGCGAAACGACCCCCTCCTTTTCGAGCCTCCTTCGCCCAGATCTCGCGCACCCGCGGGTGGGCCTCGATTTTCTCGTACATGCGCGGCTGCGTCCATTCGGGCGGGTCGCCCTCGTTGTGCCGTAGCGGCGGTAGCCGATCAGGTCGATCAGAAAGTCCTTGCCGAAGTGCTCGCGGTAGGCGCAGGCCATGCGCGCGACCGCGATGCAGCCAGGGCGTCGTCGGCGTTGACGTGGACGATCGGGATCTCGAAGCCCTTGGCCGGGTCGCTCGCGAACAGCGTCGAGCGCGTCGCGCGCGCTGGTCGAAGCCGATCTGGTCTGTTGACGATGATGTGGATCGCGCCGCCGACGCGGTAGCCGGGCATTTTGCGACAGGTTGAGCGTCTCGGAAACGATGCCCTGCCCCGGGAACGCGGCGTCGCCGTGGATCAGGATGGCGAGCGAGGCGGAAAGGTTCTGGACCGGGTAGCCGCGGTCCGCCCGCTGCTCCTGGGCGCGCGCGCGCGGCCCACGACCACGGGGTCCACGAACTCGAGGTGGCTCGGGTTGGGCGCGAGCGTTATCGGCATCTCCGCCGCCCCCTCTTGGTAAGCCCGGCGCGCCCCGAGGTGGTACTTCGTCGCCCGTGTAGCCCTGCGAGGCTCTTCCCCGAGACGGCGGGCCGCTCGTCGCTCGACGTCTGGAACTCCGCCAGATCGCCTCGTAGGACTTTCCCAGGACGTGCGCCAGGACATTGAGCCGCCCCCGGTGGGCCATGCCGATCACCACCTCGCGCGTCCCTGCCTGGGCCGTGCAGCGGATGATGGCGTCCAGGAGGGGCACGAGCATGTCGGTCCCCTCGATGGAAAAGCGCTTGGCGCCGGGGAACGTCTTGTGCAGGAACTGCTCGAAGGTGTCCACCTCGGTCAGCCGCTCCAGAAGATCGCACTTGTCCTCCGCGCCGAAGCCCTTGAAGAAGCGGCCGGTCTCGACCGCCTCGCGCAGCCACTCGCGCTCCTCGGCGATCTGGATGTGGTCGTCCTCGTAACCGACCGACCCGGAGTAGACGCGCCGGAGCCTGCCCAGAGCCTCCAGGGCGTTCTGCGCCCCCTGGCGAGCGGGCCGCCCACCACGTCCGCGGGCAGGCCGCCAGGTCGCCGGTGCTCAGCCGTGGGTTTCCAGCTCCCAGGCCGGGGTCGCCGGGCGGCTCGCCGCCCAGCGGATCGAGCCCGGGCCGCCGATAGCCCAGGCTCCCGGACCAGCCGGGCGACCCGCGCCGCGCCACGATCTTGCCGGTCTCGACCGCCGGCCCCGCCGGCTGCGCCGGAGCGGCCGTCGGGCGCGGCGCCGTCCGGCGGGGTCCACGTTTCGAAGAACGCGCGCGTGCCGCGTCCACGGCCTCCGGGTCGTGCCGGTAGCGATCGTAAAGGTCAAGCACATAGCCGGCGTTCGGCCCGTGGAAGGGCGTCAAAGCACTCATGGATCCTTCACCTTTTCGCGTGTTCGTCTTGCTTTCTGGCCGCGGGTCGCGGCACCATTCGATCGAAGGGACCGTATTAAGGATATTCCCGACGCGTGCGATTGTCAAGCCCTCCTGGCGACGGCCGCCCCGGCGCGCACCATTCCCCGCCCGGATGGGGTATCATTTATCAAAGGTCACGCACGAACGCTTTGAAGGAATGGGCCATGTTTAACCGAGAAGCTGGCGCGCTCGAGCGCGCCTGGAGTGTCACCTATAAGCAGTGCCGGCACTGCGACTGGGTGACGCGGCAGGACAAGCACTGCCCCAACTGCGGCGTCATCGAGCCCCGGGCCGCCGGGTACGTCCTGGAGCCGCGGGACGAGCGGGCCGAGGCCCTGCTGCGTGAAGAGCCGCCGATGTCGAGGGCGCGCGCGCCCTGGTCGGCGGGCTGATGGGGGCGATCCTGGGCGCCGGCATCGTCGGCGGCGGCGCGGGCGTGGCCTTCGGCGTGGCGATCGGGGTGGTGGCCGGCGTCAACGTGGACATGCTGCTGGGCTCCTACCTGCAGGCGGAAACGGCGCCGCGGGACCGGGTTCGCGCCCAGGCCGCCGGGAACGCCACGTGCCTGCGCCAGGACGAGCGGACCATCAGCAACGCCTGGAGGCCATCGCCGCCCGGGAAAAGCAGCCCGCGGAGGCCCGGCGGCGCGTCGAGGCCGAGGGCGCGGATCCGCAATGGCAGACGGTCCGCGCCGCCCTGGAAGCGCCGGCGCCATCCTGCGCCGGCAACGGGAGCGCTACCGCGCCAAGCTGTGGAGATCGCGCTCGTGCGCTGGCAGAACACCCTCGAGCCGCTCACGGGGGACTGGGACCGCCTGACGCACGAGGAGTGCAGCCGCCGCCTGCAGGCCTGGCCGCCACGCGCGAGCGCGGCGAAAGCCTTCTGCGCGAGTGGGAGCGCGAGGGGCGACCGTGACGCCGGAGGGCGAGTGCGCCCTGCGCCTGGGCGAGGTGCTCGCCACCGGCGAGCGCCTGCGCCAGGCCCTGGTGGTGCAGCAGGCCGCCCTGGCCGTCAAGGGATCGCCCCGCTCGACGAGGCGCTGCAGCCGGTCCTGACCCCGCCGCCTCGCTGCGGCAGGCTCGACGTCTTCAACGCCCGCGCCGCCATCGGCGAGTTCTCCTCCGCCTTCGGCGACCTGGAGGCCGAATACGCGCGGCTGCAAAGCGAGCACGAGATGGCCGAGCAGGTGCGGTGATCAACCGCCTCTGCACGAGCGGGCCGCGCATCGTCGTCGTCGGGAGCGCCAACACGGACCTGGTGGTCGGCGTCCCCCGCATCCCGGCGCCCGGGGAGACCGTGCTGGGCGGGGCGCTCGAGGACCGTGCCGGGCGGCAAGGGGGCGAACCAGGCGGTCGCCGCGGCGCGCCTGGGCGGGGCGGTGACCTTCGTCGCCCGGGTCGGCGACGACGCTTTCGGCGAAAACGCCCTCGCCGGCTTTGCCCGCGAGGGGCTGGATACGCAGCACGTTTCTGTGACCCCGGCGTGGCGTCGAGTGGCCCTGATCGCGGTGCGGGAAGCGACGGGCGAGAACGCCATCGTGGTGGCGCCGGGGGCGAACGGCGCGCTGTCGCCCGCCGACGTGGAGGGGCCGGGCCCGCCTTCGACGCGGCCCAGGCGGTCGTCGTGTCCCTGGAGATCCCCCTGGAAACGGCGCAGCGGGCCGCCGAGGCCGGGCACGCGCGCCGCATCCCCGTCCTGCTGAACCCCGCGCCGGGCCGCCGGCTGCCGCCGGAGATGCTGGAACAGGTGACGGTGCTGACCCCCAACGAGACCGAGGCGCGGCAGGTCGTGGGGCAAAAAGAAGATCGGGGCGATCCGGCGGCCCTAGCCGGGGAGCTCCTGATGCTTGGCATCGGCGCCGTTGTGATCACCCTGGGGCCGGCGGGGGCGCTCCTGGCGACGCCGGACGGCATCGAGCACCTGACCACCTACCCCGTGCACGCCGTGGACACCACCGCGGCCGGCGACTGCTTCACCGGCGCGCTCGCCGTCGAGTTCGCCGCCGGGCGCTCGCTGCGCGACGCCGTCCTCTTCGCCAACGCCGCCGCCGCCCTGTCCGTCACCCGGCCGGGCGCGCAGCCCGCCCTCCCCACCCGCGCCGAGGTGGAGATGTTCCTGCATCAGCGGCGAACTCGCTGAGCGCAGCCGGGCGCGCTATGGGCGCATGGCTTCGGGGTCGAGGCCGACCTGCTCGCAGAACTGGCGGTAGGCGATCGGGGAGATCTCCGACGGCTTGATCTCGCTGCGCCCGCCCCAGAAGACGTTGGTGTAGCCCACGGGGATGCCCGCCGCCTCCAGGTGCTCGTCGATCGCGGCCTTGTGCGCCAGCAGGACCGATTTGTCCAGGCCGTGCGCGACGCCCATGATGTTGACGTCGCGGAACTCCGGCCCCCCTTCGCGCCAGTAGGCGTGGGTCATGATGTGGAAGCGGCCCACCTGCCGGCCGGCCTCGATCTCCCGACCCGGCGGCACCGCCCAGTGGAACAGGGCGTTGTAGCGGGTCACCCGCTTGTCGCCGGCCGTCGGCTTGACGTGCTCCAGGAACGTGGAGAACCGCCCGATCACGCCGCGCTCGCTCAGGGAACGCGCTACCGAAAGGAACGTTTCCCGGTCCACGCCCGCCTCCGCCGCCCGCGCCCGCCACAGGTCGCGGCACAGCTCGTGCGGCCCGAACTCGCGCTTGAGGACGATGAGCACCTGCCACTCCAAGGGGCTCAGGGTGACGATCTGTGTGTCCACGACGTCGGCCGGCTCCTCCGATTTGCTGCCCACAGGCATGCCCTGGCGGCGGACGTGGCCCACGCCCAACACGAACAAACGCTTGGCGGGCATCAGGCGGTAGTGCTCGGCGCCGATCCGCGCCCGCAGGTAGTCCGCGTGCTTGGTGATCGAATAGCCCTGGGGGACCTTCAGGGTCGTCCACAGGCGGTAGTTCGAACCGGGCGTGACGGAATCGGTCGAGCGGATCACGACGTGGCCGGAGAACGGGTCCTTCTGGAACAGGTATTCGAACGCCGCGTCGAGGCGCTCGGGGGGCACCTGCCACGCCACCAGCGACCCCTGGGCGAGGTTGGTCGCCATCAAGGTCTGCCGGACGCGGCGGATCGTGCCCGCACGGAGCATGCCCTGGATGCGCTCGATCACGACCGGGGCCGCGATCTCCGACCGGGCCGCGATCTCGCCCAGCGGGTCGGGCAGAAAGCCCTGGATCTGATCCTCCGAAACCGCCAGGATCGCGGCGTTGACCGGGTCATCGATCTCGGCGGGGATCGTCAGTGTGCTCATACCCCCATTGTACCCTGACTCGGGTGGGAGTGCCGCCGGTTTCAGCCGGCGCTGGTCTGATCGGTCTCCCAGGTCGGTTCCCCGCCGACGAAGACCTGCTCCGCCTTCAGGCTGGCGATGCCGTCCGCATCGAGCCTGGTGGGATCACCGGAAAGGACGACGAAGTCGGCGAGCTTGCCGAGCTCGCGCTCGCCCAGCCGGTCCTCGGCGTGGGCGGCGTAGGCGCCGCCCAGACAGTAGGCGCGGAGGGCCTCCTCGGGTGTGTGGGTTTCGTCGGGCGACCAGGGGGCGCGCCCCACGGCCGCGGACAGGCAGGCGAAGGCGTCCAGTCGCTCGACGGGGCAGTCGGAGGAGAGGGCGAGGGGGACGCCGGCTTGCAAAAGGGAGCGGAAGGGGTAGGCCCAGGGCGCGCGCTCGGGCCCAACGCGCTCGGGGGTCCAGGCGTCGGAGCGCACGAACTGCGGCTGCACCACGGCGACGATGCCGCGCCCGGCCATGCGGCGCAGCAGGTCCGGCGGGGTGAGCGACGCGTGCTCGACGCGGTGCCGGCGGGCGGCGTTATCCTCGCCGCCCAGGGCGTGCTCGATGGCGTCCACCGTCTCGCGCACGGCCTGGTCCCCGATGGCGTGGATGGCGAGCTGGAACCCTTTCTCCTGCGCGTCCCGGGCCTTCGCGCGGAGATCACCGGGGTCGTGGATGCGGATGCCGCGGGTGTCGGGCTATGCAGGCGTAGCGTAGGGCTCGGCCAGCGGGCGGTCTGCGCCCCCAGCGAACCCGTCGGAAGGGCTTGGCGGCCCCAGGCGCGACCAATCGTCGCCGAACGCGTTGCGACGCCGTGCGCGTGCAGCGGGCGACGGCCCCGCAGCGGCATGCCGAAGTGACGCGCAGGGCGACAGGCGTGCTTTTGCGCCGGAACCGCGCCCACGCGCCCATCTGCTCCGGCGTGTCGGGAAGAATTGACGGTCGACGTGATGCCCGTTCGAAGGCGACGCGCGCAGCAAGCAGCGCGCCTCTCCATCTGCCTTCCGGACAGCGGCGGGATGCGGCGGTAGAACAGGTATGCCGTCTTCTCGGTGTAGGCCGATATCGAGGTCGCCGGCCGCGCGCTCGGCGTCCGTGACCGGGAGGCGGTACTGGCCCAGGTTCACGACGGTGGCGTGCCCACCAGATGCGGAGATGAGATCGAGCGCCCAGGCGGCACGCAGTCCAGATCGGCGCGTGGAAGCGCCGCTCGCCTGCTGTCCTGAAGTCGAAGCCGTGGCCCTGGATCCAGCCCTTTGTTTTGCGCGCCTGGGCCAGCAGCCGCTCGAGCAGACCGTCGATGCCGCCGCTGCCCACGCCAGATCCGGCCTGGTACCTTGTGCGTCGCCATGCCAGACCGCGTGCAGGTGGGCGTCGCAAGCAGGACGACGGTGCGGCCGGCCAGGGCGAGAAGCCAGCCCCGACAGCGACTCGGCGCCCAGTCGTCGCCGACCCAGGCCAGTACGTACCCCGCACAACCAGCTTGGCCGCCCGGCGCGCCAGGATCAGGTGATCAGATGGCCACCGGTCAGGATGAGGTCCGCGGCGAGCATCAGCGTCAGCGCCTGAGGGCCTGCCGAGTTCCTCGGCATCAACACCAGGGTGAGCGTCACTTCCTGCGTGCGCCGCCCATGGATCGTCATGCGGAGGCGGTCGCCAGGCCTGGCGCCGCTGGATCCTCGCTTGACCACCTCCACGTTGTCCACCCGGCGCCCGTTCACCGCGCGGATGACGTCGAAGGGCGCAGCCCCGCCTTGTCCGGCGACGAGCCGGGCAGGACGAGGGCTGGCCGCTGGGGCAGCAGGATCACCGCGCCGACGTCGTCCTCGGCAGCACCACGGGCGGAGGGCGCCGCGAAGTCTATGCCCGCAGCGGCGGTAGACCACGCCAGGTACAGGCGCACGACCTCGCCCTGCTTCACCAGGTTGTTCGATGATGCGGCGGGTACGTTGATGGGGATCGCGACGATGCCCACCCAGCCGCCGGTCGACGAGGCGATCGCCGTGTTGATGCCGACCACCTGCCCGGAGATGTCGGCGGCGCGCCACCAGGTTGCCGGGGTTGATCGCGGCGTCGGTCCGCGGATCACGCGGTCAGCGCCGTTCTCGACAGGGTGCGCCGGTTCGGGCCGAGACGATCCCCAGGTGACGGTGGAGTTGAAGCCCAGCGGGTTCCCGGCCGCGATCGCCCAGTCCCCACCCGCAGCTTGTCGAGATCGCCCAGCGTGGCGGGAGGTGGCCCGCCGTTGTTGAGACCGCCAGGTCCGACTGCGGGCCGCCCACGATCCAGACGTCGAAGAAACTCCTTGCCGGCTCTCGAGGTGATCTTGGATCCGCGCCCGCGTGGCCTGGCTATCGGCTCGACGACGGTTGTTGGTCGCCACGTAGCCGTCGCCGGACAGGATGATGCCGACCAGGTCTTGAGCGGTCATCGAGCCGGAACGGGCCCAACGGCGTGGACGGTCCCGCGCGCCCTCGATGTCGATGTTGACCACGGCCGGCTCCACCCCGCCGAGGCGGCCTCGGCGACGGCGGATGCGTTCTCGAGCCGCGCCGCGGTGCGCCGGCGGCTGCGCCAACGCCCGGTCGATGTTCCTCGCGCCCTGCTGCCGCTCACTTCAACGTTGTAGACGGCCAGCCCCGCGTAGCGCAGGATCACGGCGCAGCACAGGAACGAACACGAAGAGATGAGGACGTACCCAAGTTTTCTCATCGGCATTGACGATACCGCATACATCGCCGGAGAATCACCTGGTGTGACCAGATACTTGACAGTGACACACTCATATGGTATAACAGCATCGTGACCGTATTTCGTAAGGAAATTTGGAACCCGGCCGGTTTCTGACCCGCCGCCGCCGGGTGAACGGACAGGCTTGGCAGGCAAGAATCGACCCGAAGGTAGAGGACTTTATCATCATGGCAAAGACCGTTGGCATTGACTTAGAACGGCCAACTCGGTGGTCGCGGTGATGGAGGCGGGCGACCCGCGTCATCCCCAACGCCGAGGGGCGCGGACGACCCCTCCGTCGGTCAGCTTCACCAAGACCGAGGGCGGCTGGTCGCGCCCCCGCCAAGCGGCGGGCGGTGGTCAGCCCCAGGACGCACCATCGTCTCATCAAGCGGCACATGGGCACCAGCCCGCGTCACCATCGACGGCACGCCCTACTCGCCGGAGCAGATCTCGGCGATGATCTGCAGAAGCTCAAGGCGGACGCCGAGGCGTACCTGGGCGAGCCGGTTCACCGGGGGCGGTGATCACGGTCGGCGTACTTCAACGACGCCCAGCGCACCAAGAACGCGGGCGAGATCGCGGGCATGAAGGTGCTGCGCATCATCAACGCCGACGGCGGCGGCGCTGGCCTACGGGCTGGACAAGAAGAAGAACGAGACGATCCTGGTCTACGACCTGGGCGGCGGCACCTTCGACGTGTCGATCCTGGACGTGGGCGACGGCGTCTTCGAGGTCCGGCGACCTGGGCGACGCACCTGGTGACGAGCAGTTCAACCCGGCGCCTGCTCGAGCTTCATCGCCGAGGAGTTCCGCAAGGAGCCGGGGCATCGACCTGCGCAAGGACAAGCAGGCCCTGCAGCGCTTGCGCAGGCCGAGAAGGCCAAGATCCAGTACATCGAGCGTGGTGACGACCAACGTCAACCTGCCGTTCATCCGCCGCGGACGCGGGGGCCCAAACACCTGGACGTGACAGTCAGCCGCGCCAAGTTCGAGGACCTGATCGACCTGGTGGAGCGCACTACCTGATCCGGTGAACCAGGCAGCTTTCGGACGCGAAGCTGACGCCGAGCGACATCGACGAATTGATCCTGGTCGGCGAGCTCGACCGCGTCCCCGCCGTGCAGGAGTTTGGTGAGCGGCTTACCGGCAAGGAACCGCTGGGGTAAACCCCGACGAGGTGGTGGCGATCAGCGCGGCCATCCCGACCCGGCGTGCTTGCCGGCGAGGTCAAGGACGTGGTCCTGCTGGACGTGACGCCGCTGTCGCTGGGTATCGAGACCCTGGGCGGCGTGATGACCAAGCTGATCGAGCGCAACACGACGATCCCGACGCGCAAGAGCGAGGTCTTCTCGACGGCCGCCGGGACGGCCGAACCGATGTGCACGTCAAGGTGTTCCAGGGCGAGCGCGAGATCGCCACGACGACAAGCTGCTGGGCGGCTTCCGAACCGGTGAAAGCATACCGCCTGCCCGCGCGGCGTGCCGCAGATCGAGGTGAGCTCGACATCGACGCGAACGGCATCCTGTCGGTCAAGGCGCGCGACAAGGCGTCGGGCAAGGAGCAGAGCATCACCGTCAGCGGCTTCGTCGAACCTGTCCGGGAAGCTGCGACGTCGAGCGCATGGTGTCCGAGGCCGCCGCGCACGCCGAAGAGGACCGCAAAGTCAAGGAGCGGGCCGAGGTGCGCAACCGCGCCGACCAGGCCGTCACCAGGAGCGAGCGCACGCTCAAAGACCTCGGCGACAAGGTGTCCGCGGACGACCGGACCGGCATCGAGTCCCGGATCGCGCGGTGCGCTCGGCGCTGAAACGGACGACACGTCGCGCATCGAGTCGGAATGAACGCGCTGCAGCAGGCCACCTACGACCTGTCGTCGTCGCGTCTGCACTCCAGCAGACGGCGGAGCAGCCGGCCGGCGCGCAGGGCAACGGCTACCAGCCCGGCGCGGACACGAGCGTGTCTCCGCCCGCAGGAGGGCGGCGATCGCGCGGAGTTCAAGAGCGAGGAGAAGTGACCTTTCCCCTGACCCCTCCCTTCTCAGGGGGAGGGGCCGGAGGCAGAGGTCTTCCCGGGCCGATCCCCTGCCCCCACCATCACCCTAGCAAGGAGGTTTGAACCGAGATGGGAATCTGCGTTTCGACCCGTTCCGTGGTGGACCGGCTGCGACGAAGTGAACCGTCTGTTCGGGAGCTGCACCCAGGCGCCGGAGCGCGGCGGCAGCCCGGCAGGCCGCCTGTGGTCTCCGGCGGTGGACGTCGCCGAGAACCAGGACGAGATCGTCCTGCGCGCGGAAACCGGGATGCGCCTGATCGACATCGAGGCGACGGGCGACACGCTCACCCTGCGCGGCGAGCGCAAGCTCGAGGGCAAGGGAGCGCAAGAACCTGGTCCGCGTGGAGCGCTCCTACGGCAGGTTCGAAGCGCTCGTTCGCTGGGCATCCCGGTCCAGCACGACGCGGTCCGGGCGAACTACAAGGACGGCATCCTGGAGGTTCACCTGCCCAAGTCGGAGGGGACCAAGCCGCGCAAGGTGCAGGTCAACGCCAGCGCCGGCTAAAATCGGGTTGCGCGGGGCTCCCGCAGGCCCCTTTTTCGCGGCGAAGCCGTATTATTACGCTCAGGTAGGCTTAGTGGGTCATTGCGGGACGCTGACGGGAGGCAGGCATGGGACCGAACTATAAGGACTATTACGATATTCTTGGCGTGAGCAAAGACGCCTGAAAAAAGAGATCAAGTCGGCGTACCGCAAGCTCGCCCGCAAGTACCACCTGGACGTGAACCCCGGCGACAAGCAGGCCGAGGAGAGGTTCAAAGACATCTCGGAAGCCAACGAAGTGCTGTCCGATCCGGAGAAGGCAAAAAGTACGACCAGTTCGGCGAGCAGTGGAAGGCGTACTGCGCAGGGCGGCTCCGGCGGATCGGGGGGCGCAGGGGTTCCTCGGCGGCTTCCGCGTGGAGTACGGCGACGGGGGCAGTACGGCGACCTGAACGACCTGTTCGCCACCCTGTTCGGCGGCGAAACCTTTGGGCCCCGCCCCGGCGGGCGCGGCGCGCGGGCGCGGCGCGCCGCGGCCAGGACATCGAGGCTTCGGTCACCGTCTCGGAGGAGGCGTTCTCCGGCGCCACGCAGCTTCTCGCCTCCGGTGCCGGAGCCGTGCGCAGACGTGCCGCGGGCAGGGCGTGCGCTCGACCGGCGTGTCGCGCACCTGCTCCGTCTGCGGCGGCTCCGGCAAGTCGGGGCGCGGCTTCCTGGGCATGGGCGGCGTCTGCGAGAACTGCGGCGGCACGGGGCAGACCGACCTGGAATCGCCCTGCCTGCCGGGGGGCCGGCCAGGTGGAGGGCCGCGCCGCGTCGAGGTGAAGATCCCGGCGGGCGTCGGCGAGGGGCAAGCGGATACGGCTCGCCGGCCAGGGCGGGCCCGGCCCGGCGGGCGAACGTCTCCCCTGCGGGCGCGGGCGACCTGTACCTGGTGGTCACGTCCAGCCCCAGCCCCACGTTCGAGCGCAAAGGCGACGACCTTTACGTGGACGTGCCCGTCCCGTACACCGACGCGGCGCTGGGCGGCGAGGGCGAAGGCGCCGACCCTGCGGGGCACGCGGCTGACCATGACGCTACCCGCGGGCACGCAGAGCGCCAGAGCTTCCGCCTGGGCGGCCAGGACGTCCCGCTGCGCGGCGGCGGGGCGGGCGACTTGCACGCGCGGGCCCGGGTGACGGTGCCCAGGACGCTCTCCCCCGGGGAACGGGAGCCTGCTGACCGAGCCTCGCCCACCTGCGCGGAGACAACGTGACGGTTTGATAGAGAGAAGGATGGCAATGCCAGGCGGCGATGAGCCGCTTCTACACGATTTCCATCGCGGCGCGGCTGGTGCGTTCGGAAAGACCGGAGGAACCGATCCATCCACAGACGCTGCGCATGTACGAGAAGTTGGGCTGGTGACGCCCAAGCGGGTGGGCAAGAACCGGCTGTACTCGGACCGCGACATCGAGCGGCTGCGGCAGATACAGCGGTTCACCCAGGAGATGGGGGTCAACCTGGCGGGCGTCGAGGTGATCCTCGGGCCTCTGGAGCGCCTCGACCAGTTGCAGCGCCAGATGGAACAGACGCGGAAGAGATGCGCCGCGAGATGGAGCAGCGCATCTCCGAGATCGAGGCGGCCCGCGCCGAAAACAATCACAGCAGATAACGGGAGGCGATAAGACGCACCATGTTTGAAAACTTCACGGAGCGCGCCCGCGATGCGCCGCGGCGAGCCAGGACACCCGGCGCTACAAACAGAATCGTACTGGACGGCGAGCACCTGCTCCTGGCCCCTGGAGCAGGAGGACGGCCTCGCGGCGCAGATACTGGAGCGCGTCGGCGTGGACGCCGCGGCCGTAACGCGCCGGGTCGAGGAGGGAGCCTCGCCCGGTCGCCCAAGGTGACCTATTCTGACCGGTCGGCCGAGGCGCAGATCTACATCACGCCGCGCGGCAAGCGCATCCTGATCTGGCCGAGGGCGAAGCGGGCCGCCTGAAGGACGAGTACGTCGGCGTCGAGCACCTGCTGCTGGGCATCAAGGAGGCGGAGGGGCCGGCGGCGCGCATCCTCCTGCAGCACCGCGTGGACGAGGAGAAGGTGTACCGCGCCCTGCAGCAGATCCGGGGCAGCCAGCGGGTGACCGACGAGAACCCCGAGGGCAAGTACCAGATGCTGGCTACACGCCCGCGACCCGACCGCGCCGGGCCAGGAGGGCAAGCTCGACCCCGTCATCGGCCGCGACGAGGAGATCACGCGCGTGGTGCAGGTGCTGTCGCGGCGCACCAAGAACAACCTGGTCCTGATCGGCGACCCCGGCGTCGGCAAGACGGCGATCGTCGAGGGGCTGGCGCAGAAGATCCACGCCGGCGACGTGCCCGAAACCCTGCGCGGGCGCACGCTCCTGGCCCTCGACCTGGCCCCTGGTCGCCGGGTCGAAGTTCCGCGGCGAGTTCGAGGAGCGCCTCAAGGGCGTGATGGACGAGATCCGCAAGGCGGCCGGGCAGATCGTGCTGTTCATCGACGAGCCTGCACACCGTCGTCGGCGCGGGCGCGGCCGAGGGCGCGATGGACGCCTCGAACATGCTCGCTTTCTGGCGCCTGCGCGCGGCGAGCCTGCAGTGCGTCGGCGCGACCACGCTCGACGAGTACCGCAAGAACATCGAGAAGGACGCGGCGTCCTCGAGCGCCGGTTCCAGCCCGTGTTCGTGGGCGAGCCCTCGATCGAGGACACGGTCGCGATCCTGAAGGGCCTGCGCGACAAGTACGAGGCGCACCACCGCGTCAAGATCACCGACGCCGCCCTGGAGGCCGCGGTCAGCCCTGTCGGCGCGCTACATCACCGAGCGGTTCCTGCCCGACAAGGCGATCGACCTGATGGACGAGGCCGCGAGCCGCGTGCGCATCGCGCTGTCCTCGATGCCGCAGGACCTGAAAGAGAGGGAGGCGCGGCTCAACCGGGGCCCGTGGCCGAGGGCCGCGCGGCCGCCGACGCCCGGGAGTACGAGCGGGCGGCCCAATTGCGCGACGAGGAGCAGGCGCCGCGCCGCGAGTACAACGAGCGCCGCGAGGCTCGGTGCGGCGAGACCGGCATGGACTCGGTGGTGGACGAGAAGGACATCGCCGAGATCGTCGCCAAACAGACCGGCATCCCCGTGTCGCGCATGTTCGAGGGCGAGGCCGAGAAGCCGCGTACCGAAGAGCAGCCTGCACCGGCGCGTGATCGGGCAGGACGTGGCCATCGAGGCGGTCGCCGAGGCGGTCCGCCGCTCGCGGGCGGGTTTGTCGGACCCGCGCCGGCCGATCGGCTCGTTCCTGTTCCTGGGCCCGACCGGCGTGGGCAAGACCGAGCTGGCCAAGGCGCTGGCCGAGTTCCTGTTCGACGACGAGACGGCCATGGTGCGCATCGATATGAGCGAGTACATGGAGAAGCATGCCGTCGCCCGCCTGATCGGCGCGCCGCCCGGCTACGTCGGCTACGAGGAGTGGTGGCGCCTTCACCGAGGCGGTCCGGCGCCCGTACCGGGTCATCCTGCTCGACGAGATCGAGAAGGCGCACCCGGACGTGCACAACGTCCTGCTCCAGGTGCTCGACGACGGCCGGCCGACCGACGGCCAGGGGCGCGTGGTCAACTTCCGCAACACGGTCGTGATCATGACCTCGAACATCGGCTCGCACCTGATCGAGGCGATCCCCACGGAGTCGACGCCCGCCGAGGTGACGCTGCTCTACGAGGAAGATGCGGGACCGGGTGACCGACGACCTGCGGCGGCACATGCGGCCCGAGCCTGCTGAACCGGATCGACGAGATCATCGTCTTCCACGCGCTCAATCGCGAGCAGATCACGCAGATCGTCGACCTGCTGCGGTGGCGCACGGCGCAGTCGCTGGCCGAGCGCAAGATGACGCCGCGCGAAGTCACCGACGCGGCCAAGCAGGTTTTGGCCGAGCAGGCTTCGACCCGCTGCACGGCGCGCGCCCTTGCGGCGCACGATCCAGCGGCTCGTCGAGAACCCGATCGCCCTGGGCATCCTGCGCCGCGAGTTCCAGGAGGGCGACACCATCGTCGTGGACGCCACGCCCGACGGCAAGATCGTCCCGGCGCCTGCTCGTGCCCGGAACACCGAGCGGCGCCTACGCCGACGAGGTGTTGGACGGCGTAGACCAGATAGTCCGGGGCGCGGAAGCACCGCCGCGCCCCGCGCTCATTATCGCGCCTTTATCAGCGCATCGCCTCGCCGGCGTCACCTCGGGAGCGCGCCCAGTCGCGCACTGTTCGGGCCATGTGGTACGCCGGAGCGCCTCGTCTGTCTTCCATGAAGCGCGCGCGAGCGTCGCCCGGTCCAGACCGGGTAATGCAACGCTTTCCTCTCGTTCGTGGTACCTGCCGCCTCCAGGATGAATATGTTCAAGGCCTTGCCGTCGTAGCGCCAAATCTCGGGAATCCCGACCCGCGCGTAGATCGGGAACTTGTCCAGCGACGCAGGTGGGTGATGTCGATCTCGATAACCAGGTCCGGCGGCGGTCCTCGCCTTCAAATCGATCTGCGCCTTGCCGCGGATGCGCTCGGCACTCTGGATGTAGAAACACGAGTCCGGCTCGAAGCCCGCGCCAGGTCCTGGCGTTTGAAGGTCGTGGAGCCGAGGTTCCCGACATCGAGATCCTTTCTCGGCCACGACCTCCACCAGTAAAGCGATCGTGCGGTTATACTCTTCGTGCTCCGGCAGCGGGCTGGCGATCTCCAGCACTCCTCGATTGTAGGCGAGGCGTGGCGCGCCTGGTCCGGCGAAGTCTGTGAGCAGGCGTCAAGCGACAAGCCCCAACTGACGTCGCCCAGATTACGTTGCGTTGCGGTGGACTCAGAACCGTCGCCAGCCGTGAACCTCCAACGGGCGTGTCCGCCCCGCGTCATCGTCCATTATCGTTCAGGCGGCTTTGATTAGTTCCGGTCCCTCGCGAAGACGCTCTCTAAGATCTCCTTGCGGTTATCGAGTATTTCGAACGCGTCGCGCATCCCTAGTTCCTCAGGGTGCGCCTCGATCCAGTCGTCGAGCAATTGCTCCGCCGCTGCGATCGCCGCCGACGTACGGGCAGCCAGTACCTGCTCAAGCATCTTTTCTCGTTCGGTTTCAAGCGTATTCATAGTCGTGTTCCTAAAAGGGCGTTAGCCCGCGAAAATACCATCAAGTTCGGCGTGCGGACGGCGGGATCGAGTCGGCTGAGTTCGCCATAGAGAGCGCCAGGCCGGAACTGGAGCGGTATCGCCAATAGCCTCAGATAGGCGGAGCAGATCCCGCCGGATCGCCTCTTCATCATTGCACCCCACGTCGTGGGTACCTCTTTACCCTCATTGTACCTCAAGCGAGGAAACGTCACCCCTCCCGCGTGAGGATCGCCAGCCGGCGTTCTGACGGCGGTGGGGTTCCAGCTGTTGTCGGCGCTCAATAGAGCTGGTGGCGCACAACGCTGTGACATCTGTGGGACACCCTTCCCTTGGGCGGGCAACAAACCATACGAGCGACTTGTATGTTTGACACATCGGTGGTAGAGTCACTGAAAGCCGTCAGTGCCTACCGCCATCGCAAGGATATGATCCAGGGCCTTTCCTGGTTTTATGCCCGAGTTCCTTGCTGTGGATGGTCGCAACAAGATCGCTTCTTCCCAGCCTTACCGCTGATGGGGAATCCTGCTGCCAAGCCCCGCCGCTGGTGCCACAACGCTCACAAAGGAGATCATTTTCCGTGCCTTCTCACAACGGCTTCCGGCGCTCCGACACGTCCGAGCGCGTGGAGCGTGTGCTTCATATCCTTGCCAAGCTTTTGTCGCGGCGACCAGGCATACCTCTTGGCAGTCTGGACCTCGCCCGTGACTGCGGCTGTGACGAGCGCACCATCAAGCGCGATATCAGCCTTCTGCGCACCCTGGTTCCCATCTCCTATGATCGAGCGGTGCGTGCCTATACCGTTCCCGACAAAGGTCAGGTCTTTCCCGGGCTGGCCCTAAACGCGCGCGACGTGCTGGCGCTCGCCCTTGCTCGGAACCAGTTTTGCGCGCCCGGCGCCCCGTTTGCTGAGGCGACGCGGGCGGCGCTGGACAAGGTTACTGCCGTTTTGCCGCCCGCGTTAAACACACTCCTTTCCACAACAGCACGCACCGCCGCGCCGGGGCGCCTGCCACGAGATTATTCGGCGGCTCCAATAGACACCCTGATGCAGGCGGCGGCACAGCGGCGGGGTGTTGCGATCGACTATGAGAGCCGCAGCCGGGGCGAGCGCGCATGGCGACGCGTAGATCCGTACCTGGTCGAGGCGCGGGCGGGCGTGTACTGGGAGCTGCACGGCTGGTGCCATAAAAACCGCGCCATCCGGACGTTTGCGCTGGACAGCATCCACGGTCTGCGCCTTGAGGAAGGGACGTTTTCGGTGCGGCAGCCCGAGTGGGAGGCGTTCGCCGCCGAGAGCGGCGTCGTCGGCGGGCTGCGCGGCGGCGAGCCGGTCGCCGTGGAGGTCCGGTTTACGCCCGAGGTCGCCCGCTATGTCCTGGCCCATCGGTGGGCGGACACGCTGCGTGCACAGACCGACGGCGACGGCTCGGTGCTGCTGGCGGGGACCGTGCGCGGCGTGGATGGCATCGTTACCGAGCTTCTGCGCTGGCGGCGTCATGCCCGGGTGCTTGGCGGTGCCGAACTGCGCGCCCGCATGGTCGAGGAGGTGCGGGCCATCGCCGCACTGTATCCCGAAGGCGAAGAAAAAGTGAGCGGCGGTGTTTACCGGGACGCAGGGGTGTCCCGCTGAGCGTGTTACCCTGATATCGAATCGAAAGGAGCGTAGAAGAGCCGATGCGACTGCGCGTTTTGCTCGACAACCCCCGCCCGGTGCGGGTGCCTATCAACCACCAGGAGCTTCTGGCGGGCCTGGTCTACCATCTGCTGGGCACGTCCAGCACCGACTATTCGCGCTTCCTCCACGATGAGGGCTACCGCATGGACGGCGGCCCCAAGCGCTTCAAGCTCTTCGTCTTCTCGAACCTGCGCGTTCCCAAAAGCCAGCGCCGCCTGGAAGGGGATCAGATGCACATCGCCCGCGGCCCCGTCGAATGGCTGCTCGCCTCGCCGGTGGCGGATTTCCTGACGCACGGCGCCACGGGCCTGCTGACGGCGGGCAACACCCTGCGCGTGGGCGGCGTCCACTTCCCCATCCGGGTCGTGGAATCGCTGCAGACACCGGCGTTTACCGAAACCACCCGCTTCACCTGCCTGACCTCGATCGTGGCCTCCGTTCCGCTTCCCGGCGGCGGCACGCGCTACCTGCGTCCCTGCGACGGCGACGCTTTCTCGGAAGCGGTGCGCAAGAACCTGCTTGCCAAGTACCGCACGCTGCACGGCCACCCCCCCGCCGACGAGCGCCTGCGCCTAGACTTTGACCAGGGCTATCTGGCGCGCAACCCCCACGGCGGCACCAAGAAAGAGACCTTCAAAGGCATCGACATCATCGGCGCCATGGCACCCTTCACCCTGACTGGTTCGCCGGAACTGATGGAATTAGCATGGAACGCGGGCCTCGGCGAGAAGAACGCGGGTGGCTTCGGCATGGTGGACGTGACGAAGGACGAAATGCAGCAATGACCGTAATGTGGTATATTAAATACGTAAATGTTCCTGCGGCCCGAACGGTCGCCGAACGTCCTGCTTCGGTTACATGGCGTTGTGGACAGATAGCAGCGCCTGGCCTTCGGGCCTCGCCGGGGATAGGGCCGCAGGTCGCCTCCTTCTGCGGGTATAATTCCGCTGTAAACGTTCCTGCGTCCCGAAAAGTCGCGCGGGTGGCCTGCTCTAGTGCGCTAGAGATAGGGTCGCAGGTCGCTCCCTCACCACTCCTCCCAAGCAACCGGTCCAATAATGACATTTTTCGTACTGTCGCGTATCACTACCAGGCGCTGACGCAGTTCCGAAGTCTTTATCGTGCCTCGTGCCAGATTCGCCAGTCCATATGCGATAACATCAGCCAACTGGATCAGATCGGTACTTTTGGACGATTTGTGCCGAACCTTCAGTTGCGTCCCCGGCCAAGCAGTCCGATGAATTCGTTGAACCGCACTGGTAAAGGCTTGCTGCTTTTCCTTACCTTTGATGTCTTCGTCACACCACAACCCTACCAGCGGGCATCGAGCCAGAAATCTCTCCAGCAAGACCTGAGCCGCCACGGCTTGAACCTCTGGCGGACGCGGCAAGGCAGCAATACCTCGGAACCGCTGAGTCGCGGCCTTGTCAATCAGCAACGCTCCAACACGCAGTTCGCCAATGGCATCTGTCTCCAGGACCGCAGACATCATAGCCTCCGACATCTCATGCCCATGAAACTCCTGGGCTGCGGCCATACCGAACGTACCCCGCACTTCGCTAAAATAGGTGTGCAGCGCCTCCTGACCACCGTCCTTGGTTTCAATCGCCGCAACGCAGACAACATACGGATCGTGCCCCCGCGCGATACCGGTCAGGTCAGAAGTTCCCGACCGGTCCAATCCTGCGTACAGTGGCATCAGGAACCTCACACAAGAGGGGCTGAACACAGAACGACTAAAGCCCTTACGGGATTGCATGCCCAAATCGATGACATTGTTTCAAACTGTTCGTTCAGCCTCGCGAATATTCGACCATATGATTTGTCAATTCGATAACATTCGGCATATAATGTTGTGGTGATTCTATGAAGGTAAAACCGATTGTGGAGAGGATAAATGGCTAAGTTCTGCTTCACGGGCAACCCCTTTGTGGACGCGGGCCTCGCCGGAATGTGCGCGGCAGCGAAGGTGGACGGCCTGTCCGAGTTGGACGATCCAGCCGTGGACCGGGCGGTCGCTGAGTTGACGCGGGTGATGACCAGTGACGCCATGTTCCAGAAGCGCCGCGTCACGAACACGAAGGAGAGCGCATTCGCCACCAGTGAGATGTCGGTCATCTTCCCAAATGGGCCGTTCTCCAACCCGGCTGTCAAAGGCGAGGACAACAAGAAGAAGCAGTACCGCGCGCGCGTTGACAGGAAACACGAGGCGTTCCGGCAGTTGGCGGCCGGGCAGGCGGCGGCGAATGGCTACGGCTCGTGCTTCGTGGACGGCAGCGCGGCGTTTGCGCGGGTCGGCAACGATGAGTTCCCGCTCGTGGATAGCAAGAGCAAGCGCAACTTCCATCCGGGCTTGCAGGAAGGGCACGCGGTCGGTGCGCTGACGGCGCTCGCACTGGAGTTCTTTCCGCTGTCCGTGCTTCGCACCGGCGTCAACGCGGGCTTCTTCTGGTTCGTTCACACCGCCGTCGAGAAGATTGCTATCGCCTGCGCAGGGCTGACGCTGGGCAACATGAACGATGTTATAGCGCGCCACGAGGGACTTGGCTTTTATGGTAATTGGCAGACGAGTCGTGACCCGGATGCCGCGCTGGTTGCCCTGATCAGTTACCTGATGAGCGGCAGCGGCCAGAGTGCCATCTCGTGGAAGGAGATTGAGGCAGGCCGTTACCCAGTCACGGCTTATGTCTTTTCTAATGACAATCGCGGGCCGACCATCGCCGCGCACGACCTGCCACACCAACTGTTCTGGTTCTTCGCCCAATTGCAGTACCAAAGCGACCCGAACCAGTTCAACCGAGAGGTGCTACGAAACGAGCGGGTTGGTTGGTTGGTAGCGAAGCGGATGCTTGCGCGTGAGCCGATGGTGACCATCTGCTGTCTGCGACCGGACGGCGGAAAGGCGGGCCGTCTGCTCGGCGGCTGGCAGGCGCACAGTCTGTATGCAACGGAGGTATTGGAGTTGAGCAGCGCATTTATCCACGATGTGGAGGCCGTGTCCGAGCGCATCGTTGGTAGCAATAAGATGAAGGATTGGATGCTTCTTTTGCAACAGCGGGAGCGGGTGAACGCCGCGCTAGGGCGTCTGAGCCGGGAAAATTTGATGACGTTCGACGAGTTCACCCGTCTCGTTCCACCCGACGACCGGCGCGCTGCGCTCACCGCCCGCGACTATCTGCTGGCCGCCATCTACGAGCGGCAACATGCCGCAGAGCGCGGCGAAGCATTCACGCCTTGGGACGGTGAGGAGCACCCGGCGCCAGCAGAAAGACACCCGCTTGTGCTGCTTGCCGAGCAGGCTGGCGCGAAATTATCCGCCGATGCCGACTTGGGCCAAAAGGTCGCCTTTGACTTGGCGAAAGCGCAGCGTTTGCCCGAACTGCGGCGGGCGGTTCTTCGTGCCGCCCGGCGCGGTGTCTTGGGGTGGAACGACTTCGTGAACATCTTTCCGCCCGATCAGTCGTGGGTGAGTTTCCTCATGCGCGACTACTTGCTCGCCTACCTGTACTCGGCCTTGCGCGACGCGGATTTACCGGAGGTGGAGCCGGTCGCGGACAAGACTGCCGACCCAATCGCCACCTGAACTTCGGCCCTGCATTTTTCGAGGAGGACATCGTGAGCAACCCTGTACTGACCGGCGCGATCTTGATTGAGGCCAACGGCGCGGCCCTGAACAACGCCGGAAATGACACTGGCCAACGCTTGGACAACGCGGTCGTTGTTAAGCAAATTGTGGTTGGACGAGACCGCAGAAACGCCTACCCATACATCTCCGGACAGGCGGTGCGCCGCTGGTGGCGCGAGGTACTATACGCCGACTTCGGCTGGCAGCCAAGCCCTGTCACGCGCGAAGCCAAGTCCGCCTACACCGAGGGTGACCCCATCCGGTATTCCGACGATGACCTCTTCGGCTACATGGCGGCCAAAAAAGCGAAGAAGGCAGGCGGGCGCCAGAAGAAGGCGGACGCCGCGCCTGCCGCGGATACTCTAGCTCTCGACGGCGACGACGTCGACGCGGCGGTGGGCACGGCAGCCTCGGGCACAACAGACGAGGCGACGGGTAGTGCAGGCGGCACGCAACGGCGCGTCAGCCCGCTCAAAAACAGCCTGCTCGTTTCCGTTATGCCGCGCGTCATCACGTCCGACTTCGGTCACTTTTCGCGGGATTTGCCCGTGGACAACCCGAACATGGTCCCGTTCGAGCACGAGCATTACACGACCTTTATGCAGGGCGTGTTCACTCTCAGCCTGGGGGATGTGGGGCGTTTCGAGTGCGGTCCGATGCGTGACCTCGCCATCGATGCGCCCATCGCCGAAGGTGCCCACGTCGTGCAGGAGGCGAACGGGAATCTGCAGCCGCGCGTGCTCGGCATGAGTCTAGACGAGCGGCGCAAGCGGGTAAAGGAAACGCTGCAAGCCCTGGCCCGCCTGCGCCATGGAGCGAACCTGACGCGCAACCTGTCCGACGTGATGCCCGTCGTCACGCTCCTGGGCTGCCTTGACGGTGGCAACGCGCCCTTCCAAAACCTGTTCGTGCCGCACGGGGACGAGCGCGTCGCGCTGAATATGCCGCGCCTCGGCTCGGTCGTGAAGGATTACAAAGACCGGCTGCTCGGCGACGGGCGACTGTACTTTGGCTATCGGCCTGGCGTGCTCGCCAACGAGGCCGAGGTTGTCGCCGCGCTGGAGGCGGGGGTCGAGGGCGTCCGGTTCGTGGTCGGCACGCCGGGTGAAACCATCGAGCGCGTTGCGACGCTTACCGGGCGCGACGGCGTGGTGCCGGCGGAGTAGGCGTGATGGACGCTGTTCGCGTGGACCTGCGCGCCTATACCGCCTCGTTCCGTGTGCCGGGCATGATGGGCTATCAGATTACCTCACCCGTGCCCCCGCCGGCCACGGTGTACGGTCTCCTCGCTGCTGCCGCCGGGCGCGAGGTGACGCCGGACGAAACGTGGGTGGCCTACCGTTTCGAGTACGAGGCGCGGGCGCAGGACTTAGAAAAGGTAATCGCCTTCGGGCCGGGCGGGCCGCGCTGGGACGCCAAACTCAACGCGGTGAGCAGCGCGCCCATCATCCGGCAGTTTCTGTTCAACCCGCGCCTCGTGTTATATGTGAAGCCGGGCGCGGTAGCCGAGGCGTTCCTAAGCCCGCGCTACCCGCTGCTGCTCGGACGCTCCCAGGATGTCGCGTATGTGGATCGGCACCAAGCGACGACCTTAGCGGCGGTCACAGCGGAGGCGCGGGCGGCGGGCGTTCTGGTGCCGTTCCCCACGCCCCGCATCCAGTCGCAAATTTTCAGTTTCCCGACCTACTTCAACCTGGATCCGGCGCGCCGGGCGCTCGCGGTAAAGCCGTTCCACGTCTTGGACGCGGCACGCGGGCCGCAAACAGTCGCTGTGCCAGACCTGTTCTGGCGCGACGAAGGGGCGGACGGCAGCGGCGGCGATGCAGGGTTGTGCGTCCCCCTGTTCGACCGAAAGGTGCTCGCGCCATGAATAACGCCCACGGCGAGCCGATGGCGAAGTCCGCGCCGCCGATGATGCTGCGCCGTCACACGGAGGAAGTCGTCGTGGCCGTAGCGGGCTTGGTCGCCGCCCTGCGCGCTCCGCTCGCCGAGGTTGCGCCGGCTTCGTTTGGTGACACCTTGCGCGTGGCCGCCGTTTTCCACGACTTAGGCAAGGCGGCAACTGGTTTTCAGGCGGTCGTAACGCACCAGGGTGACGGGCCGCGCCCGAAGTGGGATTACCGGCATGAGGCGCTTTCCACGGCCATCTTGCTCGCCTCCGGTTTGGACGCTGTTTGCGACCGGCAACTGGTCGGAGCGGTGCTGTCGCATCACAAGACGCTGGATCACGAAAAGTTGGCCCGATGCACGGGCCGGGGCCTGCCGCCATTCGTCTTTGATCGCACCGCCGGCAAAGTGTGGCGGGACAAACTTGCCGAACTGGAACACTGGTGGCCTTGGGTGCGACAGTACGTCGCCGAGGCCGAGCAAAGTGGCGTCATCCCACCGCTTCCCTGCCCTCTCCCCAACGACCCCTCCGCCCTTCCCGACCTCTACCAGGCGAACGAAGCATTGGAGGAGACGCTAAAGGCGGCCGTTGGACTGGAAGTGCCATCGCTGCCGTGGGTTCTGGCGCGCGGCCTACTCATGGGCGGCGACCATCTGGCGAGCGCGGGCCTTGTCGGGCCGCTCACAAGCCTGTCGGCGGAAAAGATACGCGCGCCGGAGGGTTTTCAGGAGCGGCTGCAAAATAC
>JAUJNC010000315.1 GCA_030446525.1 Armatimonadaceae bacterium
TGTCTCAGTCCTCGTTTATCACTTGCAAAACGGTTTCCAAGCGGGGAGCACAGGGTATAACGGTATCGGAGCAGTCCCGCGCGATCAATCTCCTGTTTCCCCTCCGCGGACGCGAGCGTCCGGGATGCCCCTACGCGCCAACGGTGTTGACGACGTTGGAGGCCTGCGGCCCTTTGGCCCCGTCGACGATCTCGAACTCGACGTCCTGACCTTCGCTCAAGGTCTTGAAGCCTTCCTTCTGGATCGCGGAGTAGTGGACGAAGATGTCCCTCTTGCCGTCCACCTCGATGAAGCCGTAACCCTTGGCGTCACTGAACCACTTCACTTTGCCTTTCTGCATTTCTACTACCTCCTACAAGTACACAGGCAACTACTACGGGCGTGACTTGCCTCCCGTTTGGGGGCGATTATAGCACAAGCAGACAACCCTGTCAAGCAGATGATTGGGACATTTTGAAACTATTTTGGCTCAGGCCCATCGCGGTGATAGGCGGCGATCGTCGCCGCCGCGCGCTCGCCGCCGGCGGCCGGTACGTGGGGCAAAACGGTGCGCGGCGGGACCCGCTCCAGGTACCTCCCCCAGTCCGCGGCGAGGAACTCTTCGGCGCCGGCGCGCAGACCGCCGGGCCAGGCGGACAGCGCCGCATCGAGGGCCGCGAACTCGGCGAACCCGTCGCGCGGGCAGTACAAAAGAGGCGTGCGCGCCGACAGGCACTCCCCGACCAGGCCGTAGCCCGCCTTGGAGATCACCAGATCTACCGAGGCCACCACATCGGCGTGCGGCAGCAGGTCCTGCGTGACCAGGGAAAGGTTGCCGACGGGGACGGGCGGCGGAACGAACGACAGGAAGTGCCAGTCGCGGAAGCTCGCCAGGCGCTCCCACGGCAGCGGCAGGCCCCAGTTGCCGGCGTAGACCAGGGCGAGACGCCGGTCCGGGTCGATGCCCAGACGCCCGATCAGGTCGTCGCGGCGGGGCCTGCTCGGGCGGGCGACCAGGCCGATCCGCTCGCGGCGCTCGAAGTAGGGCATCGGGAGCGACAGGTCGGCGTCCAGCAGCACGGTGGCCTGCCGGTACTCCCGCTCCAGCCGCGCCGCGACCGGCGCGAAGCGCGGCTCCACGTCGCTCAGCCCGGCGTAGATGTCGGCCCAGGTGAAGTTCGCCACGCACAGGCCGGGGATCCCCAGCTCGGCGGCGGCGGCGAGCGGGAACGAGGGCACGTCGGTGACGACGACGCGCGCGCCGCGCCGTCGCAGATCGTCCACCTCATCGGCCAGACCCGCGCGGTTGCGGGCGTCGGCCTCCTCCCAGGCGGCAACCGTGGCCGCGGCGTCCACGTCCAGTGACGTGGTCTGCAGGCAGCCGACGTCGTAGGCGGCGGCAAGAAGGTCGAAGGGGCGCGCGACCTCCTGACGCCAGAACCACTCGGGCGCCCCCGTCTTGACTACGAGGGGGATCTCCGCCGGCAGGCGGCGCAGTATCTCCACCTCGCGCACCGAATGCCCGAACCCGTGCCCGGAAACGTAGGCGACCACGGACACGGGATCAGTGCCCCACCGCCGCGCCGTCGCCGCGCGGATCGCTCGCGCCCAGGCGCACGCCGGTCCTGTCCTCGATCAGTATCCCCTGCGCGTCGCCCATGTAGCGAGGCCTGGCCGTCAGTTTGTGGCCGAGCCCGGCGAGCGCGCGCTCGGTGTCGGCGGACAGCCCGTACGGCTCGTAGACGATCTCGTCGGGTAGCCACTGGTGGTGGATGCGCGGGGCGTCGATGGCCTGCCGGATGGTCATGTCGTGGTCGATGATGTTGGTGATCACCTGGAGGACGGTGTTGATGATCGTCGGGCCGCCGGGCGACCCGATCGTAAACCACAGCGCCCCGTCTTTGCGCAGCACGAACGTCGGGGTCATCGAGGACAGCGGGCGCTTCCGGGGCGCGACGGCGTTGCGCTCGCTCTGGATCAGGCCGAACAGGTTGGGGGCCCCGGGCTTGGCCGCGAAATCGTCCATCTCGTTGTTCAGGAGCACGCCCGTGCCCGCCGCGACGACGCCCGAGCCGTAGCGGCCGTTCAATGTGTACGTGTTGGCGACGGCGGTGCCGTCGCGGTCCACGACGGTGAAGTGCGTC
Organism: Armatimonadaceae bacterium; assembly: GCA_030446525.1. The sequence continues at coordinate 2,124 of JAUJNC010000315.1, forward strand.
GTCTGCGGCGGCTCCGGCCGGGCCGGCTGCCCGGCGCGCACGTCTTTGCTCGACGAGGCCCGTTCCACCCCGATGGTGCCTCGCCGGCGCGCCGCGTAGCCCTTATCGATCAGCCCGGCGACCGGCACGGAAACGAAATCCGGGTCCCCCATGTGCTCGGCCCGATCGGCGAACGCGCGCCGCATCGCCTCGGCCAGGTGATGGTACCGTTGCGAGGACGACCAGCCCATGCGGCGCAGGTCATAGCCTTCCAGGATGTTGAGCATCTCGAGGAGGACCGCCCCGCCCGACGAGGGCGGCGGCATCGAGATCACCTCGTAGCCGCGGTACGTCCCCCGCAACGGCGCGCGCTCCCTGGCGGCGTAGCCGCGCAGGTCGTCCCGGGTGATCAACCCGTTGTTCTGCTTCATGTCTTCGGCGATCCGGCGCGCCGTCTCGCCCTCGTAGAACTCGCGCGGCCCCGCCTTCTGCAGGCGCGCCAGCGTGGCCGCGAGGTCCGTCTGGCGCAGCAGGTCGCCCTCGGCATACAGCTTGCCGCCATTCAGGTAGATGCGGCGGCCGTCCGGGTAGCGCCCGAGCAGCTCCTTTTCACCGCCCAGCGAGCGCGCCAACGCCCGGTTCACGACAAACCCGTTGGCGGCGACCCGGCGCGCCGGCTCGATCAGCTCGGCCCAGGTGAGCTTGCCCGACCCGTACTTTTGCAGGGCCAGCGCCATGCCCGCCACCGTGCCGGGCACGCCGGCGGCGCGGTACCCGACCGTCGAGGACCCCTCGCCCTGGATCAGCTCGCCCGCCGCATCCAGGTACATGGTCCGCGTCGCCCCGCCGGGGGCGGTCTCGCGGTAGTCGATCGCGGTCGTCCGGCCGTCCCGCAGGCGCAGCATCAGGAACCCGCCGCCGCCCAGGTTTCCCGCCTCCGGGAACGTCACCGCGAGCGCGAACGCCACGGCGACGGCCGCATCCACGGCGTTCCCGCCGCGCCGGAGCACCTCCACGCCGACCTCCGAGGCGAGCCGGTTGGCCGAGGCCACCATGCCGTGCGGCGCGCGCGCCGGCTCCGCCGACGCCGCGACCGCGCGCATGCCGGTCGCCGCCAGAAGCGAGCACGCCAGAAAAAGAGCCGCAGCGAGGCGCATCGTCATAACCATAAAGCCTTTCTTGCCGGGCAGGTGCATGCGGTCTACGGGGCCGCCGCGAGGTCGCGCAGCTTCCGCCGGTTCACCACGACGAGATCACGGCCGGACCGCCGCACGGCGCCGATCTGTTTGAGCCGGGATAGTTTCCGGTTGACGCTTTCGCGCGTCGTGCCGATCCGGTCGGCGATCTCCTGCTCCGTCATGCGGG
>JAUJNC010000316.1 GCA_030446525.1 Armatimonadaceae bacterium
CCTTGCGGGCCTCGACGAACCCGGCCTCGAAGCCGTCCACCCGGGCCGCCAGCGCCGCGCCCCGCCGCCGCGCTTTGGCCCACAGGTACAGCGCCGCCGCCGCACCCGTCCCGATCTGCACCGCGGCCGAAAGCGCCAGTTCGGCGTGCGGCGGCGGCGTCGTCATCCGCCGGATCGCGACGGCGGCGACCAGCAGGCCGACGCCGCGCACCAGAAGCAGATACAAAAGAAAAGCGTCGAGCAGCTCGCCCCAGCCGAGCCGCTGCGGGCGCGTCGCCACGCGCCCGACCTGCCGCCACCGCCTCTTGGCCGCGCTGACAAGGAAAAGGACCAGGAAGGCGGCGCCCCCGAAAAAGCCGAGCGTCACCAGCAGCCCGAGGAGGGCCACCCGGAACAGAAAGGCGCGCGCACGCGATTCCAGGCGCCACACGAAAGATTCGGCGCGGCGCGCGTCCCCGGCGGCGGTGTATAGATCGTAGAGGGCGCGGTCCCCGAGGAAGTGCAGCTCCATGGCGCGGAGGCGGCGCTCGTAGCCCGCCGCCTGTTCCGGGGCCACGCGCTCGCGCTGGTACAGATCGCGCCACAGCCGCCGTTCGGCGGCGATCTCGGCGTCACCCTTCCCGGCGCCGCGCAGCGCCGGTTCCAGCTCTTCCGCCACCAGCCGCGTATCGAAGCGCAGGCCGAGGGCATGCTCGAGGATAAGGATGCGGCGCGCGATGTTCGGCGACGCGGTGTCCTCCAGGAGGGCGCGGTATTCCCGGACGGCCCCGCGCAGCGCCTGCGTCCGGCCGCGGTCCAGCTGCGGACCGCCCAGCCCCTGGAACGCGGACAGGCCGAACGCGCTGCGCACCTGGTATTCGGCGGCGACATACTTTTCAAAAGCGGCGGCGCTGAGCACGTCCCCGCGGCGGGCCGACACGCGGCGCGGCGCGATGGGGAGGAGCGAGGGCAGCAGGTACACCAGCAGGAGCAGCGCCAGCCACACGTATGTCGTGCGGGGCACGAGGTAACCCTCCCCCGGTGGCGGGCCGCCCGGCGAAGGCGAGCCGTCGGGAAGGGGCGCGGAATCGTCGGGCGGTGCCATCCGTCAGGTCCTTGTGGTTGCGCGTCCCGTCTTCTACTGCCGGGCGGCGCGTTTCTTGTCCCGGATGCGCTGCAGATTCGGCGGCCCCGCGACGTCCCCGGGGAACCTGCGGGTCACCGCTTCCCAGGTCGTCTCGGCCTCGTCCAGCCGGCCGAGCCGGTCATAGCAGTGGCCCAGCGTCTTCCACACCTGCGACGGCGCGTCATCGAACCGGACGGCGGCCTGCAGGTGCGGCAGCGCCTCGGCGTAGCGCTTGGTGTTGAAAAGGTGCCAGCCGAAATCGTGGTGCAGGTGGTAGACATCGGGGTTGCGCGCCAGCCCCTCGCGCAAAAAGGCGTCCGCGGCGGCGGTGTCGCCCATGCTCCACAACAGCCAGGCGCCCGAGCCCCACGCCTCATAAAACTTGGGATCCGCCTCGACGCAGATGCGGGTGAGGGCAACGATGCGGTTGTAGTCCCCGTCATGCCAGTAGTGGTCGGTGGTCTTCCACAGGTTATCCACCACGCGGCTCGTGATGCCGTCGACCTGCGCGGCGGCGGACGTCTCCCCCCGTGGCGCGGCGAGCACGGGGGACGCGGCGGTGAGGGCGACCAGCGAAGCGACGATACGGGCCTTGGCGATCAGCATAGTGCCCTCATTGTAGCATATTTTTGTGTCCAGTCCCTATCCCCAGGCGCGGCGGCGGTGGCGGCGGGGGCCGTAGAAGTGGTACCCGACGCGTTGCCGGCGGCGGCGCGGGACGAACGTGTAGCCGGGCGGTGGTTCGATCAGGCCGTACACGGCCACGGCGCAGCCGGTGCGCACCGCCCAGGCGTTGTCGCCGTAGGACCAGTGCCACCACTCGTCGCGGCAGTTGGAGAAACCCGCCGCCGCGAGCGCCCCGATCAGCATCTGGCGGTTGCGCCGCGTTTCGGGGGCGATCTTGTCCGACCAGGTATAGGCGGCCTCCCAGCCCTTGGTCGGGGCGATCATGTCCAGCGCTTTGTAGTCCGGCCCGACCAGCCCCACGTCGATCGCGCCGCCGGTCGTGTGCCCGGGCGGCGCTTTGGCGTCCGGGGGCGCGAAGTACTTGTTGGTGGTGCGGCGCAGCGCCGACGCCGGCCAGTGCGGCTTCTCTTCTTTCAGGCGGTTATAGTTGCGCCAGTACATGCGGCTCTGCATCTCCAGCGTGCGCAGGGCCGTCGAGACCGTGAAGCGGTGGCCGGGCGGGAGCGCGTCCTGCGCGCGGTTCAGCATCGCGGCGACCGTGCGGCGCAGATACGGCAGGCAGCCCGGCCGCGGGAGCACGTCCGGACAGGCGACCCTCAAGTCCACCAGCGGCTCGCCCGTCTCGTGGATCGGGACGCGGTTCAGCAAATGGAACGGCTCGGGACATCCCTGGAGCGGCGTCTTACGCGGCATGAATCCCTTTCTGGCGCTGCTAAGGCGTCGCCTGGCTCTAGCGCGCCGGCAAGCCCACACGAGGTCAGGGCGCAGCTACCAGCGCGAGGAAGTCGGCAGCGCTGACGATCGCGATCTCCTGATAACGGCCCAGTGAAAGCAGATGGCGGTCGCCGGTGGCGATGTGGGTCGCGGCTCCCACCAGCGCGCACTCTAAAACCATATCGTCGTCCGGGTCGGCGACCACGACCTTGAGAGTCAGGTAACCGAAGCGATGGCACTCCGGCGCGCGGCCTGAACGCAATCGAACGGAGCGCCGCGCCAGCCGACCGCGGAAAAGAGGATGTTCGTATCGAAGACGACGGGGATCACTTCGCTAATCTTCGTGCAACAGGTCGTCCACGAACGCTTCGCGTTCGGCCTCGCTCATCGCGTCCCATTCGCGCCCACGCTCGGCGCTGAGACGGCGCATATGCGACTCCCCCTGTACCACAGCCTCCTGCCACCACGCCTCACGCTCCGCGTTGAGCGCGTCTGCTACCCTTTGTTGGTCCTCACGCGGCAACTGCCGGATCAGTTCAAGAACCTGGTCGACGGTCAATTCCAGCGTCGGCATCATCCCTACCTCCCGTTTCTCATTCTACAGCAATCTTTCTGACCTTAAGCGGATAACAGCCAGACGCCTGTGAAAACCACTTCGGCCGGGCCGATCAGGATGATGGTATCGTCGGCGCCGCCGGGCCAGACGACGCGCAGGGCGCCGCCTTTGGAGGCGACAGCGATCTCGGGTGCGGAGGACTTGCCTTGCACGCGCGCCAGCACCGCCGCGGCGCACGCGCCCGTGCCGCAGCCCAGGGTTTCCCCGACCCCGCGCTCCCAGATGCGCAGGCGCACGCAGCCCTGGCCCTCGAGCCGCGCCCACAGGACCGAAGTCCGCTCGGGAAACAGGGGGTGGTTCTCGATCTGCGGTGATAGCCGGAGGAACAAAGCGTCATCGG
>JAUJNC010000010.1 GCA_030446525.1 Armatimonadaceae bacterium
TCCGCGGGCGCGCCGCTTGCGTGCAGGCTCACTTCGGGGTGGATCCATTCGAGCGGCCGTGCCAGAAGGGAAAGCAGAACCGTCTGCCGTCCCTCGACTGCCTGCCGCACCGCCTCCTCGAAGTCGAGGCAGAGCGGGTCGGCCAGCGGCACGATCTCGCCCCGCTCGGCCCGCCCGGCGAGGTTTTTGGTGACCGTCTCGATATCGCGCTCGGCGTGCGAGCGCATCTGACTCGGCTCGTCGAGGATGACGAGCGCGTCGTCGGGCAGATAGTCGAAGGCGCAGCCGGCGTCGGGGTGCAGCAGCGCCAGGTAGCGCTCGATGCCGGGGAAGTAGACGGCGTGCTCCAGGCGCGTGACGTCGTTCTCCGCCGACTCGCGCAGCCGCTCGATGCGCTCCTTGTTCTCGCCGGCCCGCTGCATCTCGGCCAGGCGCATCTCGGTCTGCTTCCGGAGCGCCGCCGCCGCCCGGGCCATGTTCTCGCGCGTGTAGGCGACCTCGTGCGCCGCGACCAGGGTCACGGACTCTATTTTGCCGTCCGATCGCTGCGTTTCGCGGTCGAAGGGCCGGATGCTTTCGATGTCATCGCCGAACAGGTCGATGCGCACCGGCTGGTCGGCGTCGCCGGGGAAAACGTCGAAGATGTCGCCGCGCCGCGCGAACGACCCGGGCAGGTTCACCTGCTCCTCGCGCGAGTACCCGAACGCGGTCAGCCGCGCCGCGAGGGCGTCCAGGTTCACCGCATCCCCGACCGAGAGCGTTATCCGCCGCGCCTTGATCGCCGCGGGCGGCGGCGCCTTCTGCAGGATCGCCGCGACCGGGGCGACGACGTTCCCCCGCTCGCCGCCCGCGAGCGCGGTCAGCGCCGCCACGCGCCGCCCCGCCCGCCCCACGTCCCGCCCGCTCTCCTCGTCGTCCAGGAGCAGCGGCAGCGACGACGCCAGCAGGCGCGGCGCCTGCCCGGGCGGCAGGAACCGCCCCAGGTCCTCGGTCAGGCGGGCCGCCTGCTCGTCCGTGTAGGTCACGACCAGCAGCGGCTTGCCGGTATCCCACGCCAGCCGCGCCAGCAGCCACCCCTTCGCGGCGAGCGGCACCCCTTCCAAAAGCACAGAACGGCGACCCTGGCGCAGGGCATCCTCCGTCTGCGCCAGGGTCGCCCATCCGTCCGCAAGGGACAACAGCCCAGGTAGGGGATCTTGGTGAATACTCATGTAATGGGACCAACCAGTCTATCAGAAACGGTCTTTTCTATATCCGAGGCCGTTGACCTCGCCTGCGGCCTCGACCCTGTCTCCGCCATCAAAAGCGGGCGCGACGAAGACGCCGCCATACTGTGGGTTGACAATATCAGAGGCGACAACGGCAATATCTTACCCCTTATGCCTGTCTCAAACAACGGCGAAAATGGTAAATATATCGGAAATCACAAGGATGATGGTCGGGCCTTCATTTATGGCCGCGTCAGAACCCCCAGGCAGTACGAGCGTGAGTTCCATGGCGAGGGGTGGTCTATGCGGACTCAGTTCGAACGTTGCATCCGCTACGTCATCTCCCAGAACCTTGACCGGGGAAAGGTACCCTGGCGGTTCTGTATCTTCTCCGATACTTCCCTGTCGGGCGGCATGCCCACGAACGACGCCACCCTTATCGAGCGCCTCTGGCGGACGGACTCAAGAGAGAAAGGCGCCCCGTGAACAACGTGCTAAAGGATCTGTATCCGCCCGTCTATGCGATAGACAGCGTCTTGAGGATGGCGGTGTGTGGGTCTGAGTAGAACACGGGGTCGACTCGCTCGACAATCTCCGCTGGCACCTCCAGGAACTGGCGCTTGTTCTCCACGGGAACGAGGGCGCGCCGAGCCCCGTTCTCCATCCCGATCTGGAGCGGCTCCGACAGCGAACGCGCTGCCTTGATGTTGCCCTGAATGCTCAGGTCGCCGAGAATCAAGAGACCGGACAGCACGGCCTGCTTCTTGAGCGCAGAGCAGATGGCGACTACGAAGCCGATCCCGGCGTTATCGCAGGGCACGCGGTTGGTCAGAAGGTCGATCGCCTCGACGTGGAAGTCCGTCGTGTCGAACGCCTGCGCGATGCCAAGATCGACTTTGTGACTCTGAAGATAGCCGAATGCCCGCTGAATCGACTCTTTGAGCGCCCCCTCGATGCCGCCGGCGAACGCAGCTTCCCCGTCCCGGAGGCGCAGCCGACCTCCAGCCGGTACAGGGCGCATCGGGACTGGTCGTCCACCGAGGCGATGTAGACCGAACCAGGCGCGAGCAGGTCGGTGGAGATAAAGGTTGCGACCACCCTCTTCGGGAACGCCGACGTACCACTCTTCGCCGGTCGTCTGGTCCCGATACGAAGGAGGTCTGGTGGTACTCGAAGCTGCCCATCTTCTTGGTTGCTCCTTCACCCGGCGGCGTCCTCAGGGCGACATCAACTCCGCGGTCTCCTCCCGCGTCACCTCGCCGTGCGGGTAGATCAGCTTGACCAGGCCGGAAACGGTCTTGCGAACGCAGCACATCCCGCGCGTTCGGTGCAAGCCCAACGCGAAGTACCTATCCGCCACCTCGGTGTGGTTGTGCTGGCGCAGGGTCCGCAGTGCCTCGGCCAGATAATCGACGACGAAGCCGTAGCCGTCTGTGAAGAACTCGACGCGCATCTTCGGCGCCTCCCAGCCGGGCAGGTAGAAATGCAGCCGGTCCAGGAACGCCATGTCCTCGCGGATGATGGCGGGCAGCGGCGAGAACAGGTGCGACGAACGAACCATAACGTCCACCGGCTGGTTCGTGTTGCCGAACAAGGCCATCGAGGCGAAGCCGGACAGGGCGTCCTTGCCGCGAGCGAATGTGCCCGACTCGCGGTAGGTCTTGAGCGTCGTGATGACCCAGGCATCTTCTGCAGGTCCGCCACCTCGTCGAAGGCGACGCGTCCCAGAGACCGACCAGTCCATCTTTTGAAGCCATGTTATAAAACAGGTTCGCGACGGTCGTGGGGCCGGTGAGCAGGATCGCGCGTAGGGGAAGGCTCCTGATAGCCGTAGCTCTTGCCGGTGCCGCGCGGCCCCAGCTCGATCATGTTGTAGTTCGCCTCGCACAGCGGGATCGGGCGCGTCAAGAACGGTAGTTTCAGCCGCCGGTCGAAATGGCTCGGTTCCAGGCCGACGCGCTACGGATCGGGCTCGATCACTCCTCCGTGGTGAATTCGCCCCGCCCGCCTGGTACGCGCCCAGGTCGAACGTCGCCACCTGGATGGGCTTCCAGGTCGTCAATCCAGGGGCTGCGCTTGCCCGTCGCCGTGTCGTCGTATTCGTGACGTAGAGAGACCTGCGCCCAGATGCCGCCCATCAGAAGACGGTCGTACTCGCGCACGTAGCGTTCAGGGATGTGGACGAACTTGTGCCCGAAGCCCACGAATTCCGCCCAGTACTTGTCGTCGTCCGAGAGGTAGCGCACCTTGACCTTGTCGATCAGAGTGTGTTGCCCCTTCTCGCGCACCAGCGACTGCGCCTTGTTCGCCTCGTCCGGGCGGACGAAGTTCTCCGAGAGCATGGAGTTCACGACCCGCAACCCCGCTTCGATGGCGAACGGGTCGTCGGTGGCGCAGTACTTGCCGAGCAGGTACTCCAGTACGAAGACCGGCACGTTCGCACCGACTTTGACCTTCCTCACCAGATTCTTGCGGACGACCTTTCCCGCGAAGACGGAGGTGACTTTGGCCTCGAGCAGTTCGGCGGTTAGCGTCTCGTCGATCATGGCTGCTCCTCTCCAAGAATCAGTGAACCCTGCTCAACATTTGCGACGATACCCACCGCTTCGAGAAAGGCGGTCACCCGCTGGTAGGCACCTTGGATTTCGATTTCCCGCTCATCAGGATCAGTGACATCGTTGAAGTCCGCATGCCAGACCGGCCCGATGGAATCGGTGGATGCGAAGTGTTTGGCGATATAGCCCAACCCCTCGCGGACGATACCATGTCTGCGGTGGGGGAGAAACTCCTGGGCTATCGCCTCGTACCCTCCGGGGTAGGTTGTCAGGCAGTAAACGATATCGTAGGCGTCCTTCTCCTTCATTCGCTTTTCCAGGGCGATGCCCTTCATCGCCAGAAAGGGCACGATCGAGGCGACTCGCAGGGTCACGGTATCCTTGGCGCCGCCCGGCAGGGTGCCCTCCAGCGGCACCTCGCGCGCGGGCAGGTCGAAGGCGAGTTCACAGCCGCGGACCTTTCGGGGCTGCAGGCCTTCCTGGATCTTCTGGTGCTTGTGGCTCTTGCCGGTTCCTTCGTACTCACCGGCGAGCAGATCGATCTCGACCTCTACTGACTTCGCTGTCCCGGGGACTGTTACCTCACGAAAGAACTTGTAGGGGTACTGACCTCCCTTCTGATAATAGCCCCGGCCGTCGAGCAGGTCCTTTATCGTGCGATAACCCGCCGCCTGAAGCTTACGGTGGTCGAGCGCCAGATCCACGTCCATGCTGCCGACGTGCGGCGGCAGCCCGCCACTCGCCAGAAGTTCGGGTACCCAGCCGCCGATGACGATGATGTTGTCACGGTAGTCCTGGAGCAGGTGGGTCAGTTCGAGCAGGACGGCTTTGGCGGCGGCGACCGCCGCCTCCGTATAGTCGTTAGCTCTCATCGGCATGGCTTTGGCTCCAAGTAGGCTCGATCTTCTGATGGAATAGGCGCTCAGCGGCCTCTGCGCCGCGGGCGGGGGCGTGTTGAAGGTCGAGATAGACCTGCAGGGGTGACGCGACCGTTTCCCCGTTTACCTCTTCGCTGCCGAGGAATACGCCCTCGTCATAGGGTGTCAGCAGCGTAACATTCGCACCGCTTTTTACCTCTTTGAGCTTCGCTGACCAAGCGATTTCCTCAATGTCGTGTGCGACGTAAGCCGTGGCCTTGTTGTAGCGGACGAATGCCGCGTGGCGAGCGGCGCCGGAAAAGCCGGTGAAGGCGTACTTCGCGCCCCTGTCACGGCAAGCGGCGGCGATGGCAGCTTCGGTTTCGGCAGGAGGCTTCAGCGAGTAGAAGTCGCGTGCTTTGCTGCGTCGATAGTCGTATCGCTCTGCCCACTCGGCGAGCAGGGCTTCCGGCCGGGTGAGGCGGATTCCGTTCCGGTCGGCACGAACCCAGTCGCGTTCCTGGAGCAGCTTCTTCACGTCGGAAGCGGTGCCGAGGCTAATGGCGGCCTCACGGGCAAGTTCCTGTACCTGCCATGCCCGTCCAGGCTCCCGCATCAGGACACGCAGCGCGCGTTCGGCCTTGGGCGCGAATAGCGTCTTGCGGTTCTGTTCCCGCGTGAAAGGATTCGGATTCCCCCGGCGCTCGATATAGACGGTGTCAAAGCTGAGGAGGCAGTTCCCGGCCAGATCGACATAGCCGATCCCTTGCTCTCTGCATAGGTTAGCCGTTTCTTCGCTGATGAAGGGGGCGACGAACACCAGTACAGGCTGGCGTGCCTCGGTATCCTGCTCCTGGAAGAGCCGCCCGTAGTACCGCAACTGCTCTAAGGCAGGCCGTGCGACGCCGGGGTACCCGCTACTCTTTAGCTCTGCAATGAGCACCTGCGGGGCGCCTTCCCCTTGCCCGGTCAATAGGAAATCGAGCAGAGTATCGAGCTTCACCCCTTGTGGGAGTGTTAGGTTATGATGGACACTGCACAGACGCAGGAACGGAACCGAGCGCAGACAGCTTTCTAACGCCGCGACCGCTTCCGGATACAGCTCGGCTTCCCTTATTGTACGATCAGTGGGTTCTTGTTTCACTATCTCGGCCGGTTTCAGCCAAGGCTGAAACCTATTATACTACTGAAAATTGTAATACGCCAAACGAGTTTTCGCAATTAATCCGGTTTCAGACTTGGCTGAAACCGGCCGAGATAGTGAAACATTACAAGGAGATTGCTAGCTGCACGGTTTCCAGCCGGTTCAATTCCGCGCCGGTCACAGCGTCGAGCAGGTGGATGCTCGCCTCGCCGGTACCCGTCTCGCCAATCAGCATCAGAGTGACTGTATTCGGCTCCGTGCGGCTGACGCCCGCCTCTCCTTCGGCCAGTTGGTTCTGCACGTCGCGGGTAGCTTCCTCGAAGCCGTAGGAGGCGCTGACCGGCTCCGAGATCACCCGGTCGCCCGCCCGCACCTCGACGCGGACGCGCGGCGGCACGGTGATCGGGAAACAGCTGGAAGGCCGTGCCGGCGACCTGCACGGAGCAGAACCGGGTGGTGATCTTATTGCTCTTGCTGCCCAGGCGCAGGCTCCCAAATGATCGGCGCAGACTGCGCCGTGGCGGAGGCGTTGACCCGGCGCAGCGGGACGAGCGTCAGGGCAGGTACGACGATCTCCTGGGAGACAGCCCGCCGTGGAAATAGGCGGTCGCGCCGCCGCGCGGAAGCCCGCGAAGCCGAGCGGGACCGTGATCTCCAGGTCGCCCGCCCACCCGAACTCCGAGGCCCACGCCCGCAGGTAGGTGTCCGCACTCGCGCCGCCGCGCCCAATCCAGACCCGGCGGTGCAGGTCCACGGTGTCCCCGCCGGGCGGTCGATCTTCATGTCTTCGCCCAGTTCGTCCGCGAATAGATAGCCGTGGTCCGCGGCGCAGACGATCGTGTCACTCCCAGGTCCGCGAGCAGGCGGAAAGCGCGGCGGGAGCCTGGTGCAGCATCTCGTCCATCGTGCGCCGGGCGAGCGGGATGTTGTCGCCCTCGCAGAGCGCATCGATCTCCTGGGAGGTGACAAGGACGAAACCGGCGCGCTTCAGGGCGCTTTTGACTGGACGTCGGCTGCGGCAGGAGCGCGTCCAGCTTGGTCGCATATCCTTCCACGCCGCACCGGGCTTTGATGTAGTCGAGCAGGTATTTGACGCGCTCGGTCCTGTCGCGCAGGGCCTTGCCGCCGATCTTCAGGGCGACCTTCCCCTCCGCGCCGGCAACCAGTTCGGTCGCTGCATCCTCCGCGCCGGGCATGAGGGCCGCCATGCCGACCTCCGTGATAGAAGGCAGCGATCCCAGCGCCGCTTCGGTAGTCACGGTGAACTCGCCGTCCAGCGTGCGGGCCATTTCGCGCCCCATCTCGTAGCGCAGGGCGTCCACCAGGAAGTAGGCGACCTTCTCCCCTCTTCACCGACATGGGGGCGGACTCGCTTGTCGAAAACCTCCCTCTGGCGCAGAGGAAGCGGGGGATGCGCGGCGGCACGGGTGCGGGCGCGGTGGTAAGCGCGGGTGAAGACCTCCGCCAGTGTCCCGCCGACCTCCATGTACCGCTGGCGGGCGCGGGCGATGAGCTTTTCCAGCGCCTGGTGCGTACCGCCCTCCAGGTCGAAATCGAAGTGGTGCCAGCGGCGCTCCATATGCCGGTGGAAGGTGTCCAGGAGGCACCAGGGATCGTCATCCGCGGTGTATTGGACCAGGAGGACGCGGCCCGCTCCCCGGCCTGCTCAATGGAATCGGTCGCCGCACGCGCCTGCGGCGGAGGGCCCCCAGGGTCTTCTCGATCCGCGCCGCCTCACCCACCACCTCGCCTGCGACGGCAATCAGCGCCCAGCGGGCTTGCGTGGTCCCTTCCTGCGTTGCCCAGAAGCCGCGCTGCCGCTCGCGGGCGTAGTCCACCAGGTCGGTGATGCTCTCGTCGGTCGTCGGCGGCATCTCGGTCGCACCCAATAGCGCCTGCTCGACACTCTGCTGCAATTGCCGCTCGATCGCGAGGAACGTCTCCACTCCCGCCGCGCCGCCACGCCGGTCGAACGGGAGGGAAACCAGATTCAGTTCCTCCTCGACGCGCCGCGCGTGGTCCGCGTACCTCTCCGCCAGGTCGCGGCGCAGGCGAAACTCGCGTGCCAGCGCGGCGCAGGCATCAATCTGTGCAGGCTGCTCGGCCCGGGGAACGGCGGAGAGCGCGGTCGGGAACGCTCCCTCCGGCAGCGCGGCCCGGAGGTCGGTGACGAGCAGATGGCGCACGAACCGCTGCCGCAGGGCATCCGGTTCTTCGTCCGCCGCGCCGGGCGCGAGGCCGAAGGCGGCGCGCAGCACGCCCTTCAGCTCCTCCTGCGCCCCGCGCTCGGTGATCTGCGGGTCGATGTCCGGGCGGGTGAGGAAGGCCAGCGCGATCTCCTGCGGCTGTCCGGCGTTCTGGTACAGCACGGAGACGACGCCTGTTCCCAGCGTCTCCCCCTGCTCCGCCAGTCCGTCCAGGTCGCCGAGCGACAGCTTGCCGTGCTCGACCTGCTTCTCGATCGTATACGCTTTCTCCTCGCCGAGCACCTCCCGGACCGCCCCCCGGGCGACGACGGCGAGACGGGTGTTGCGCGCCGGGGGCTGCTGGCCAGGCCGGACGTACGTGCCCAGTGACTCCAGCTCGACCAAGGCGTCCTGCGCCTCCTGCCGGTCCATCGGAACGTAGACGAGCAGCAGCGGCGGGTTCACGCCGCAGATCAGGCGCTCCACCTCATGGCGCAGGGCGAAGAAGCGACCGTCGTAGCGGGCGACGGTTGTGCCGCCCGGCAGCATCTCGGCCCGCAGGGTGGCGTCCTCCGCCAGCCGGTCGGCGACGGCCTGGTACTCGCCGGTCGGGTCGTACCAGACGACGACCTTCTCGTCCTTTATCTGCCGGGCCAGCAGTTCGATGAGCCGCTTCGTCACGACGCCCGCCCTCACCCCCGGCCCCTCTCCCAATTCTGGGAGAGGGGGGTTTATCATCTCCGTGCTCACGTGGCGCCTCCTTCGTTGACGATCCCCTTCACGCGCAACTGCTTGGCGATGCTGGCCCAGGGGTACTTGCCCTGCATCAGCTCCTCCCAGTACCGCTTCGCTTCGACCCAGGGAACAAGCTCGCGCAGCGGCGCGATGGTCAGCACCACGCCGTCGTTGAGGTCCGGGACGAGGCGCAGATCGGCGGCGCGGGTGAGGGCCTGCACGAAGTCGGTCAGCTCCGCGACCAGCGCCTCCTGTTTGTCGATGCGCCGCTCCATCTGCCGCGCCTCGCGGCCCGACTCGCCGAGCGTCTGCCGCTGCGTCCGCAGGGCGTTCAGATTCTCCTGCTCGCGCGCCAGCTTCGGCTCGGCGTAGTTGATCCGGGCCTTGAACAGGATGTCGGCGTCGAGCGTGTGGTAGTAGAGCCAGAGAGCGTAGCTCTTGCGGCTGGACTGGAGCAGCCAGTAGATCGGGGCCTTGCGGCGGCTCTTGCTGTACCGCCGGATGTGGTCCTGCCAGAACCCGCCCGCGCCGGGCCTGCGGAAGTAATCGCGCAGGGAATCGATGCCCATGGCCGCGCACGCCTCCCGCTCGATGGCATCGGCCTTGTCATCGCCGAAGAGGAGCGCCAGCACCGTCCGCACGCGCGTGACGAGTTCGTCCGGATGCTGCGCCTGCCCGTTCTCGTCGGCGTCGTCCACCAGGATGCCGTCGCCATCGATGGAGAGGGGATAGCCTGGCGGGGCAGCTTTCACTGGCAGACCATCGTCGCCGGTCAGCATCCCCGGCGAGCAGACAGGGAGTGGCGCGAACGGGTCGGGGAGCGGGTCGGGTGTCCGTTCGCCGGTGCCGAGGCGCACGTCGAAGCGCCCGAATGCGCAGCCGACGCAGTAGGAGAGGAGGTCCGAGGCGAGACTGCGCAGGTCCGCGGCGGGGGTAGTATTTCCGGCTTCCTCCTCATCCCCGTCCTGGTCGGCGTTGGATTCCGTCGTTTCGCCGGATGCACTCACCGACTCCTCGATTGCCTTCCGGTCCTCACCATCGATGCCGTAGAGCTTAAACGCGATGTGGTCTATCTGGCGCTGATTATCGGTGAGTTTGACTTCGATGTTGGCGAGGTGCCGCGCCCACGCGGCAGCCCGTTCAGCCAGGGTGAGGCCGTCAGTGAGAGAAGAAGCCGGACGCTGGAAGAGATGACTGGTCTCGTTGGCAGTTTGAAGGTCGCGCTTCAGGTTCATGCAGGCGTGGGCCAGACTGCCGAGACGTGCGCCATCTTCCCCGGAAAGAGCAGGTACTGGTGCACGTTGAATAACTCCGCTCTGGTACTCTGGGTACCCGAAACGACCCAGCATCATTTTGAGGACGAAATCGAAAGGAAGCGAACAACAAAACCCAAGAAGTGCCGCTATGCTATCGGGCTCGGCAATGATTGCGTGTCCGCGCGTGCTGAAGACCCCACCTGATGGCCATGCATAAGGACCGAACCGAGCGGCCCGTAACGGCCACGTCAAACCCGGCTGGAAAAAGAACTCCAATGCTTCCGGCCTCTCGTCTGCTCTGCCAGGCCGACCGTAGTAGCCAATGAAGGTGTTACGCTCGACATCCCATCCCACAACAACCGGGATACTGCCGTGATACGGTGAGAATGATCCACCCTTGGCGAAAGTAACCCATCGAACGGACTGTGGCCAGCTTGCGGGCTCACCTATCTCCCACCACGCCCGGACGCGCCAAAAGTCATCGCCCGAAGTCGGGCCGCGTTTAGCAGTTCTCGAATCGCAATCGAAACGGGGGTACCGCTGGAAAAGATCGCGTACTCGATTACTCACCCAATAAGAGAACGGATATCCGGGCACTCGACCGAAATCTTCTGGGTCCACAGGGAACCGACGCTTGTCTTGTAGGTTACCCAGCACCTCGCGCATCGCCGTTTCCTTTGCCGCATTGTCTGGTTCGACCAGCAGGCGCAGGCAAAGTAGAGGAGTATGTCCTAGCGAATATGACGCCCCACTGCCTGCAAGCGCGTCCCGCACCGCTTCCCCATTCACGCTGTACTTGTCTGGTGAACGCCTGCCGGTTTGAAGGTTCACCTCGCCGAGGAAATGGGCCACGAACCCTGCCACGATTAGCCAACCCAATTCCTGCTCCGCTTGATGCCGCTTCAGCCCGCCTCGCGTTGTCGCATATTGGTTCCGGCTAAACTTGCCCTGCCTGTCGGTCGGCACGTTCTCAAGATCGGCAAGCAATGAGAGCGTCAGCGCCTCGCGCTCCTCGTCCGTCAGGTTCCGCAGCACGTAAGCCGCCGTCTCCACCATCGCGTCGAGTACGCCTGCGCCAAGGTCGGCCAGCAGTAGCGGACGGTACAGGCGCAGCACTATGCGCTCGCGCCAGTCCGCGCTCTGACCGAGGAAGAAGCCCGTGCGCGAGGAGATGATCCCTAAGTAGCCACCGGACACCAGCCGGTCCTGGAAGCACTCGACGAACGCCTTGTAGATGTCGCCCTTCGTGTCGCCATAGGTCGCGTCCAGGTAGGGTTTCGAAGGAAGCGCAGCGTCACCGAACGGCGGGTTCATCAGCACCACGTCATAGTGCTGCTGGCACAAATTCACGAACGCGAATCCCTGCGCGGTGTCCTCCGCAAACAGGCGGCGGTAGAGGCTCAGCGCGTCGGCATCCTCGTCGGCACTGGCTGTCATGGCTCTTGCGTAGCGGTCCAGGGCATCCAGAGTCATCTTCTCGGCGTCGTGGAAAAACGACTCATCGGTGACCGTGTCCAGATCAAACGTCTCCTGGATGGCGACCGGCTTCTTGAGCGACGGATCGCCCAAGTCGAGGCCCGTCTGCACTGCGCGCGTACCACGGCGTTGCCACTGCCGCCGCGCCTCGGCAATGTCCTCACGCAGGTCCGACTCGATCTTGAGCAGCGAACCGGCGACGCCTGCAAGCTGCATCTTCTCGAACACACGGCGGACGAACTGGCCGATGGCGGGGTACTCCAGCGTCTTGACGAACTCCTCCAGCCGGTCGGCGTCGCCTGGCATCGACTCCGCGCAAACGATATTGGTCCGCCGTATGGTGGGACGGTCCTTGCCCTTCAGGCCCATCGCGTTCCAGACACGCTGCGCCCGCAGATAGAGCGCCAGTGCCGCGATTTGCGTCGCCCGCCGGTCGATGTCGACGCCGTGCAGGTTGTGCTCAAGGATCAGCGCAGGAATTTTGCAAAGGAACGTTTCGCGATCGGCAAACTCGGCCTGAAGCGCCGGACCAAGGTCCGGGTCGTCGTAGGCTTCCTTGTAGATGACGAGGAGCAGGTCGAAGGCATAAAGCAGGAAGTGCCCGCTACCGCATGCAGGGTCTATCACCCGGATCTCCCGCGGATCCTTCTTCGCACGCTTCAGCGGGGCCTCTGTGGTCGCCAGGTACCGACATTGGCTGGCGAGCTTTGTGTCCCCGCCGCGCATCTCCCACCAGAGACGGCCCAGCGTGTTGTCGATCAGGAATTCCACCACATAGCGGCGGGTAAAGAACTGATTCCGCACCCCCAGCTCATACGAGTCGCGTGGCGCGGTGCTCTCCTTGCGGAGCCGGTCCACAAGGTCGCGTGGTGTGAAGAACTGGTACACCCAGCCGATGGTCTCGTCGTCCTCCCAGATCGGCGCGAGGTCGCTCCGGTTCAGTTGGTCCAGCACCGCGTCAAGCGTGCGCTGCGGCGGGTACAGACCGCTCACGGCATCATCGGGATCGAAGAGCGCGTGCATTTCCTGCGCCAGTTGCCCCGCCTGCCAGTCCAGGTACTCTCGGTACAAACGGTCCTTCTCTACGCCAGTGGGAAGCGCCTCCAGGCCAAGCTGCTGGGCACAGTAGAAGACGAACCCAGGCGAGTCGGTCCCTTTGCCCACCGGGTCACGCAGGAGCTTGCGCGCTGCCATCATCTTGAAGGCGCAGAGCCGGTTCAGGTGGGTGAACGCGATCTCGCGGGCCAGTAATTCCACGGCGATCCGGCCCGCCTTCTTCTCGTCTTTCTCTGCCAGCACGGCGCGGCGGTGACGCAGGTGCATCACCAAGCGCTCGCGGTATCGCTTTTCCTGGCGGGAAAGGTTCGGCAGCGCCTTCGCATCCTCGATCTTCCCGTCCGGGTGAATGCCGTGATCGGCCCGCAGCCGGTCGGAGACGGCCTGCAGCAGCAGTTCGCGGCATCTATGGACTACATTACGAAGTTCGTTGCGCTGAGTGTCGGTCAGTGGCATGGTTTATTCCACGACAATCTGCGCGCCCGCATCGAGGCGCTCATACAGGTAGGCGCGTAGCTGCTCCAGGGCGTCGTCCACCGCCCTGCGCTCGGTCAGCGCCGCGCCATCGAACGTGAAAAAGTCAGCAAGCCGCACCCGCTCCACGTCGGAGTCGGTTGCGCTCGGCTCTGCATTCGGTGGGGCGGCCTGCTCCCCCACGGCGGCAGTCACGCTCTGCGTCAGGCCGTCAAGCGCCGCTAGGTCCGACTCCATCTGCCCCAGCGTCGCCCCACAATACTGGCATTCCGTCGCCCCGTCCGACAGGATCAGCGATCCGCAGAGGCGCGAAGTCAGCGGCACAAGCAGCCGTTCCATCTCCTCCCGTGCCGCCGTCTCCGCATCGGAACCGTCGGTTTTTCCCGCTTCCTCTGCCGCCTGGGCGAGCAGCAGCCAGGCCTCGGTACCCTTCACCTGCTCGATAGCCTGCTGGTAACCGGCGCGTCGCCGGTCGTGCAGCGCGGCGTATTCGGTCCGGAACGAATCCGCGATCGCCTTCGCGTCGGCAGCGATGCCGTCCATCTGCTCGTAGAAGGTTTCGCTGCTGATGGCGCTCTCCAGCCGCGCCGCCGTTTCCGAGAGTTCCGTAGGGACCGCGGCCCGGTGTTTCAGCACCGGCCACATACGCGACGCGGCAGCGCGGGCGCGCGACAGCGTGGTCATGCCTGTGTCGCTGACGGCGCGCTGGATGCGCCGCGCCCGGTCGCGGCTCTCGGCGAAGGACTTGCCCTCCCCGGCGAGGACGCGTACGCAATCGTCGGAGGGGGCGCTCAAGATGCTTTGAAGGGTGTCGCGATAGTCGGTCAGTGTCTCCTGCACCGGCAGGCGGTTCGCCTGCGCCGTCGCCAGCAGGGGAAGGAGGGCTTGCCGCTCCTCCTCAGCCACTTTCTGGAACGCCTGCGCGATAGCCCCCTCCTCGATGTCCACCTCCTCACCGGTCAGCTCTTCGAGCCGCTGGACGGCGGTGGTGAGCGTCCTGAGGTCGATCGAGGCGCGCGGCGCGAACGAGGCGGCCTTGAACACTGTCTGGTTCGTGAACGGCTCCCGCGCCTGCGGGTCCTGGTGACTGCGGAAGCGCCGACCCTGATGCGTGACCTCGATCGCCCCGGCGCGCAGGAGCACTGCCAGCACGACCTGGATGACTGCCCGATCCCAGCCGTAGCCGAGACCGGTGAAGTGCTCGTCCAGCGTCTTGCCGGTCACCTTCGTGCCGTAGGCGTGCTCCTTCCTGGTGTAGTCCAGCACCTCGCGGGCGATCTCCGCCGAGGGGTTGGGGACGTAGCGCCCGCCCTCCGCTTGGACGATCAGGTTCAGGCCGCCATCGCCGTCATAGAAAACGGCGGGGAGGGCGTTGAGGTTCGCCGCCTTCAGCACGTCCTCCGCCTCGCTCCCTTTGAGGGTGCGCGCACCCATCTCCAGCTTGGGGTACAGGTCCGGAGCGGCAAAATCGAACTGGCGCTTCAGGATCTCGCCCAGACGGCTCCCCAGGCTCGCCGCGTCCCGCTCCCTGCCGCGGAAGACGCCCGCGCCCTGCGCCAGCGCCGCTTCCACGCGCTCGCGCAGGCGGCTCTGCAGGTTCAGAAGCTCGGTCTTCTCCGCCTGGAGCGACGCGGCCTCCTCGTGCGTGATCTTGTTCTGGGCGCGTATCTGGTCGTACTTGGCAACCATCTGCCGGGAGGCGTACAGCCGGTTGAGGTGACTGTCCACATCCGGCGTCATCGCGAAGACCCAGTAAATCTCGTTCTCGTGGCTCTTGTGGCGGCTGTCCGTGCGGACCGCCTCCCGCTTCTCCGCCAGCGCGTCGGCGTCGTCCGCGGCAACGAGCGAGAGCGGGATGTCGCCCTCGTCCCCGATCCTGCTGCCGTCGAGGGTGATGCCGACCTTGAAGCTTTTCTTGCCCAGGTATCGGTAGGTCTTCAGGTCCGGCTCAGAGAACAGGTCCTTCAGCACCTCGCGCAGGATCTCGTTGCGCTCGCGCGGCTTCGGGGACAGGTAGCCCCGCTTCTCCGTCTCCCAACTCTTCTCTTGGGCCGTCTGGAGCTTCCAGCCCTGGTCCGTGTTGCGGATGAACTGCGCCGCTTCCAGCCGCTTCAGAGCTTCCTGCACCGCGGCAAGCGGTGCGGCGGCACCCACCTCATCCACCAGACAGGCGGCGATGTTCGCCTCGGTGCGCGGCAGGTCGCGCACGAACTCCAGCAGGCACAGGCACTTGGCCACGCGCAGCGTCCAGCCATCAGGGTCATCCGGGTGACCATTGTACTGCTGCCGGATGCTGGCGATATCAAGCTGCTTCTCGGAGCGGAGCAGACCTTCGACCAGTTCGTACACCAGGTCGAGCGTCACCAGCGCACCGAACGGCTTCTTCCCCAATGCGGTGCGCTCGGAGACGAGCATCTCGTACGCCTGCTTGATGATCGTGCGGTTGCTCCCGCCCACGTGCGTCTGCGCCCCCGGCTGCAGCCGGATGCCCGCCGCGATATCGATACACAGGTCGATGAAGTGGGGCGGGTACGGGTAAAACTGCACGAAATCATCTTCCGTGACATGATACTTGCGTGAGGTGCGCTCCAGCCGCAGCGCCGCGTTCATCCGGCCCTGCTCCTTGGTATACCGGGTCTTGAGGACCGGAACAGCCTCGCTCCGCTTGGCAAGAACGCGCTTGGTAGCCACTTCACGGATGTCCGCCGGAGCCAGATCCACCGTGTATTTGAACCGGTCCTGGAGCCGAGCGATCTCGACCCGCTTGGAGTCGATCGCGGCGACAACCTCTTCCAGCTCTCCTGCGCGGTGACGACGATCCAGATGGGCGCGACAAACTCGCCCGCTTTGACCCGGTTCCTCCCGATCTGGCCGAAACGCTCCACCAGCGCCCTCAGGTCCTCGATCTTGTCCGCGCTTCGGGCCACATACGCCCCGACCTCGTCCAGGACGAAGAGCAGCGTCCTGCCGGATCTTCGCCGCGCCATGAGCTCGAAGGTGCGGTCCACGAACTCATTGATCGTGATATCCGTCTTTCGCCCCTGGCGCGACCGCACCCATGTCTCCGCGTCCGGGTAGGTCTTGGGGTCCAGCGCGTGCAGCAGGGCGCTGGTGCGCGACACTCGCTGGCCGCCCTTGCGGACAGTCCGCCACTCCTGCCCGTGCACTTCCTGGCAAAGCTTGATGAACGCGTTCAGCCTGCCCTCCGCCTCCAGCTCGATCTCCAGTTCCGCGATCTCGTAATCGTCCGCGTAACCGAGCTCCCGCAGGAGCGCCGTGTACATCAGCTCGGTGATGTGCCCCGCGCCCTGCAGCACCCGGCTGTTGACGCGCACGTCGAACAGGATCGCGTCGGTGGGGATGCGAGCGTGGATGGAGTCGATCAGGGCGCTGATCTGGCTGTCCTCGATCTGGCTTTTGAACAGGTCCGCTGCCGGCTTATCCAGGACGAGCGGGTTTTTAAGCGCATACGCGAGGAGCTTGGCGAACGACGACTTGCCCGATCCGAAGAAGCCGGAGATCCAGACGCCGATCCCTTCGTGCGGGTCGGAGGGCGCTTCCGCGATGGCCTTCAGCAGATCGCGGTAATGGCGCTTGATCCGGTCCGTGGCGACGTAGTCCGTGATCTCTGCCTCCACCATGGCCTCGTCGGCCTGCTCGACCTTGATCACCTCCTCGATTTTGTGAGTCATATCGCGGGCGAGCGCATCGGCGACGGTTGTTATAGTGGTCGTGGTGCTCTGCATGTCAAGGAGATCTCCAGCTAATCCTTTCCGTATATCTTCACCCGGTACGTCCCGATGGATTCATCGTCCCCGCGGAGGCCCATGTAGTTGAGTCCCCCGGTCCACCGGCCCGGATAGAACAAAACGCCCGGGACGGAAACGCGGCCCATCAGCTCCTCCAGCAGGATGGACAGGCCGTAGGCGGCGGGGGCGAACGCCGCCGCCCGCGTCAGAAAGATCAGGTCGCGCTTCGGATCGAGTCCGGCGACCCGTTCCTCGATCAGCTTCGGGAGGGGACGCCAATCCGGGTCGGTCAGATACGCGCCGACCTGCCGCTGGGCATCCGCGAACCCTTGCTGCCGCTCCATCTCGAACAGGGTCTCCACCCCTTCTGATTCGGCGATGCCTTTCCAGAGCATCTCTGCGAGCGACAGAATATGCACCTGCCGCCCGGTCGTATTCTGGACGCGAACAGCCAGGTTCTGCACTTCTCGGCGGACGCGCCACTCCCTCTCCTCCGGATGGAACGGATCGTAGCGCAGGAGGGCGAACGGCAGATCGGACGACAGGTAAAATCCCGGCGGGTCGCGGCGGATGTCGTCCTCCAGGAGCCTAAAGCGCTGTTCGAGCGTGTTGTACGGCTGCATCGTCAATAAGAAGCCGGGCATACTCGACCAACCCGGCTACAGGAAACTCGATCCGCACCACGGAGCCTGCCGCCGCGTAGTGCAGCAACCCCGCCTGATGCGCCGCGAGAAATTGGCGCTCCACTAGGCTCGAATCCAGGAAGAGCGCCTCCCAGACCGGATCGGAGAGAAGCCGGTGGCCCGAGAGTTGCCGCCGGTTGCGGTCGAACGCTATGAAGGCGAACGCCTCCAGCACTAGGGGCGGCGGGTTCAGGTGCTTGTTCACCGCCCCGGTAAGGATGCCGAAGTCGCGGAGCGTGGCTAGGATGCCCTGCGCTACGCGGGACAGTGTCTCCTCTGACCAGGGGCCGCTGGTCCGCCCGGCATCGCGCCACTCCGCCAGGCGCGACTGCACCTCTGCAATGGACAGGTCGCCCCGGCCCGCCCAGTAACGCGGCGCAAGGACCTGCGTGATGAAATCAAGCAGCAGGTCGTCTGCCTGGAGCGTGTAATGGTATAGGATCTGGCCCAGCGCGGCGGAGGGAAGCTTTCCCTTCACTAGTACGGACAGTGCGTTCGCGACGGCGGGGTCGGCCAAATATCGGCGGCGGAAGATCGGGAGGATGTCGTCGAGCCGGGAACGGGACGGTTTGCCGAGCAGGTTGCCCGTCCGTATGCGATCCAGGTTCTCCGGTATGGAGAGCGTTTCATCCCAAAGATAAAGCAGTGCCTTGGTGTCAGGTATAAGAGCGCTCGCTTTGATGATCCGACTGGTGTATCGCGCGCCTTCCGGTCTTTTGCCTTCCTTCATGTGTTTACCGCGCCTACTCTTGGCGACCCATGCACCTGCTTAACGTTGGACAACCCTGACGTAGATACCTGCTATCTTCTGTACTCGCGCTATCTGCACGGCCCGCACCAGCGGGGCGATTCCTCCGACAGTACGCCCACGACGCACATCGGCACGTTGGAACGAATACGGCAGACCTTCCACGTCCGGTTCGCGAGGCAGATGAGGTGGGAGTGCAAACCAAGCAAAATTGAATTTCAGCCGGACGTTTTCAGCGGCCGGCATGCTGCCGGCGGTCGAGACGCCAGGCGGTGGCGGACAGGGCCGCGGCGGCGAGCACGATCAGGGCGGCGACGCGGAACGTCCCGCGCAGGCCGCCGGCCAGGGCGTCGGTCCCGGCGGCGGTGATGTCCGCGCCCGCCGGCAGGTTCCCGCCGGAAAGCACGAACGCGGTAAACAGCGCGCCCATCAGGGGGAAACCGGTCGTCTGGCCCAGCGTGCGCGAAAGGGACAGAAGGCCCGACGCCACGCCCAGGCGCTCGGGCGGGGCGTTGCCCATGACGGCGCTGTTGTTGGGGGACTGGAACACGCCGAAGCCGATGCCCAGCGGCAAAACGCGCAGCAGGTAGCCCCCGACCGTCACGTCGGCGCGCAGCGTGCTGATGAGCCAGAAGCCGCCCGCCAGGATCAGCAAGCCGACCAGGATGATGCCCTGCGAGTCGAGGCGGTCCGACAGCATGCCCGAGAGCGGCGCGATCAAACCCATCAGGACCGGCACCGCGGCGATCATCAGCCCGGTCTGCGCCGTGCCGTACCCCTTCACCTGCTCCAGAAAGAAAGGCATCAGGAAAGCGTAGCCCACGATCACGATGAACACCAGCAGGCCGATGAGCAGGTTCAGGCCGAAGCGCACGTTCCGGAACATCCCCAGGTCGATCATCGGCTGCGCGATCCGCGCCTCCAGCACGACGAAGGCGACAACTCCGAGCGCCGCCGCCCCGAGCAAAGCGAATGTCCGCGCATCCCCGAAACCCAGGCGCTGGCTGAACGTCATGCCCAGCGCGTAGCAGAGCAGCGTGGCCATCAGGAGCAGCGCGCCCGCGATATCGAAGCGCTGCCCCGGCTGGCCGGGGGCGAAGGCCGGCAGCACGCGCGCCACGACGAAGAGCGCCCCGATGCCGATGGGCACGTTGATCAGGAACAGCCACCGCCACCCCGCCCCCTCCAGCAGGACCCGCCGACCGAAGGGCCGAGCGCAATGCCCAGCGAGACGACTGCGCCGATGACCCCGATCGCCCGGCCACGCTCCTCGGGCGGGAAGGACTGTGTCACGATCGCCGCGGCCAGCGCCTGCACGACGACGCCCCCGACCCCCTGCAGCGCCCGAAAGCCGATCAACGCCTCCACGCCGGGTGCCAGCCCGCAAAGCAGCGAGGCGGCCGTGAACACGCCCAGCCCCCACAGGTACAGCGGCTTCTTGCTGACCATGTCGCCCAGGCGCGCCACGCTCAGCATCAGGGACGTGATCACCAGCAGATAGCTCAGCACGACCCACTGGACCGTGGCGAAAGTCGTGTGCGCCTGCCGCACCAGGCTCGGCAGGGCGATGCTGACGATGCTGCCGTCGAGCGTGGACATGAACATGCCCAGCCCGACGCCCAGCATGGCCCACCATTTCCGTGACGGGGCATCGGCGCCGCGGGCGCGGACGGAGGAGACTGCATTCGGACGCCTTTCTTGACGCCCCGGCAGGCGGTGTGCTACAATCCCGCCGGTATGGGCGTAACTTCCGAGGAAACGACACCGGAGCCGCAGGCGGAGTTCCTTATCGGGCCGAAACAAACCCTGGTCTGTTTGGGGGACTCGATCACGCAGAACGCGGCGGGATACTGCCCTGCTCGCCGCCCTGATCGCGGCGGCGTACCCGGGGCGCGGCATCACGGTCATCAACGCGGGGATCTCCGGCAACAGAGTGCCGGACCTGCTCGCCCGTCTCGACCACGACGTGCTCGCGCACCGGCCGGATTGGGTGACCGTAAACGTCGGCATCAACGACGTGTGGCACGGGCTGACCGGCTGGGGACGGGCGGCGTGCCGCTGCCGGAGTACCGGGCGGGATTGGAAGCCCTGGCGGACCGGCTCCTTGCCGCCGGGGCGAACGTGGTGTTGCTGCCGCCCACCGTGATCGAGGAAAACCCGCAAAGCGAGGGCAACCGCCGGCTGGCCGGCTACCGCGCCGCCATGCGCGACGTCGGCCGGGCGCGCGGCGTCCCCGTCGCCCCCACCGACACCGATTTCGACCGGGCGCTCGCCGCCGGCAAGTCCGCCGACCCCGGCTACTCCCTCACCACCGACGGCGTACACATGCGCCCGGCGGGCGACGCCGTGATGGCCCTTGCCGTACTCAAAACTCTGAACTTTTTCCCGGACGGACCGGTTAAAACGAGAAACAATGGCCCAAGTGAAACGGCGATATACGACCACGGACGGCGTGGACTGGATCGTGAGCGTGTCCTGGGACGAGCGAAGTCTGGACAAAGCCCACTGGTTCGAGGCGAAAGTCGAGGCCGTGGAGGAGAAGACCGGCCGCAAGTACGCCTTCCCCCGCGAGATCCGTACCTACCGCATCGGCGAGCCGGAGCGCCCCTCCGCGACTGGGTGGCCCGCGACTGGGACGGCGACCGCGAGGCGGCCGTCGACCACCACCTGGGAACCATCTACCGCCGCGTCTACGACTTCATCGAGCGCGGGCACTCGAGGCCGGCGAGGTCTCAAGAGACCACGCCCTTCTGCCGATAATCACCGCGACTGTGTGGCGCCCCGCCGTGGTATACTACAAACGGCTGACAGCGTTGCCGGCCCCGCGAACGGCTTGTGCCGCGGATCGGTCGGTACCTGTTTGCGTTCAACACAGCGAGGTGGAACTCATGGTAAAAGTAGAAGCGGTGGTCCGCCCCCAGCGCATCGACGCGGTCCGCGCCGCCCTGGACGAGCCTGGGCGTCGCGGGGATGACGGTCACCGAGGCGCGCGGATCGGCGGCAGAAGGGCTACACCCAGCATTACCGCGGCGCGGAGTACACGGTGAGCCTGCTGCAAAAGGTCAAGATCGAGACCGTGGTGCGCGACGAAGAAGCCGCGCGCGTGGTCGAGACGATCCGACACGTGGCACAGACCGGCGAGATCGGGGACGGCAAGATCTTCGTGACGCCGATCCTGGACGTCATCCCCACCCGCCCCGCGGCGCGCGGCCCGCCCGCCCACCCCTAAACCACCTCCCCGATCCCCGGAGGTACCGGGCCCGTGGCGCTGCCACTGCCCCTCGCGGGAACCCCGGCCGCCCGCGCCGCCGAAGCGTGGGCGGCCTTCCAGGAGCGTCGTGACGCCCTGGTGGCCCGGATGGAGATGGCCACCTGCGACGGATGCGACGGCTGCGGTCTGCGCTGCATGGCCGGCTTCAAGGTGACGCGCCAGGAGTACGACGCCGTCCAGGCGTACCTGCGCACCCTGCCGCCGGACGAGGTGGACCGGGTGCGCCGGCAGGAAAAAACCGTCCCCTGGCCGGGCGCGGAGGAGACGGGGGCGACGGTGACGTATTGCCGCTTCCGCGACGGGGAGAAGAAAAACTGCTCCGTGTATCCGGTCCGGCCCACCGTCTGCCGCCTGTTCGGGCACACTCGCTGGCTCCCCTGTCCCATCGAAGCCGTCCAGCATGTCCCCGACGGCTCGCCCGAGCTGTGGGACCAATACGCCGCGTTCGAGCGCAAAACCTGGGACGAGTGGGACGACCTGCTGTCCTAGTCGGCCGCCCTCCCTCCGGAGGCGGTTTGCCGCAGCAGGTGGTCGGCTAGGACCAGGGCGACCATGGCCTCGACGGTGGCGACGGCGCGGGGGACGACGCACGGGTCGTGACGGCCTTTGGCCCGGAAGGTGACGGTCTCGCCGGTCGTCGACACCGTGCTCTGCTCCTGCAGGATCGTGGCCACCGGCTTGAAGGCGACGCGCAGCACGATGTTCTCCCCGTTGGAGATGCCGCCCTGGATCCCGCCGGAATGGTTGGTCAGGGTTCCGACGCGCCCCTGCTTCATCACGAAGGGGTCGTTGTGCGCCGAGCCGCGCATCAGCACGCTCCCGAACCCTTCGCCGACCTCGAAGCCGCGCGCGGCGGGGATGGACATCAGCGCCCGGGCGAGATCGGCGGTGAGCTTGTCGAAGACGGGCTCGCCCAGGCCGGCGGGCACGCCGCGCGCGACCAGCTCGACGATGCCCCCCAGCGAATCGCCCTCCTTGCGGGCGGCCTCGATGGCCGCGATCATCCGCTCCGCCGCGTCCGGGTCCGGGCAGCGCACGATGTTGGCGTCGACGGCCTCGCGCCCCACCCGGTCGACGTCCACCTGTCCCCGGATGTCCGCGACCTGCAGTACATAGCCGGCGATCTCCGTCCCGCAGCGCTGGGCGAGCAGGCGCCGGGCGACGCCGCCGCCGGCGACCCGGCCGATCGCCTCCCGGTACGACGCCCGGCCCCCGCCGCGCCAGTCGCGGACGCCGAACTTGGCCTGGTAGGTGTAGTCGGCGTGGCTCGGGCGGTACAGGTCCTTCATCTCGCTGTAGTCTTTGGACCGGGCGTCGGCGTTGCGCACCAGCAGCCCGATGGGCGTGCCCATGGTCACGCCCTCGTGGACGCCGGATAAGATCTCGACCTCGTCGCCCTCCCGGCGCTGCGTCGTGATGCGGCTCTGCCCGGGCCGCCGCCGATCCAGATCCTCCTGGATGTCCTGCTCGGTCAGAGGGATGCCGGGCGGACACCCGTCCACCACGCACCCGACGGTGGGGCCGTGGGACTCCCCCCAGGTCGTGAGCCGGAACAACGTGCCAAAGGTGCTTCCTGCCATGGGTTCAGTGTATCACAAAGGGCGGGTAAACGCAGCCGGTTCGCGCCCGATCCGCCCTCCAGGCGTTGCCCGGCACGCTCGCTCGGGCGCATCGGCGTGTTCCGCACCTTGCGCTCCTCTGGACCTTCATGGTATAAATGATTAATCTAGATTAAACTTTAAGGTGTATAAAGGCTTTCCGTATCATGAAACGTTGGCTTTCCATCATCGGCGCGCTGCTGATCCTTGCTGTGCTGATGGGGTGGCGCTTTACACAGCAACAGGCAAAAGCTGCGGCAGAAAAGCGTGCGGGCGAAGCAATGCGAAGCGCACCGGCCCTGGTAGAGACAGCTATGGTAGCACGGCAGGATATCGTGAAGACCGTTGAGGCTGTAGGCAACGTCGAGGCCCCTCTGTCCGTCGATGTTACTCCCAAAGTTACGGGGCGTATTCTGTATCTGGGCGTCCGCGAGGGTGACAGAGTGCAGGCGGGGCAGGTCTTGGTCCGCATCGATCCCGCGGAGGTGCAGGCTGAGGTGCGCCTTAAGAAGGCGGCTCTGGCGGGGGCCCGATCCCGCCTCACGGAAGCTGCCATGACAAAGAATGCCCAGAAAGTGAACGTCGCCAGCGTCGTCCGACAGCAGCAGGCGGCGCTGAGAACGGCGCAGGCGCAGGACAAACAGGCGCGGTCCGATTACGAGGCGCAGATCGCCGCCGCCGAGGCGACGGTCGCGGATGCGGAAGGACGCATCGCCTCTGCGGCAGCCGATATCGCCGGGGCCGACGCCGCCATCGCCAGCGCCGAGGCGGACGTGGCCAATGCCGCGACGGAGTTGGCGCGGCAGGAATCGCTGCTCAAAGAGGGCGCCACCTCGAAGCAGGTCGTCGATAATGCCCGCACGACGCTGAAGGTGCGAGAGGCCGCGCTGAGGCAGGCGCAGACGGGGCGCCGCGCCGCCGTCGCCGGGCGCGACTCCGCCCAGGCGCAAAAGCGGGCTGCGGAACGGCAGGCACAGATCGTCCGGAACAAAGTCAGGGCCGACGTCGCCGCTTCTGCCGCGACCGTCGCGCAGGCGCAGGCCACCCTGGAATCGGCGCGGGCGAACACCGCGCAGGCGCCGGCCTACGCACAGAACCTCGCCGCGCTTCAGGCTGCCGTCGAAGCCGCCGAAGCGGATCTGCGGGCTGCCGAAGCGCGTCTGGCCGACACGACGCTGCGTGCCCCGATCACGGGGATCGTCACGCAGCGCGCGGTGGACACGGGTGCGCTGGCATCTCCCGGCCAGTCGATCCTTTCCGTACAGGCGGTGCAGCAGGTCTGGGCAACGGTGTCGATTCTCGAAGAGGTCAGCCGCCGCATCTACCAGGGCCAGACGGCGAGCGTGATCTTTGACGCCCTGCCGGGCGATATGTTCGCCGGGCGCGGATCGCCCAGATCTTGCCCGCCGCCGACGCCCAGAGCCGCCAGTTCACGCGCGCGTCCGGGTCGATAACCAAAATAACCGGATCAAGCCCGGGATGTTCGGGCGCGTGACGTTCGTGACGGAGAAGGCGGAGGACGCTGGTAGCCCCCCTGGAGGCGGTAAAGACCGACCCCACGAAGCCCGGCGCCGGCTCCGTAACCGTTGTGGCCGATGGTAAAGCGCAGACGCGGCAGGTTCAGACCGGCCTGGACAACGGCAAGGTGCTCGTCCTGAAGAGCGGCGTCACAGACGGCGACCAGGTGATCATCCTTTCAGCGCGCCCGGTCAAAGACGGTCAGCCGGTCAGGGCGGGCGGCGCCGGCAATCGCCGCCCGGAGGCCTCTGCATCCGCCGCGAACGCCGGCGGAAACGCGCCCGCACGGGAAGGAAGCGCCCGGTAATGAATATCGCCCGTTTCTCCGTCACGCGGCCGGTCGCCGTGACCATGCGCATCGCGGCACTCGTACTTGCTCGGAGCCGTCTGCTTCCTGCGCCTGCCGGTGGATCTGCTGCCCAACGTCACCCTGCCGACGGTCGCGATCGTGACCACCTGCTCAACGTCGCTCCGGAGGAGATCGAGGCCCAGGTCACCAAGCTTCTCGAGCGGGCCGTCTCCTCTGCGCCCGGCTCTTTACGAGGTGCAGTCGACTTCCAACCAGGGCAGGCTGTTCGTGCGCGTCCAGTTCCAGTGGGGCGCGGATATCGGGCAGGCCGCCGTCGATGTCCTGCAGGTGCAGCGCGCCCGGCGCGAGTTTCCGTCCGATCCGACCTGGAAAGCCCCATCGTCTTCAAGTTCGACCTCCCAGACGCCGATCCTCATCTTCGGCGTTTCCGGCGAATCGGACCTGGTGAAAGCTGCGCACGCTCCTGGACAATCAGGTCGCGCCCGTCCTCGAGAGCGCGGACGTCGCGGCGGTGAACGTCACCGGCGGGGAAGAGCGGGCCATCATCGTGGATGTAGACCCCGAGAAAACTGCGGGCGCGCGGCCTGTCGCTGGCGCAGGTCTCGACCGCATCGCCAAAGAGAACCCGAACCTGCCCGCCGGCATCGCCAAACAGAGCGAGACGGAGCATACCATCTGCTCGACCGGCTTTAACAGCATCGACGAGATCAAGGCGGTCCCGGTCGACGCCTTCGGGGGCAGGCTTGTCTCGCTCGGCGAGATCGCCAACGTGCGTGATGCCAAGACGGAGACGCGCATCCACACCCGCCTGAACGGCGAACCGGCCGTTGGCGTTCTGATCGTCCGGCAGAGCGGCGCGAACACGATAAAAACCGCCGAAGCCGTCCGCGAGAGGTTGGAGCAGGCGAAGAAACTGTATCCCGGCCTCCACTGGAGCCTCGCCTACGACCAATCGCGTTTCATCGAGGCTTCCGTGCATCGGGTCGGGGAGGACGCCATCATCGGCGGAACGCTCGCCGTGATCATCCTCCTTTTTCCTGCGCAACGTCCGGTCCACACTGGTGGTGGCGCTGTCGATTCCTGTTTCGATCGTCTCCACGTTCGCGCTGGTCTATCTCTGCGGCTTTACGCTAAACACGATGTCGCTGGCGGGACTGGCGCTGGCGGTCGGCCTGATCGTGGACGATGCGGTGGTCGTGCTGGAGAACATCTTCCGGCACATCGAGCGCGACAAGATGCGCGAGCGGCGGAGGCCGCCGTCTCCGGGACGCAGGAGATCCTGACCGCGGTCGTCGCCTCGACGCTGACGATCATGATCGTCTTCCTGCCGCTCCTGCTCATCCAGGGGCAGGCGGGACAGATGTTCACGCGCCTCGCGCTGGTCGTCATCTTCTCCATCGGCGTCTCGCTTCTGGACGCCGCCACGGTCGTACCGATGCTCGCCCGCGCTTTATCAAGGCGGAGGACTATGCGGACGCCGAGCATGTCCATGGTGCGACGGAGAAGCAGAAGGGGCTGCTGGGCCGCTTCTTCCGCTGGGCGGGGCGACGCTTCGACGCCCTGGACGAGTCGTACTCGCCGCGGGCTGCTGTGGTCGCTGAGGCGGCGCCGGTGGGTGGTCGGCGGGGCGTTCGGCGCCTGCGCGCTGTCCCTGCTGCTGGTCCCCTTCATCGGCGTCGTCGGCCTGGATGCCGCAGACGGACAGCGGCGACTTCCAGGTCTTTGTCAAGATGCCCATCGGGACCAGCTTCGCCAAGACCAATGAGGTCATGCTGAAGGTCGAGAAGATCTTGCAGGACAATCCGAATGCCGCACGGTCTTCTCGGCGGCAGGAACGAACCTTTCCGTTCGCGGCGTCTCGTCTTCGCTGTCCTCGAACCAGGGGCCTGTATCGTCAAGCTCAAGGACGACCCGCGAGGCGGCCACGCAGGAGGTAGCACGGGGACCTGCGGCGCAAGATGGGCCAGATCCCGGGCGTGCGCCCCCGGCTGAACCAGATCGATCTGGTTACCCAGATGCTGACCGGCGGCAGCCAGGTCGAGGTCAATATCTTCGGTGAGAACCTGGACGGTTCGTCGCGCCTTTCGCGCGAGGTGATGGACAAAGGCCGCGAGGTTTCCGGCTGGCAGAACGTCGACGTGAACTGGCAGGACGCTCCGCCAGAGTTGCAGTGGAAGGTGGACTGGCAGAAGGCGCTGCAAACTCGGCTTTTCGTTCTCGGACATCGCGGGCGCGATCGGCACCGCGACCCGCGGCAACATCGCTTCCTACTATCAGGAGAACGGCTTCCAGTACCCGATCCAGGTGCAGCCCTCGAGGCCCGGCGAAAGACGCTGGACGCACCTCGCCCTGCTGCTTCAAGCCCGCCCTCACCCCCGGGTACCCTTGGGTGCCCCTCT
Source organism: Armatimonadaceae bacterium (assembly GCA_030446525.1). The sequence goes on from JAUJNC010000010.1 coordinate 27,224, forward strand.
CCCAAGTTTGGGAGAGGGGTGGCCCGCAGGGCCGGGGTGAGGGCGCCGCGCCCGCGCCGACCATCGAGCCTGCGGCAGGTGGCGCGCCCGGTGTTGGGACCGGCCCGAGCGAGATAACGCGTCTGAACCGGCAGCGGTACGTCGCCGTGTCCGGCACGCCGGAAGGCCGGTCCGCGGGCGAGATCCAGGAGGAGATCGGCGCGCGGATGAAGACGATCAGCCTCCCGGAGGGATACCGCTGGGACTGGGGCAGCAGCCAGAAGCGCCGCGGTCAAGAGTTCGCCGGCATGGGCTGGCGGTGGTCCTCGCGATCGCGCGCTGATCTACATGCTGCTGGCGTCACAGTTCGAATCGCCTGTCCACCCGCTGACGATCCTGCTGTCCGTGCCGCTCTCCGTGATCGGCGTGATCCTGGCGCTGTTCCTCACCGAGGGCTTCTTCGGCCTGACGGCCTTCATCGGCCTGCTGCTGCTGGTCGGCATCGTCGTCAAGAACGGCATCCCGCTGATCGACTACACGAACCTGCTGCGGGAGCGGGGCAGGACGCGCGACGAGGCGGTCCTGGAGGCGTCGCCCACCCGGCTGCGCCCCATCCTGATGACCAGCCTGGCGGCGGGCTCGGTACGCCGCCGCTCGCGCTCGGCCTGGGAGAGGGTTCGGAGACACCGTCCCGCTGGCGACATCGGTGGTCGGCGGGCTGACGACCTCGACACTGCTGACTCTTCGTGGTACCATGCGTCTACACGATGTTCGACGACCCGCGCGGCGCCTCCGCGGAGGCGATGACAAGGACCTGGCGCGCCCGCCGCTCGTCGAGCCGTCCGTCGAGTCGGTGGAGCGGGAACGGATACGAGAGGGTACCGTCGCGCCCCGGTCCGGTGGTGCAGAGATGCTATCGGAACGCAGGAGGGGCAGGAGAAATCGATTGATTAACAAGGCAAGGGACGGTACCGCAGGTCATCCCCAGGCCGGCAGGGACGAAACGCTCCCCGGTCGGTCCACGGGACAGCAGGTCGGAGTCCGGCCAGAGGGTGCTCCTCCTGCTTCGTCTCGGGCATCACAGACGCCGGCCCTGCAGCCCGATCAAAAGGCCGAAGATGCCCTGTCGGAACTGGCGCAGCACGCCGAGCGAGTCTTACCAGAGATCGCCCGACGCTTGTTCACGCTCGACCCGGCGCACCCGCTCGCGGATCTGCCCAACGCACAACTCAAAGTGTGCTCCTGCTTCTGGACGGGGCGCGCACCATGTCGCAAGTCAGCGAGGAGCCTGAACATCACCGTCAGCGCTGTGACGCAGCTTGCGGATCGCCTGGAGAAGGCCGGTCTGGTCGAGCGCCACGGTGTCGACAGGGCGGGTCCCGGCGACCGACGTGCCCGGTATCTGGCCTTAACGGCGCATGGCGCGTCGCTCATGGAGTCGCGGCGGCAGCGACGCGTCGAACGCGTCGCTGCCGCCCTAGCCCACGTCCCTGCCACACCAAGCCCGGATTGTGGTGGCACTGGAGATGCTCCTCACCGCCTGTAGGCAGATCGGCGAGAGTGGCGAAGCGATCGACGAGCGCACCGGCCAGGGCTTCCAGGGAGTGCAGGCGGACAGAACAGTCTGATATTCGCAACTGTTTCGGCAACCCGCATAATCATCACTCGATTAAAGGGATTCATGTCCAGCCTGTGCGGGCGAATGGCAATCACGTGTTTCAATTCCACGCTGGTTCGATTAAAGGAGGATTCTGCCCGCCGTCTCCCTTGCCGTCCGGCTGGTTTCAATTCCACGCTGGTTCGATTAAAGGTGGCAGAGGCGAGGAAGAATCTGCACGTTCGGGAGATGTTTCAATTCCACGCTGGTTCGATTAAAGGACCAAGTCGGAAACGTTGACTATACCAGCGCGATCAAGTTTCAATTCCACGCTGGTTCGATTAAAGGCTCGCGAAACACCACGGCCCTGGCCCCGAGCGCGCAGGTTTCAATTCCACGCTGGTCCGATTAAAGGAACCGGGCGCTGCAGGAGGCGGGGCTGTTCATTTCCGACTTGTTTCAATTCCACGCTGGTCCGATTAAAGGAAAGCACTGCGGAAGGGCGCCCTGAGTTGTTAATCACTCGTTTCAATTCCACGCTGGTCCGATTAAACCCCCCAGGTCAGCGCAAGCATATCCAATAGCCCTTGTTTCAATTCCACGCTGGTCCGATTAAAGGGCTATGGATTTAGCTGCGTTGCTATGCTTGCCTGGTTCTGCCGGCGCTCCCAGCCCTTGGCGGCCTGCTGGTTGTGCTCCTCTACCAGCAGCAAGAAACGCTCGATCAGGTCGTCCTCGCGCTTGCGATGCACGCCGCACGAGGGGCGTACCAGACCGGATGGGCGCGGGCGCCACTTGGTATGGAGACCTTCGACCTGGCTCGTCTGCCCAGAGCCCTTGTCGCAGGGAGGGTGCTGCCCTTCTGCAAAGAAGCGCGCATAGGCGCCCAAGTAGTCGGTGTGGACCGCTTTGTCCCGGTAGCCCGGGGGCACGTCCGACCAGACCAACTTGAGCATCGGGTCGGTGCGGTCCTGTCACGCAAGCGTGACATCGCCGATCACGAAGCCGACCACCTGCCGGACCTGACGAGACACGGCGGTCCACAGCCACAGGCTGGCAGACACCCGGATGCAGAGTTCCTCGATCTCGATCACGTCATCCTTGGGCGCGGGCACACTCGTGATGCCGTGCTGCTGGAACTTGGCTTCTACTCGGGCTGCGTTTACGCACGGCCCGGATGCTCTGGCGCCCCACCTGGAGCGTGCGGGCGATGCCGCGCTGGGAAGTGCGCTCCCGCAGCGCCCGGCAGATCTGCTGCTCCTTCTGGGGCGTCAGCGCCCGGCTTTTGGGGTTGAGCGTGAAGGTCTTCTTGCAGCCGTGACAGCGGCAGCGTGCGGTGCCGCAGCGGTTGGTGCCGAACTTGATAACGTCTTTGCGGTTGCCGCAGTGCGGGCAGAGAGAGTGACCATACCCGAACTATCGGCACAACGCGCCCAAATCCATAAGAGTTGTGGTAATTGGGTTTTCCTACTATATCTACGGTCTCATGACGTTGCTGAGACACAACATCTGGTAGCAAAAACCTATTGCACCACAACCCTATAGCCTTTCATGCCCACGAAAAGGAACGCCTTCAAATGGTGCAGAGGATCACCGACGCGGGAGACGATCGTTCATACACGATCATGAACGCGCTGGTCATCGAGAACTGCCTGAGGCAACTGCTGATTTTGGCTCATGTGTAGTTTAGGGCATACCCTGGTATCCAAAGCACAGGGCCTGCACCAGCGGCGGCGTGATCCGCTTGCTATTGGTGGCTGCCTCAAAGACGGCCAGGTAGTCCCACAGGTACTGCTTATTCACGCCCCGCAACGGGCGCAGAAAGTTGCGCAGGCCCGTGCCCAAGCCCTCGCAGCCGTTGCAGTGCACCTCCCCAATCCCGTCCCCATCGTCGTCTCTGGCCCACTCCCGCCGGCCCGTCTGCCTGTCTTTGCCGTGACGCACCCTCGCATGCACAACGCACCACTCCCGACCGACCTCGTTGTAGCTCTGCCACTCGTCGGTGTAGAGGGTGACCCCCGCGCCACGGTGCCGGTCACCACCTCGCGACAGGTTTCCTTATCCGCAGGGTGGCGCACGAAGTAGCGGATCTCCCCGCTGCCCCGGGCCCGCAGGCCAAAGATCGGCGGGCGGTCGGTCTCATAGGTGCCGTGCCCCGGCCGCTTGTTGGCCCGCCTGCGCGGCGGGTCCGCCGGGTCGGCGTGCCGCTGCCTTTTTTTCCCCGCGTTCTGGTAGATCTCATCGGCCTCGAAGGCGGTCTCCTCTTCCAGCACGTCGTCGGGCAAGCACTCGTACAGGTTGGCCTGCGCCTGTTGCCGCAAGGTCGTCATCTGCTTGCGGCTGATCCCCGCCTCCCGCGAGAGGCGGGCCGTGGTCTGGCCTTTGCGATGCCGCGCAGCAAGAGGACCAGCGTGGAGGGTTTCTGGCGCGTCTTCTCTGAAAACGGTCCCCGTCAGGACGGTGTGATAACGGTCGCAGGCTCGGCAGCGGTAGCCGGGGAAAGACTTGCCGGGCTTGGAGATGCGTCGCTGGTGCTGGCGCAGTCCGGGCACTTCAGGCCCTGCGGGTGCAGGTGCTGCTCCAGCCAACGAAGGCAGGCAGCTTCGTCCATCAGGTCGTCCAGCGGGAAGTCGATCATGCCTCCATTCTACAGCAGGTGCCCCCAAATTACACATGAGCCACTGATTTTTTGGATGCCTGACTACCCACAAGTGTTTAAGCGGGACCCGGACGCTTTCATGTTGATCTCGCGCCCTGCGCGCCGCACGGCTCATCCCACCTCACCTGCTCGATTGTGCGGATTGTGTTCGAGATGTGCGGAACGGGTTTGCGCACCGGCTGGAAATCGACAACTTTGACAACTTGATGACAAAAGGAAGGCGAAACTGGGCAACCAGTTTGCCTACCTCATTGGTACGGAGACTACTGGGCACGAGACGTTGCGGGAGAAGTTTACCTACGTTGCCAAACTGGCATTTACTGGCCTCCTCGCCTATAGAATTAATCTGCGAGATCTACGAGAGGATATTGCCTCCGACGAGTACTTGCTCAAGCTGAGGGAAAAAGCGAAGCGTAAATACAATAGACCTCTTTGCATAAGTTCAGTCATTGCATTCCATGTTGTAGATGGCCGCGAAGAGATTGAAGCGCAAGCCAAAACGCTTGCGCCGGTGTCAAGTCCAAAGAGTGGTGTAAATTCCTCGCTGAGAGCTTGCTTGCTTAAATCACGCCACAGCCAGTGCGGGGATCAACGCGGCCCTCTGCCGCTCTTCGCGCCACTGCCAGTACTCCGTCATGTCCAGATACACCTTGCCCGTAGACCAGACTCATCGTGCTCCATCAGCAAGGCGCCCAGCAGACGACCCGCCGAGGCACGGTTCGGGAAGATCCGGATCACCCGCTCCCGGCGCCGGATCTCCATTGGAGACGCTCCATAGAGTTGGTCGTTCTCAGGCGCTTGCGATACCGTTCCGGAAGAGACAGCACCGCAATCATATCCTCGAAGCCCACTTCCAGGCGATCAACTGCCTTCTGGGCCGCGCCCGAGAACAATAGACCTCTTGCATAAGTTCAGTCATTGCATTCCATGTTGTAGATGGCCGCGAAGAGATTGAAGCGCAAGCCAAAACGCTTGCGCCGGTTCCGGTAGCGCTCGGAAAGAATGCGAAACACCTTCAGACGACCGATGATATGCTCGATTAGCAGACGCTCCCGGGACAACTGGCGATTGGCTGCTTTCTCTTCCTGGCTCAAGCGATGATGCTTCGTCTTCTTCTTGGGGGTCTGGCTGTTTTCATGCTGCTTACCAAGACCTTGATAGCCCGAGTCGCCCAGGCATAGCGTCCGGGCTAGGAGCACGGTCCGGCTTTCTTTGAAGAGCGTCATATCATGCGTCTTGCCGCAAGAAAATGCCGTCGCTATTATCTTCTTGCTGTTCTTGTCCGCGATCACCTGGCTTTTCTGCGTGTGGCGCTTCTTTTTGCCGCTGTAGTGCCGGTGCTGTTTTTTTTCGGGCGTTCCACGGCACACTCGGTCGCGTCGAGTACCACCACGTCCAGGTCATTGTCAGGGTGCAGCAGTGCGTTCTTGCCGGGCAAGTGGAATTGACCAGACTGGATGAGCACGTTCTCTATTTTGACGAGGGTGCGGCAGACGGTGGCTTCGCTGACGCCATAGGTGTGGGCGATGTGAAACTGCGTGCGGTACTCGCGCCAGTACATCAAGCTCATCAAGAGGCGGTCTGCCAGACACAGTTTGGCAGGTCGCCCGAAGGCACGGATGCCGCGAGCCAGCACGTCGAGCATTTGAAGGTTTCTTGGTGAACGCCGGTGAGGCGCTTGAAGTCTTCGGGTTTACTGTCTTTGATGGTATTGTAGAACATAGTGGAAGGTAAACTTGATGGAAAGTGGGATCGCTTTGCCTCCATTTCATCATGGTAAAGCCACTTTGCAAGAGGTCTAATCAGAGTCGTATAGATGATGCTAAGGCGAGGATGAAGCAGATGAACGAAACGGCAGGGACGCGTTACAACAGGGTCAGTGTCGACACAACAGCAGACGGGTGGGTCTTGATGGTATGGATGCTAAGCGAGGATGAGCCGGACCAGCCAAACCGCAGGCTATGGATTTGGGCGCGTTGTGCCGATAGTTCGGGTATGGTCACTCTCTCCTGCCCGCACTGCGGCAACCGCAAAGACGTTATCAAGTTCGGCACCAACCGCTGCGGCACCGCACGCTGCCGCTGTCACGGCTGCAAGAAGACCTTCACGCGCAACCCCAAGAGCCGCGCCCTCACGCCCCAGAAGGAGCAGCAGATCTGCCGGGCGCTGCGGGAGCGCACTTCCAGCGCGGCATCGCCCGCACGCTCCAGGTGGGGCGCCAGAGCATCCGGGCCATACGCAAAAAAACGCAGCCCGAGTAGAAGCCAAGTTCCAGCAGCACGGCATCACGAGTGTGCCCGCGCCCAAGGATGACGTGATCGAGATCGAGGAACTCTGCATCCGGGTGTCTGCCAGCCTGTGGCTGTGGACCGCCGTGTCTCGTCAGGTCCGGCAGGTGGTCGGCTTCGTGATCGGCGATGTCACGCTTGCGTGACAGGACCGCACGGATCCGATGCTCAAGTTGGTCTGGTCGGACGTGCCCCCGGGCTACCGGGACAAAGCGGTCCACACCGACTACTTGGGCGCCTATGCGCGCTTCTTTGCAGAAGGGCAGCACCCTCCCTGCGACAAGGGCTCTGGGCAGACGAGCCAGGTCGAAGGTCTCAACACCAAGTGGCGCCCGCGCCCATCCGGTCTGGTACGCCCTCGTGCGGCGTGCATCGCAAGCGCGAGGACGACCTGATCGAGCGTTTCTTGCTGCTGGTAGAGGAGCACAACCAGCAGGCCGCCAAGGGCTGGGAGTGCCGGCAGAACCAGGCAAGCATAGCAACGCAGCTAAATCCATAGCCAAACCGCATCATTCATTTTCCGGGGTGATCCGGGGGCGCGGATACAAGCCTGTCGCACTGAACAGGGGTTGCGCACGACCCACGCGTCGCGGGCTGACATTGACAACTAGGCGGCCTAACACGTGCTGCACCGGACGCGAAAGCAGCCGGCAGCGTCGTCGGGAGAGAGAGCTTGCCCGCGCTACGGCTTCTGTTCTCGCGCCGGTGAGCTCGATCGTTGGACCGCTCGCTGTCGAACCGCCGTCCAAGTTCCCTGCCTTCGGGTATAGTAAAGCCATGAGCAGCTATCAGAACATCATCACCATTGAGCCGGGCAAGCGGGGCGGCAGGCCGTGCATACGCGGCATGCGCATCACCGTTTATGACGTGCTATCATATCTCGCCGCGGGCATGACGCGTCAGCAGATTCTCGAGGACTTTCCGTATCTTACGGACGAGGACATCTCGGCCTGCCTGGCCTACGCTGCTGAGCGGGAACATCGCCAGCTGGTGGTCACCGGGCAGAAGGCAGCGTGAAACTGCTCTTGGACCAGAACCTCTCGCCCAAGCTGGCGAGCCGTCTTGCCGACGCGTTCCCTGGCTCCAGCCACGTCTACCTGCTGGGCCTGGACACGGCATCAGACAACGAGGTCTGGAACTTCGCCCGCGATAGCGGCTTCACTCTGGTCACCAAAGATGCCGACTTCAGCGACATGAGCATGTTGCGCGGCTATCCGCCTAAGGTGCTCTGGCTGCGGATCGGCAACTGCACGACCGCTCAGGTGGAGGCGTTGGTTCGTTACCACCGGGAGGCGATTGGGCATTTCGAGAGTGATCCGGCGGTAGGCGTCCTGTCATTGTCGTAGGCAGCTATGCGTCACGGAGCCTGGCGGCCCAACACATCACTGCAGGGGACGCGACTGCAGCCGGTGATAGTTGTACGAGGGTGGCTTCTTCGCGCCCCTGAGTTTGGTCCGTTGGGCGGCGGAGCAAGATCGACCGCGGCCTTCCGGAAAGGACGGAGGTAGACCATGCGGAAGATAGTTCCTGCCCTTGCGGCCCTGATTGTGGTGCCCGTCTGCGGTGCCTCCGCCGGCGAGCCGACGGTCGGCGGGCCGGGCAGACAAGCCCCGCAAGCACGGGTCAAGGCGACGATCATGCGCCCCGTCACGCGCGTGCAGCTGCTGTCGCAGGGCACGCCGATCGCCCGGCTGGAGATACCGCAGGCTCAGGTGCCTCGGGACGCGCTCCGCATCACGGCAAAGAAGGCTGTCAAGAACGCTTCCAGTACTCGCTATAGCGGGGGCGTCTCCGTGGTCTTAACCCAGCACGGGCGCTCGCTGCTTGGCTTGCAGGCCGATGAGGCGATCGTCTCCACGGAGTTCGTTGCTGAAGAGGCGACGGTTCCGGGAGCGGGACATACAGGCCGTGATCGCGCTGGCGGAAGAGTTCGTCGGGCCGGATGGGGGGCTCTTGTTCGAGGGATACAGGCTGGATGCCCCGCCTCAATGGAGAAAAGCGCCGACGCAGGTCTCCTGAGCGCGGCGAAGACGCCCACCTCGCGTGAGCTATAGAACCGCTGATCTGATCGCCCTACTGCGCCACCACCGGGCGTACAAGGGAAAGCGGGGGCGCGGCGGTACTCGCCGCGCCCCCGCTCGTTCGTCCGGCACCTCACTCGTCACTCGTCGCCGTTTTCTTCGAGGACCGCGTCCTTTTTGGATACGTCGATGTGCTCGACGGTCTTGACCCGGTCGTCGCCGTTGAGGTTGATCAGGCGCACGCCCTGGGTGGAGCGGCCCGACGCCCGGATCTCGGCGACTTTCATCCGGATGCCGATGCCGTGCTCGGTGACGAGGACCAGGCGCAGGTTGTCGCGGTTCTCGCGCGACAGGATCATGGCATCCACGATGTTGCCGGTCTTCCCGTTCAGCGCCATGGTCGTGATGCCCTTGCCGCCGCGGGACTGGATGCGGTACTCGGTCATGGCCGTCCGCTTGCCCAGCCCATTCTCGGAGACCACCAGAAGCTCCGAGCCTTCCGGCACCAGGTCGACGGCGACCACCCGGTCTTCGCGCTCCTCGGACAACATGATGCCGCGCACGCCGCCGGCCGCGCGCCCGCGCGACGGCACGTCGCCCTCCTTGAACCGGATCGCCATGCCCTTGACCGTGACCAGGATCACCTCGTCGCCGCCCGACGTGTTCTTGACCCACTTGAGCGAGTCGTCGGGCTCCAGGTCAAACGTGATCAGGCCGTTGGCGCGCAGGTTGGCGTACTCGCTGATCGCGGTGCGCTTCACCTCGCCGCACTCGGTGACCATCAACAGGTAGCCCTCGGCCGTGCGCAGGTCCTTGATCGGGACGGTGGCCGTGATACGCTCCTCCGGGTGGATCGAGAGCAGGTTGACGATGGCCGTGCCCATCGCCTGGCGCGAGGACTGCGGCACCTCGAAGGCCTTGAGCCGGTACACGCGCCCCCGGTCGGTGAAGAACAGGATATAGTCGTGCGTCGAGGCCCGGAAGAAGTGCTCGAACTGGTCCTCCTCCTTGGTCTTGCCGGCGATGCGCCCCTTGCCGCCCCGGCGCTGCGACGGGAAGCTGTCGAGCGGCAGGCGCTTGATGTAACCGTCGCGCGTGACGGTGATCAGCATCTCCTCGTCGGCGATGAGGTCCTCGATGTTGATCTCCTCGGCCTCGGTCGGGATGATGCGCGTGCGGCGGTCGTCGCCGAACTTGTCGCGCAGGTACTTGAGGTCCGCCTTGATCAGCGCGGCCACCCGGCGCGGGTCGGACAGGATGTCCTCCAGCCGCGCGACCTCCTTCAAGAGATCCTTGTACTCGTTCTCGATCTTCTCCTGCTCCAGCCCGGTGGTTGTTCGGCGCAGTTTGCATCGAGAGGATGTTGTCGGCCTGGATCCCGGTAAAGGCGAACCGCTCGATCAGCCGCGTGCGCGCGATCTCGCCGGTGTTGCTGGCGCGGATGATGGCGATCACCTCGTCCAGAAACTGGACCGCGATCTGCAGACCTTCGAGGATATGGGCGCGGGCCTTGGCCCGCCCTGCTCGAAGCGCGTGCGCCGCGTGATGATGATCCGCCGGTGGTCCAGGTACTCCCGGAGCAGGCTCGGCAGGGGCAGCGTGCGCGGGCCCCGGCCGTTGTCCACGAGCGACAGCAGGATGACGCCGAAGTTGAGGCGCAGCGGCGTGTGCTTGAGCAGGTAGTTCAGCACCTTCTGCGGCATCACGTCGCGGCGCAGCTCGACCACGACCCGCATCCCCGACCTGTCCGAGAAATCGTCGAGGCCGGTGATCCCCTCGACCTTCTTTTCTTTGACCAGATCGGCGATCTGCTCGATCAGCCGCGACTTGACCACCTGGTAGGGCAGCTCGGTGATCACGATCGCGTTTTTGCCGCCGTCCATCGGCTCGATCAGGGTCTTGGCCTGCATCGTCACCTGGCCGCGCCCGGTCGCGTACGCCGCCTTGATGCCCTTGGTTCCCAGGATCAGCCCCGCCGTCGGGAAGTCCGGACCCGGAATGAAGCGCATCATCTCCTCGACGCCCGCGTCTGGGTGGTCGAGCAGGTACATCGCCGCGTCGACCACCTCGCGCAGGTTGTGCGGCGGCAGGTTGGTCGCCATGCCGACCGCGATCCCGCTCCCGCCGTTGCACAGCAGGTTGGGGAACTTGCCCGGCAGGATCGAGGGCTCGCGCCTCTCGTTGTCGTACGTGGGGACGAAATCGACCGTGTCCTTCTCAATGTCCTCCATCATCTCCATGGCGAGCGGGGTGAGACGGCATTCTGTGTATCTCATGGCGGCCGGCGGATCATCATCTACTGACCCGAAGTTGCCCTGACCATCCACGAGGGGGTACCGTAACGAGAAGGGTTGCGCCATGCGCACCAGGGTCATGTACAGAGCCTGGTCGCCGTGCGGGTGATAATTCCCCATACACTCGCCCACGACTTTGGCGGATTTGAGGTGGCGGGAGTTGGGGGACAGGCCCAGCTCGCGCATGGCGTACAGGATGCGCCGCTGGACGGGTTTGAGGCCGTCGCGCACGTCGGGCAGCGCCCGGCTCACGATGGTGGACATGGCGTAGCCCAGGTAGGAGCTGCGCATCTCCTCGGAGATGTCTATGCGCACCTGGCCGGGGCTGCCGTCGGCGACGACGGCCGCCGCGGTTGGGTCTTCGGGCAGGGAAGGATCGTTGATCATCGGCTCATTCTCCAGAACAGGGTCGAAGTGTCATCACGCCCGGGTGCGTCGCACCGCTACAACAAGGGGTCACACGGCAGATGGGGCGGGCCTTTGGCTACCCAGAGACACCCGCCCCATACTCGTAAATCTATCAATATTTTACAGGATCTAGCGTGCGTTGTCAAGCCGACTTGCTTGGGATGGCAAACAGAAGTTGGATTAAAATCGCCCGAGACCGCCCGGCACAGCGGGCAGCTTCGGGTGAGGGAGCGCTACAGGGGGACGAGCCAGATGTTGCGGTAGCGGACCGGGTTGCCGTGGTCCTGGAGCATGACGGGGCCCTGGTTTTCGGACGGTTTGCCCAGTCCCGCCGTGGTGGGCGCGGGAACGGCGACGTTGTCGTGGATCTTGACGCCGTTCTGGACGACGCTGAGGCGCGGGGGCTCGGAGACCGCCCCGTCCGGCCCGAGGCGCGGGCCGCGGAAGGTGATGTCGTAGGTCTGCCACGTCCCGGGCGGGAGCGTGGCGTTGACGCGCGGGGCGGCGACGCCGTAGATGGCGCCGCACTCGTTCTTGCCGAGCGGCCGGCCCGGCGGGTCGATGGCGGGGCCGTACGAGTCGAGCACCTGGACCTCGTAGCGCCCGTTCAGGTATACGCCGGAGTTGCCGCGCGCCTGCCCGCGCTTGTCGGGCATGGACGGGACGTTGAACTCGACATGGAGGCGGCAGTCGCCGAACTTCTCCCTGGTCAGGATGTTGCCCCCGCCCGCGGTCATCGCCCCGCCTTCGATCTTCCAGGCTGCCGGGCCACCGCGTTGCCTGGTCCAGTGGGACAGGTCTTTGCCGTCGAAGAGGACGGTAGCGCCTTTGGGCGGCGGCTGGGACGCCAGGGCGCGGGGCGCGTCGGCGGCGGAAACGGCGCCGTCCTGCGCGGGGGCGTCGGCGCGCGCTCCCTCCGGGGCGGCCGGCGCGCACACCGCCAGGGTTCCCGCCGCCAGAAGCGCCCCCGTTGCCAGCACCGCTCCGAGCACGCGGTTCTCTCGCGACCTGTACTGCCTCATTCGTTTTCTCTCCTATGGACGGCCCGACGCTCTCGCGCCGGGCGTATTCACGTTTTGGCAGTATTGTTCTACATCGCCCTCTTTTTCCCTGCACCCGGCGACCCTCAGGCTCTCGATCTACGGCTGTCCCGGCGTCCTGGTCTCGACCCGGATCTGGACGTTCTGCCCCTGGAACACCTCCTGCCGCTGCTCGGGGTCATCTTGCGCATCACCTGTCCGAACACGGCCATCATCTGCTGCACGGTCCGCTGGCGCGTGGCCGGGTCCATGGCAACGATCTGCGCCGCCTCCTGCTGCGCGTACTGCTGCCGCTGCTCGGGGACATCTGCGCCCACTGGCTCTGGTTCGGGGCGCCGGCGGCCACCGCCGCACGCTTGGAGGGGTTGGTCACCAGGTACAAGGGTTTCAGGTTCAGGCCGGCGACGTACTCGCCGGCTTTCTCGGCCGGGACCCGCTGCCCCAGGATCTCCACCGTGCCCGCCGGAGCGGCGCCGACGGCGCCGAAAGTTTGGCCTGGGCGAGCGCATACGCGGCGACGTCGTCCCCGTTCCAGGCGCGGCCCGCCGCCGGCGCGGGGCAGGTACAGCTTGGCCCAGGTCGTGCCGGGGGCAGGGCTTTCACGACGTCGGCGATCCGCTGCTCGACGGTTCCCGCGGTGGCCGGGGTCGCGGGCAGGGGGATGCGCTCGGTGACCGTCGAATCCGCCACGATGGCCACGCCGGCGCTCTTGCTGATGCGGGCGAGCACCTCGCCCGCCGGGCGGGTGCCGGCGCGCGAAACGTTGGCCTGCTGGGCGGCGGCAAGCGGGGCGCAGAAGACACCGGCGCCCGCTGCGGCGAGCAGGGGCAGCCCCGCCGATAGCCCCTTCGCGCGAAGTCTCATCTTTCTTTCTCCCTTCTAACGGTGGAGATGCACGGCGGTGATATCGTCCGGCCCATGCCCGCTCTGCTTGACATTCCCTGTCGAGACGGCTTTCCCGCAGATCGGGCAGAACTTCCAGGTGCCGGAGACCGCGGGGCGCTTCGCCCCGTCGTGGGGCAGAACTGCCAGTCGCTCTGGAACACGCGCTGGCATTCGGAGCACCGGGGCTGCTGGTTCTGCCGCAGCACCGTCGCCTGACCCTTGCAGTGGGGGCAGGTGAAGGTGGACCGCTGCTCGTTTTCTCCGGAAGCGGTACACCAGCGGGCCGGCGTTCCGGAGCCCGTCCAGGTCAAGCGCAGAAGCGCCCGCTCGTGCCCGACCGGACAAAGAGCGACGACGGGACGGACTTTCCGACCCGGTAAACCGTTTTGCCGTCTTGAATCTCCCTGCCCAGCGCACACCCGCACTTTGCGTGATCAGATCGAGCGCCGTGCCGAGCCTGCACGTCGTCGGCGCGCGCCGTGATGCGGGCGTCCTGGGGCACGTCCGCGTCCACGACGAACTCCTGCTTGGCCTGCTCGAACACGCGCTTCGTCGCGTCCCGACGGGCACGTTGTTCAGGTCCAGGTCGATGCGGATATTCGGCTGAGGTGCTAATGGTGTTAAAGACAGCGACGCGCGCGCGCCACCCTTCGCGCGCGCCCTCACATCGTCTTCCACGCGCTTGCGAAGGCCGGATGCACCTGCCTCGCTGCCTTGACCTGTTGCCGTTTCCGGGCCGGGCTGCCGCTTGTCCGGCTTGGCCGGTTGCTGTGCGAGCGCCGCGCACGGCAACAGCAGCGCAACCACGATGACTATGTCACGTCTCATATTAAGGGTTTTCCTCCTCACTCTCGTCGATGTTTATGAGCATAAAGCTTTCCTCTCCGGAAGGATCCGCGGAACCGTAGGTTTCCTCGGCGAACATGGGGACTTCCAGAACGGCCGGCGTCAGCGCTACCTCGCCGCGCGCTTCGTCGGCCCGGCCAGCCATACCGGCGCTATCACCCCGTACGTGTCGCGGCGCACGGTTTCTACCTGCCAGCGCGCCTGGGCCGCCAGCGGGCGTTGCGCCGGGGCGGGGCGCCACGTGCGGTGCTGCGCGCGCTGGCTGTGTCCTGCCGCCGTGTGCACCGATCTGACCTCCGCCGCCCGCGGCGCGACCGCGACAGGGCGCGGGGCGTGCCCTGCGTGGGCGGCGAGGGGCCGCGCCGGGCGAACCGCCGGCGGCGGCGCGGCTTTTGCGAGGCGGGGAGGGGGCAGATCTTCCGCCGCTTGTTGCAGCGGCCTGTCTGCCCCCCCGCCGCCGGCGCGCGCCAGCAGGAGGATCAGCAGGGCCCCGACGGGCGCCATGCTGGTCATCCAAAACGCCCGGCGCCGCCGGCAGCGGCGCTGCCTGGCTGCCCGCCAGCGCGCGAGGGCGCGTTCGGCCAGGTGTTCCGGGGCGCTCTGCGACGGCTCGTCACGCGCTGCGGCGCGCAGCAGGGCTTCTACCCGCTGCGTCGCTTCGGCGTCGGACAGTCTATCGTTTGGTCTCATGCTTCACACCCACTCGCGTCGGCCCCCAGGGCGACGGAGCCTCCGGGCGAACCTGCCGGCAGATCCTCCAGGCAAAGGGAGAGCCGCTTGAGGCCCGCCCGCACCCGGCTCCGGACGGTGCTCTCGGGGACGCGCTCCAGCCGCGCCACTTCCGCGAGCGAGAACTCCTCGAAATAGTGCAGCCAGATCGGCACGCGCTGGCTCGCGGGGAGCTTGGCCACCGCCCGGCGAACGCGCCGCCGCGTTTCGCGCAGCGCCAGCACGCCTTCCGGCGACTCCGCCCCCGCGGGATCCGCGTCCGGCGCGCGGTCCCACAAGATCACGCGCCGCCGCCAGGCGGACCGCTGGTAATCGTGGGCGACGTGGAGCGCGATACGGCAAAGCCACGCCTCGAAGGGCGCCTCCGCCCGGTACGTGGACAGCGCGCAGTAGGCGCGCACGACCGCCTCCTGCGCGAGATCGTCCACATCGGGGCCGCGCGCGATCGAGGCGACGGTCCGCCAGACACGCGCCCGGTGCCGGTCACACAGGGTGACAAACGCGTCCAGATCTCCCCCGAGCGCCCTGCCGGCCAGGTCGGAATCCGGTTCCCGCTCGTTCAACCGCGTCCTCCTACCCTTTAGACGAGACGGCGGCGCGATTCCGCGACCGCCGCGAAACATTTTTCCCGAATAATAGCCGGCGGGAAGGAATGCGCAACCGGAGGGCGAAATGAGGTCGGGTATACTACTTCCGACCGTCAACGCACCCGGCAAGAATACCGAACCCATAACAGGAGGATAGGGAAGAACCATGGCCGAGCATGAACTGCCGCCGCTGCCGTACGACTACAGCGCTATCGAGCCGCACATCGACACGCAGACGATGCAGATCCACCACGACAAGCACCACGCCACGTACGTCAACAACCTGAACGCGGCGCTCAAGGAGCAGCCCGACCTGCAAGGCAGATCGGCCGAGCAGCTGATGCGCGACATCGACGCCGTGCCGGAAAGCATCCGCACGGCCGTGCGCAACAACGGCGGCGGGCACGTCAACCACACGCTTTTCTGGGACATCATGACCCCCGGCGGCCCGGGCGCGCCTTCCGGCGATCTCATGACCGCGATCCAGACCGCGTTCGGCGGCGTCGAGCAGCTGAAGGCGGCGATCAACGACGCCGGGGCCAAGCGCTTCGGGTCGGGCTGGGCGTGGCTGGTGGTGGACGGGGGCAGCCTGTCCGTCATCTCGACCGCCAACCAGGATTCGCCGCTCATGGAAGGCAAGACGCCGATCCTGGGTGTGGACGTGTGGGAGCACGCCTACTACCTGAAGTACCAGAACCGCCGCCCGGACTACCTGCAGGCGTGGTGGAACACGGTCAACTGGGACAAGGTCGCCCAAAGGTTCGCGCAGGCGACGGGCGCGATGTAGCGGTCGCGAGCGCGGCCCGCAAAAACGCGGGAACAGGAAGCAGGGCCGGGGTGTTCCGTTGAACGGCGCCGAGACACCCCGGCCGTCAATGTCGCGCGAAGCGGCGCATGGGCTCGATCTCGCAGCGGTAGGCGTCCATCTCGGCGGTGATGCGGGCCTCGTCCCAGCCGTGGACGCCCGCCATGACACGCGCGGCCTCCTCCAGGCCGTCCAGCCCCTGCCGGGGGCCGAAGCCGATGCCCGTGCGGCGCAGCAGGGCGTCGCCCAGGGTGGTGGCCATCTCCTCGCGCGCGGCCCAGGCGACCTGCGCCAATATCTCGAAGGCGTCGGGGACCACGCGGCGGGCGAGGGCGGGGTCTTCCTTGGCCAGCCGCAGAATCTCCTCCGCCGCCGTGCCGTGGGTGTGCACGAGGGTGTGCGCTTCCTCCATGCCCAGTCCGGGAAGGTGCAGGCGCAGCCCCGCGGCGTAACGGTCCAGGTCCGGGGGGGGAGCGGTCAGGGGCTTGCCCGGGTACGGTTCGGTCGCGGTGCGCGACGGGCCGCCGCGGCCGAGCAGGCGCACGGCGAGGGCGCCCATCTGCTCCGCGATGGCGCGGTAGGCGGTGATCTTGCCGCCCAGCACGGTGACCAGGCCGGGGATGCCGTCGGCGCTGTGGTCGTGGATCTTGTCTTTGCGCGACACCTGCGACTCGCTCATGCCCTGCCGGGAGCGTTCGAGGACGAGCGCGCGCACGCCCGCCCAGGTGTAGAAGACCGTTTCGACGTCGGCGCGGGGGAAGTGGCGGCGGGTCTCGGCCTGCAGATACGCGACGTCGTCCGCGTCGGCGGCCACGTCGTCCAGGCTGCCCTGGAAATCGGTGTCCGTGGTGCCGACGACCGAGAAGCCGCGCCACGGCACGACGAAGAAGACGCGCCCGTCCGTCCCGGCCACCAGGACCACGGCGTGGTCGGTGAACTTGGGCACGACCAGGTGCACCCCCTTGGTGCGCCGCAGGAACCGCTTTTTCGGCCTTGAGGCCGAGCTTGTCTGGCCGAGCGCCTCCTCGACCCAGGGCCCGTCGTGTTTACCGTGATCCGGGCGCGCACGGGGAAGGTGGCGCCCGACTGCTCGTCCCGCACCTCGGCCCCGACGACGCGGTCGCCGTCGCGCAGCAGGCCCGTGACCCGGGCGTGGTTGGCGACCGCGCCGCCGCCCTGGTGCGTCGCCAGGACGTTCTCCAGCACAGCCGCTCCGGCAGTTCCACCTGCCCGTCGGAGTAAGTGGCGCCGCCCAGCAGCCCGTCCGGGCTGAGGCCCGGCTCCAGCTCGAGGACGCCCCGGGCGTCGTACGTGCGGTGGCCGGGCAGGACTTGTCGTAGGAGAGCGCGTCGTAGAGCGTCATGCCGACCTTGAGGAGGGGCCGGTTGTGCCGGCCGCCGGCGTACAGCGGCGTGACGAAGAGCAGCGGCTGGACCAGGTGCGGGGCGTTGCGGAGCAGCCGCTCGCGCTCGCGCAGCGACTCGCGCACGAGGGCGAAGTCGCGCTGCTCCAGGTAGCGCAGGCCGCCGTGGATCAGCCGCGTCGAGCGCGCCGTGGTGCCGTGCCCGAAGTCGCGCGCCTCAACCAGCGCGACGCGCAGCCCGCGCGTCGTCAGGTCGCGGGCGCACCCCGCGCCGATGATGCCGCCGCCGATCAAGGGCGTCGAACGGGCCGTCGTCGGCCATCGCCCGCAGGTTCGCTTCCCGGTTCATGACTCTGCCTCTTCCCAGCGCATGGTCCGTCTCACCGCCTCCTTCCAGCGCGCGTGCGCCGCGTCGGCCGCGGCGCCGTCTGCCGCGGGCAGGAACGTCTCGACGTCGCCGGCGCCGGGATGGTCGCGGCTTCCGCGCCCCAGAATCCGGCCGCCCAGCCGGCGGCCCAGCCCGCGCCCAGCGCCGTGAGCTCCCCGGTCGTGCGGGCGCAGGACCGGCCGCTGGAGCACGTCGGCCTGGAGGCTGGCACAGCAGACCGTTCGCGGCCGCGCCGCCGTCGACGCGCAGGCCCGAGAGCGGGATCCCTTCGGCGTCGGCCCGCATGGCGTCCACCACCTCACGCGTCTGGCGCGCGATCGCCTCCAGGGCGGCGCGCACGATGTGCGCGGGTCGTGCCGCGGGTCAGGCCGAAAACCGCGCCGCGCGCGCCGGCGTCCCAATGGGGCGCGCCCAGGCCCGCGAAGGCGGGCACGAAGACCACCCCGCCCGTGTCCGGGACGGAGCGCGCCAGGGCCTCGGATTCGGCGGCGTCGGCGAGGATGCCCAGCCGTCCCGCAGCCACTGGATCGCCGCCCCCGTGGTGAAGACGCTGCCCTCGAGCGCGTAGACGGCGGGCTCGCCGGCGAACTGGTAGGCGACGGTGGAAAGCAGACCGTGGCGCGAGGTCGGGGGGGCGCCCGGCCCGGTGTTCAGGAGCAGGAACGAGCCGGTGCCGTAGGTGTTCTTGATGTCGCCGCGCCCCAGGCCGCCGTGGCCCACCAGGGCGGCCTGCTGGTCGCCGAGGACGGCGGTGATCGGGACCTCGGCGCCGTCGAGGCGGGCCACGCCCAATGGCTCCGGCCCCGCGCTCGGCCGCACCGCGGGCAGCAGCGAGGCGGGCACGCCGAACAGGCCGCACAGGTCGGGGTCCCACTGGAGGCGCCGCAGGTCGAGCAGGAGGGTGCGCGAGGCGTTGGTGACGTCGGTCGCCCAGACGCCGCCCGCCGGCCCGCCGGTCAGGCTCCAAAGGAGCCAGGCGTCTATCGTGCCCGCCCGCAGGTCACCCGTTTCGGCGCGGGCGCGCAGCCCGGGGCGTGTTGTCCAGGAGCCACGCGATCTTGGTGGCGGAAAAGTACGGGTCCAGGGGCAGACCGGTCACTTCCCGCACCCGGGGCTCGGCCCCGTCCCGCCGCAGCCGGTCGCAGGCGCCAGCGGTGCGCCGGTCCTGCCAGACGATGGCGGGCGCGACGGGCTCCCCGGTGCGCCCGTCCCAGACGACGGTGGTCTCGCGCTGGTTGGTGATGCCCAGAGCACCCAGGTCGCCGGCAAAGCGCCGCCCGGGCGAGCGCCCCGGCGATCACCTCCCGCGCGTGCCGGAGGATAAGGCGGGCGTCCTGTTCGACCCAGCCCGGGCGCGGGTACGACAGGGGCAGCGGGCGGGCGTCGGATGCCACCGGGCGCCCGTTCCGGTCAAAAAGGACGCAGCGCGTGCTGGTGGTGCCCTGGTCGAGCGCGGCGACATAGCCGCGCGCGGCGGGCGCTCTCGGTGGTGACGGTGCGGGCGTGGCGCTCGGGACACTCATGCGGTATGGCTCGGTTCTTCGGCTTTGCGGGGGCCGTTGTGGCTTAGTGTACCCCTTGCGCTCCGCCCGTGTCAACCAGCCTGCCTGCCATTTCCGTGTTTCCTGATCAGAAATGTCGCCGAACGTCGAAAAAAGGCGCGTCGTGGAGACCCGGCACGCTTCCGGCGACTCTGCGGCGCCTCCACGACGATTAAATCGGAATCCGCGGCGAAAAAACCCCAATCCAGTGATTGACAGAATACAAAATTCTATGATAAGATAGGTTCGTGTGATCTCCTTTTCTCTCCACGTGCTTTAGTGGAAGCGGCCGGGCCTGGTTGGCCTGGCCGTTATTTTTTGTGCGCCGCCCCCGCTAGGGGGGGCCTTGCACCAGGAACGCCTGCCAGTTCGGGGCGGCCCGGGTGAAGGCGAGCTCCGTATAGCGCTGCCCGAATCCGCCGAACTGCTGCGCGTCGATGTTCTGGTACGAGGACGGGCTGGGCAGGAAGATGGCCAGCCCCTGGGAGTTCGGGTGGCCGCGGCCGTTGACGTTCACCACGAGGGCCGCCCGCACGGCCCGCTGCACGTCCTCCGCCGCGGACTGCACCGCGCTGTCCGGCACGCGGGGCGCGGCGCTTCCCGCGGGCGCGCCGACCAGGAGCTGCGTGAAATGGAGCAGGTCCCGGTTCTGCGGGTACTCGTAGCCCTCCGCCTGGTCGCGCGCCTGGGCTATGCCCGCGCCGTGGCGGTCCCTGGCCCCGAGAAGCGCCGAACCCAGCGCATCCACCGCCGGGGCGATGGCCGCCACTTTGGACGCGTCCAGCAGCGAGTGCGTGATGTCCCGGGTGCCTTTCGCTTCGTAGTGGTTAAAGGTGTCCCGAATGATGTGGGTGCCGAACTCGCGGCCGTCCATGTCCGGGTTCTGCGCGAGCCGCGCCAGGAACGCGTCGTAGGGGTACCCCTCGCCGGGCGGGCTTTCCTCGGAGCCGGCGATGTAGCTGGCCTGATCCCGTATCTCGTAGGCCACCTCCGCCATCTGCATCAGCGACGAGTCGAAGGCCAGAAGGTCCCACCGGCGCCCGATGTCGATCGACCGGGGCAGCTCGATCGTGTTGATGTGCGAGCCGGTCACGTCGTCATAGGAGACGCCGCGCCGTTCGGCCGCCGCGAGCTTGGCCGAGCGCCAGCCGGCGCCGTGGTTCCACAGCACCAGGGCATAGCGCCGTGCCGGGAAGGTCCGGACGCCCCACTGCACGAAATCGCGCAGGGCGGCGGCTTTGCCCATGTCCACCGAATCGTTCTGCTCGACGAGCCGCGACGTGATGTCGCTGCTGTTGTTGTCCCGGCCGACGAGGAAGCGGCGGGTGGCGGTGTCCTTCCACTCGGAGAAGTTCGCGTCGTGCCGGTTCGCGATCCGCTTGACCTGCACCACGATGTTGACGTCTTTCGTCGAGCCGACCGCCTCCATCTGGTTCAGGTTCAGCCCCGAGAACGGCTCCAGGTCGTTGGCGGCGTTCATGAAGACCAGGAAGGTCCACTTTTTCTCTTCCTGGGCGGGCACGGGGTCGACGGAGCGCCAGCCCGGCTGCGGCGGGGCGGGGGGGCCGGGCGGGGTAGGCCCGGTGCCGGAATCGCCACCGCCGCAGCCGGCGGTGAGCAGGAACAGGGAAAGAAGCGCGAAGCCGCGGGCGCCCCGCCAGGGCCGGGCGGCGGAAACTGTCTTCAACAAATAACTCCTTTGGCGTTGGATGCTATGGGAGGCGTCGCGCCCCCACACCGAATACGGAGCCGGCGGCGTTCCCGTCACGAACAGCCCACCGGTTGAGACCACAAAAACGGGCGCAGACTTCAAAAAAGGCGGCCCCCAGGTCATTTCACCAGCTTCAGGATCTCCTTGAACTCCGGCGTGCCGGCTTCGCGGAGCCACTCGTACACGGCCGCCTCGGCGGCGCAGGGCCGCGCGCCCGCGTCGCGGACGCGCTCCATGCCCAGCTTGTGCTTCTCCAGCGACCGCGACGACACGGCGTCGGCGGCGACGTGGACCTGGTACCCCGCCGCGAGCAGGTCGTGGGCCGTTTGCGACACGCAGATGTGGGTCTCGACGCCGCACAGCAGCACCTGCCGCCGCCCGGTGGCCGCGAGCGACCCGGCGAAAGCGTCGGAGCCGGCGCAGGAGAAGCACAGCTTGTCGAGGGGCTCCACGCCTTGCGGCAGGACGGCCGCAACCGGCGGGACCACGCCGCCCATGCGCGCCGCGTACTGGACCGTGGCCAGCAGGGGGACGCCGAGGAGGCGCGCCGCCTGGCACAAGAGCAGCACGTTGGCCGTGAGCGGTTCGCGCTCGTGGATGGCGCCGAGGAACGGCTCCTGCATGTCCACCACCACGAGCGCCGACGTTTCGCGCTGGAGCAGATACGGGTGTCGTGTCATCGTTGTTTTTCGTCCTCGCTATCCTCAGAATACGCCGCCGGCGCCGGAAAACCTCCGCCGGCCGCCGGGGACGGGCGCCCGGGCAGGTTTGACAATACACCCGTCTGGGGGTATACTGTCCCGACTGGAAGCGGAAGTTTTCACAAGGAAATTGCAGAAAAACTGTTCCGCTGCGGGCCGCGGCGGATTTTTTGTATCTTGGATTCAGGCACGCCGGCGGGAGGCCGGTAACGGGCAGCCCCGGCAATCTAGGAGTAGAATGTTAGAGACAACGAAACCGACCCGCAACGGGAGTGTGACCGCGCAGATCGAGGACATCTTCTTCGAGAACTACCTGAAGTTCTTCAAGCTGGCCGAGGAGAAGCGCCGCTGGAGCATCGACCACGACATCCCGTGGGATAAGGTGAACCCCGACACCTCGGACCTCACCGCCCACATCGTCCAGTCCTTCTCCGCGGTCGAGATGTATCTGCCGGACTACACGTCCCGGATCATGGAGCTCATCCGCCGGTCGCGGGGGCGGGCGTGGTTTCAGGCCAACTGGGGCTACGAGGAGTCCAAGCACAGCATGGTGCTCGAAGAGTGGCTGCTGCGCTCCGGCAAGCGCACGGAGGAACAGGTCAAGCAGTTCGTGCGCGCCCTGCTCGGCGAGGAGTGGAAGCTGCCGTTCGACAACCCCCGGCAGATGATCATCTACACCATGATCCAGGAGCTCGCCACGCGGCTGAACTACCTGAACCTGCGCGAGCGCGCCAGGCAGGAGGGCGATCAGGCGCTGTTCCGGCTGCTCGGCTGGGTGGCCGCCGACGAGAGCGCCCACTTCCATTTCTTCCGCCAGGGCGTGCAGGCCTATCTCGAGCGGGAGCCGGACGATACGCTGAAGGACATCAACTGGGTGTTCAAGCAGTTCGACATGCCGGCGCAGGCCATCATCCCGGACTGGGAGGAGCGCGGCAGGCAGATCGAGGAGGCCGGCATCTTCGGCCCCCGGATGTTCGTGCAGAAGGTGCGCGAGCCGATCCTCAAGGACCTGGGCATCGACCGGAAGCAGCTCAAGCAGGCCGGCATGCCCGCCGACGCCGCCGACCGGATCGCCGACGCGGCCGAGGAAAGGGCCGAGGATGCCGCGTCCGCCAGGCTCGGCCGCGCGCATTCCGTCCCGGCCCACCCCGCGCCGCTGTCCCCCGCGGGCCGCAAGCTGGTCCGTTCCGCCCCGTAGACCGCCCGTGAAGATCGTCGCCGCCGGGGACATGCACGGCGACCTGGGCAACCTGTTGCGCGTGCTCCATGCGGAGACGCCGGACGGCCTGCTGTGCGTGGGGGACTGGGGCGATCCCGGGCAGATCAGCGAGGGGGTGTGGGCCGACCTGCTCGCCCGCGTCTCTGTGCTTTCGGTCTTCGGCAACCACGACGACTTGGCCCGGCTCGCCGCGCTGCGCAACCGGGACGGCAGCCCCGTTCTGCTCGCGCAGGGGGAGCGGCGTGAGGGTTTCTGCGGTCCGCCCGGCCGGGGCGGTCTGGCCGTGGCGGGCGTGTCCGGCATCTGGGCCAAAAGCCACCGCCTGCCGCACTACGTCACCGACGAGGACGTGGCCGGGTGGGCGGGGGCCCTCGCCCCCGGCCCGCCTCCCGGTCCGGGGCGGACCGTCGACGTTCTGCTCACGCACGGCTGCCCGCTCGGCGTCGCCGACCGCACGCCCGCGGGCCGCCCCGGCGGCCAGCGCTGCTTCCTCGACCTCCTGAAGGCCGTGCGCCCCCGCGTCCACCTGTGCGGCCACCTCCACCTCGCCCAGCGCCGCGACCTGGCCGACCCGCCCTGCGCCGTGCTGAACACCGGCGCGCTCCCGCAGGGCCACTACGTCCTCCTCACCCGCACCGACACCGGCGCCCTCGCCGCCGAGGCGCGCCGGCTGTAAGCGCTTCCGACGCGCCCAGGCTTTAGCGGATCGGGGCCGCTACTGAACTGTCAGCTCCGGCCAGAGCGACGTCTCGCGCGCGTTCACGTTGATCCCCAGGGTCGAGACTGCCGCGTTGTGCAGCCCCAGGCTGATCACCGTCTGCCCCGCCGCTTTCTGTGCCCGCACATAGTCGGTCACGTCTACCTCGTACCAGGCGTAGGTAGTGCTCAGCACGCGCACGCTGCCCAGCGCGCTGCCGAGCGACGGCTTGTTGTTCCAGGTCAGCCCGCGCTCGGTCCAGCCCGTGTCGGCCACCGCGTGCACGCTGACCTCCACGGCCGGGGCGCCGGCACGGCTCAGGCCGGCAGAGAAGCTCAGAGTGGCGCGGCGGATGGCGCCGGGGGCGCCGCTGATGTCGAACTTGAGGTAGGCGTCGCGGTTGTTGCCGGCGCCGGCTGTCTTAACGGTGAGTCGCCTGGCCCTGCCGTAGTTGGCGTCGGCGTCGGCGGCGTCGCGCACGAACGCGTCCGCCGTAGGGCGCAGGAAGACGATCACGGTGACGTCGACCGCGCCCGACGCGGTCGCCCACTGGTCGTCGAGTGGCCACGGCGGTCAGTCGGTAGCTGCCGACCGGCGCGGCCGCCCAGGTGACGCTGTACGGGGCGGCGGTGACTTCGCCGATCTTGCCGTCGCTCACCCCGTCGCCCGCAAAGAACTCGACCTTGCGGATCGCGCCGTCGCCGTCGCCAGCGACGGCGCTGATCGTGATGTCCGCGGGCGCCTCGAAGAGCGCGCCGTCGCCCGGCTCGGTGATGCGTATGGTCGGCGGCTGATTGACCGGGCTCATCACGAAACCTTCCGACCTGCCCTGGTAGGTGCCATAGCCCACGATCTGGCCCCGGTCATTGATGCCGCTGGCGACCAGGTTCGTCCAGCCGGATCCGGCGGGAAGAAGGCTGCTCAGGCTCAGCATGCCGGTGCGCGCGCTCCAGAAGAAGCTGTCCGAGCGAGGAGGGACGGAGGAGCCTGTGCAGGGTGCCGACGACCAGGCCGTTGTTGTTGATGGCGAGCGCGCGGCTCGCCGTGTAGCCGGGGAGGACACCCAGGTCCGTCATACCGCTTTCGCTGTCCCAGAGGAAAGCGCGTTGTTGGCTGGGGGTCGTCTCGGCGTAGCCGACAACCTGCCCGGCATCATTAACGGCGCTGGCGTGGCCGCGCGTGTGGCCGGGGAGCACCCCGAGGCTCTGCATCTCGCCGGGGTCGGACACGCCGTCGCCGTCGGCGTCGCTCCACAGGAAGGCGCGCTGCGCGCCGCCGCCGTCCAGCGACGAACCGGCGACCTGCCCTGGCTGTTGATGGCCGCCGCTGAGCCTGCGGCCGCCCCCCAGCGTGCCCAGATCTACCGGGCTCCCGCCGTCCCAAAGCGTCGCGCGCTGGCCGCCGGAAGTGCCGGCCACTTGATCCTTGTCGTTGACGGCGCCGGCCGCGGCCTCGGAGTGGCCGGGCAGTGGCGGGAGGATCCGCCTGCCCCCGGCGGCGGTCCACACGAAGGCGCTCACCGGGGTGAACACCCCGAGCCGGCTGTCCCCGACGACACGCCCGTTGTTGTTGATGTCCCGGGCGTAGTCACGGTACGCCTCGATGATCTTGGTCAATCCGGTGCCGGCGGTCCATAGCCAGGAGGCGGTCTGGCTGCTGGACCCGCCCTGGGTCGAAGCCGTGCCGACCACCTGGCCGTTGTCGTTGATGCCGGTGGCGATACTGCTCATGTAGCCACCGTTGCCGCCGCCCACGGGTATGCCGGTGTTGACGATCGTGTACCCGGGATCGGCGGTGGCGGGCCGGGCAAGAGCGGCGCCGAGCAGCGCGAGCGAGGCCAGCGTGGGTCCGGTCAAACGTAACTTCATGGTGTTCTCCTTCCAGCACGGCGCGGCGGATGGTGCGCGGGGCGCCGCTGATGTCGAACTTGACGTAAGCGTCGCGGTTGTAGCCGACGTTCTCCGTCTTGACGCTGAGCGCGCCGGCGGGGCGTATTGCGCCCCGCTTACCCGGCGCGTGGCAAGCAAGGTAAAAGCAACCCGGTGCAGGGCAGGACGAGAGACAGGAAGCGGCGGTTTATGTCTGCCGCGTGTCGCCGATCACGGCGTCCATCTGCTCGTTCGTGAGGAGCCCGCGCTCCAGGACCAGCTCGCGGATGCTGCGGCCGGTCCGCACCGACTCCTTGGCGATCTCGGCGGCGGCGTTGTAGCCGATCGTCTCGTTCAGGATCGTAGCCAGGCCGACGGACCGGTTCAGGAAATAGGCGCACTGCTCGGGGTCGGCCTCGATGCCGGCGACGCAGCGGTCGGTGAAGACGCGCAGGGCGTTGGTCAGGACGGTCTCGGAAAGCAGCAGGTTCCACGCCATCACGGGCATCATGACGTTGAGCTCGAGCCTGGCCGGCCTGGGCGGCGTAGGCGATGGTCGTGTCGCAGCCCAGCACCTGGAAGCAGACCATGTTCAGCATCTCGGCCATCACGGGGTTGACCTTGCCGGGCATGATCGAGGACCCCGGCTGACCGGCGGCAGCCGGATCTCGGCCAGCCCGGTGCGCGGCCCCGACGCCAGCAGCCGCAGGTCGTTGGCGATGCGGGTGAGCCTCGAGGCCGAGCGAGCGCAGGGACGAAGAGAACTCGGCCACGGCCATCTGGCTCTGCATCCTCGACCGGGTCGTCGCCCGGCCGGACCGGGAGGCCGGTCGCCTCGCGCAGTTGCCGGACGACGCGGGGGCGGTACTCGGGGCCGGCGTTCAGGCCCGTGCCCGTGGCCGTGCCGCCGATGCCGAGCCTCCGCCAGCCCGTCCGAAACCTGCCCGATCCGCAGCGCCGCCTTGCGCAGGGTCTTGCCATAGGCCGCGAACTCCTGCCCGAGACGGATCGGCACGGCGTCCTGCAGGTGCGTCCGCCCGGATTTCAGGATCCCGTCGAACTCCCGCCCCTTGGCTTCAAACGCCTGGGCGAGGCGCTCCACCTCGGCTTTCAGCGGCCCGGCGAGCGCCAGCCCGGCGAGGCGCATGGCGGTGGGGAAGACGTCGTTGGTGCTCTGGGCCATGTTCACGTCGTCGTTGGGGTGCACGCCCGCCTTGTAGTCGCCGCGCGGGGCGCCGAGCAGCTCGTTGGCGCGGTTGGCCAGCACCTCGTTGGCGTTCATGTTGAACGACGTGCCCGCGCCGGCCTGGTACACGTCCACCACGAACTGGTCCCGGTGCCGCCCCGCCAGCACCTCGTCGGCGGCGCGGACGATGGCGTCGGCCTTGTCCCCCGGCAGGCGACCCAGGTCCCGGTTGGCGAGCGCCGCCGCCTTTTTGACGGTGACGATGGCCTCGACCAGGGCGGGCCAGGCGCGCAGGCCGCTGATGGGGAAGTTATCGACGGCGCGGGCGGTCTGCACGCCGTACAGCGCCTCCGCGGGCACGGTGAACGTCCCCAGCGAATCGCGCTCCTCGCGGGTCGCGGCGGACTCATCAACGGGTTGGGTCATGACGGGGTTCTCCTCGGGATATACTACGCTTTTATACCCCGATTCTCCTGCGCCTGTGGTACACTGCTACGGAAATGCCCCGTCCCGGAGGAGGAACGCCATGGACGCCGCGGAGGCGCAGCGGATAACGGAAGAGACCATCGAGAAGTACCAGAACTATGTCAATCCCACGCTGCTGGGGCTGCTGAAGCTGGGCGGCTTCGACAAGATCGAGTGGGAAGGCTGCGGCGCGGTCCTCCGTGACCTGGAGGGCAACGAGTACATCGACTGCCTGGGCGGCTACGGCGTCTTCTCCCTGGGCCACGCCCACCCCAGGGTGGTCGAGGCCGTCGTGGACCAGGTGCGCCGCCTGCCGCTCTCTTCCAAGACGTTCCTGAACAAGCCGCTCGCCGACCTGGCCGAACGGCTGGCGCAGGTCGCCCCGGGCGACCTGCAATACACTTTTATGTGCAACTCCGGCGCCGAGGCGGTCGAGGGCGCGCTCAAGATCGCCCGCATGGCGACCGGCCGGCCGCGGATCGTCGCCGCCGTCGGCGGCTACCACGGCAAGACCCTGGGGGCGCTGACCGCCTCGGGCCGCGAGGTGTTCCGCGCCCCGTTCGAGCCGCTGCTCCCGGGCTTCGCCCATGTCCCCTACGGGGACGCGGCCGCCTTGGCCGGGGCGGTGGACGAGAGCACCGCGGCTGTGATCCTGGAGCCGGTCCAGGGGGAGAACGGCATCCGCATCCCGCCGCCGGACTACCTGGGCGCGGCGCGCCGCCTGTGCGACGAGCGGGGCGCGCTGCTCATCCTGGACGAGGTGCAGACCGGGCTGGGGCGCACGGGCAAGATGTTCGCGTCCGAGCACTGGGGCGTGGCCCCCGACATCATGACGCTGGCCAAGGCGCTCGGCGGCGGCGTCATCCCCGCCGGGGCGTTCCTGGCGACGCCCGGTATCTGGGAGGCCGTCTTCCGCGAGAACCCGCTGATCCACACGTCCACCTTCGGCGGCTCCGAGGTCGCGTGTGCGGCGGCGCTCGCGACCCTGGACGTCATCACAGAGGAAGACCTGCCCGTGCAGGCCGCCGCGAAGGGCGAGCGGCTGCTGCGGGGCCTTCAGGACGTGCAGGCCCGCTACCCGGACCTGCTCGTGGAGGCGCGCGGCCTGGGGCTGATGATCGGGGTCGAGTTCGCCGACGCCGACGTCGGCAAGCTGGTCATCGGCGGGCTGGTGCACGGGGGCGTCATCGCGGCCTACACGCTGAACAACCCCACCGTCCTGCGCTTCGAGCCGCCGCTCGTCATCAGCGACGCGCAGATCGACCACGTCCTGCGCGCCTTCGACGCCGCCGTGGGCGAGGCCCAAAACCTCCTGGCCGAGTTCCAGGAGTAAAAAGCTGCCGCACCGCGGGGACGGAGGTAAAAGATGGGTGGCGGGCGCTCTAGGAGCGCCCGCCGCCTTTTTTGCTGCCGCCGCCGGGCCTGTTTGCCTGCTGATTGCACGACCACGATGCCGTAGCCGTATAAGATCATCAGCCTGCTTTTATCGTACGGAGGCACGTTACCCGTAGCAAACGTGCGCCGAGTGTTCGACCTGCCGGTGGGACGGCAGAGGTGCGCCGCTACCGGCTGCGCGGCGTACTCCCCTGCTGCGCGCTGTCGGGCGCGCCAGGTGCCACACGAAGACGCCGTCCTTGTAGCCCCAGGTGTAGTCGTAGAGGGCGGCCAGGCGGTCCAGCACGTCTTTGAGCGGCACGGCGTCGAACGTGTGTGAGCGGGTGACCCGTTTCCGGAAGCCTTGCTCCTCGATGTAGCTGATCCTGTTCGGGAAGCGAGCGCCTGGAGGGCGTCCGCCAGGGTGGCCCGCTCCAGTTTCAGGTTCACCTTCGCGTCCAGGCGGGGGTCCCCTCCAGCGCCTCCTTCCGGGAGGCGGCGTCGCCTTTGGCCCCGTACCAGATCGTTGACGGGGGCAGTGTGGAAGCGATCCGGTCGCTGCGCTCCTTGGGGTCGGTGAGGACGGAGAAATTCAGGTCGAGCGATCCGGATCGCTCGTTGTGCGCGACGATGCGGTAGCCGGTCGCGCGCGCCAAGGGGTGGACCTCGAACCAGATGCGGGTGTCGTCCAGCGTCTCCGGGGTGATCCCCGAATGGCGGCGGCCTCCCCGCTGGGCGAGGTCGTCCTGCCGGGCGGCGAACATCTCGCGCAGGTTCTGCTGCATGCCCTGCGGTAGCTCCCGGAACGCCACGCCCTGGGGCGCCGCTCCGGGACCCATCGGTCCCGAGTGCTTCCGGATCGCCTGCTGCATCTGGGGGGTGTGTCTGCTCAGGGAGTCCACGAACTCGACGCCCCTGGTGTAGATGACCCGCTCTGCTTCGCTGCGGGGCCGATACAGATCGAGGCCTGGGCGCGGTCGTAGCGTTCGCGCAGCACCAGCAGGTCCTCGCCCTGCCGCTGCCACTCCCAGTTACGGACGGCGGCGATGCTGGCGAGCACGGCCCGGAGCGGCACGTCCCGGTAGGCGAACGACAGCTTGTAGGGGAGCACCTCGTTGCCTTCCGCCGCCAGTTTAGCGTCCGTCAGGGGGTCTGTACCGCGCAGCGCGTTGGCGACGGTGGTGCTCCGCTTTTTCAGGGTCACCTTCGCGCCCAGGCGCGGGTCGCTCCCGAGCACGGGTTGGTCAGCCTCCCGTGCCGCCCTTGGTGCGGCCTCCCGAGCCGCCGCAGTCCCCGGAGCCCGCTCCGGGGACGCTTGGCCTAAGCCGGTGCCGGGCAGCAGGCACAGGGCGAGGGCGGTGACTAACCTTGTTGAAGTGCTGGACAGCATCATTGCCTCTCCGTGGTACAGGATTTCTTCTAGAAGGAGCAGACTCCCGTGCAGCGGTGAATCTTCAATTCGCCGGGGTCGGTGGACTCCCGACCCGGAGGAGTACCCGGCCCCCGGCGTCGAACGGGGGCCGGGTACGCACCTCAAGGACGTATCTCTTCGGTGCGCGATCCTGATTCCGCGATCCTGTGCGCAAGAACCGTTGGGTTGTCCGGATCGTTATCGTCCATGACGGCCACCCGGAGGCTCGGTACCTCCAGGTCATCTTGTGCGCGTTGCTCGGCGCGTACCGGAGGGCGAAGTGGTACCCGGAGATCCACATTTCCTGCTGGAACTGCACCGGAGCATCGCGCACGTCGCCGGTAGTGATGGGGATGGCGATCTCGTACCCAGGGACGCCGTTCGGGTCGACACCCAACACTATCGGGTTGTCATTGATGTCCCTATAGCTGGCGATCTCGTCGATGACGTAGTGGCAGTACAACCCTGGAGTGGACCAGTTCGCTGTGAAGCTGTACGGTACCCATTCGGCGTCGTAGCTGCGCGGATCTATGCTGATAGACGCGGCGGTGATCTCGGCCGCCCGGATGGGGGCGGCGACGGCCAGGCAGGCCGTGACCAACAAACAGAGCGAGAAGAGGCAGGGGGTTATCCTGCGCAAAACAGCGGGTGAGTGCATCCGTGCCCTCCTATTGGGTGTAATCGGCGTCAACGCCGTGTTGGAACCGCGCTTGTTTTGGTGGAACGAGAAGCTTAGATCTGCAAGATGCGAAATAGCGGTACTTTGTTGACTGTGGCTTGCCCTAGGTTTGGCACGCTCATTAGGTTGCTTGCTTTCCGTCGCTGTCCCCGCACGAAATATGGCAGGTGATCCGAAGTCAACAAAGTACCGATAGTAACATGTGGCTCGACGTATGTCAAGGGATTGAAGGAAATTTTTACAAAAACTTCGAGGCCGCCCCCTCGGTTGGTCGATCGTGTCTCACCTTCCCTACAGCCCCGCAGTATACGCCGGGCACTGCTCTTCTTCACCTTCCAACGGCCCCTTGCGTTGCCGATGGCAAGGGCCATTTTATCTGAAAACACGAGAAAACTACTAGAAATATGACTCCTGATGCGCGATAAGAACGAAAAGGGTTTAGAGTGGTTGCCTGCCGGGTAGAATCCCTACTAATTGCACCGTGCTGCATGTGAAGGGGTTCTCGCAGGTGATAAAGTCTTTGTTCCTTCTGTTCTGGACAGTGCTTCTGGTCGCGGCGCCGTCCTCTTTTCGCTGCGCGTCCGCCGCGGACGACACGCCGCTGCGCGTCCTTTTCGTCGGCAACAGTCTGACTTTCTACAACGACATGCCCATCGTGGTTCAGCGGCTGGCTGCCTCGGCGGACAGGCCGCTGGAGTCGAGGCGGTCACGGACGGCGGTATGACCCTGGAAGAGCATTGGCGTCGGGGCCAGGTGCAGGCGGCGCTGCAGCAGGGCGGCTGGGACTTCGTGGTCCTGCGGAGTTCAGCACAAGACCCTGGAGACCACCGAGGCGTTTGACCCAGACGTCCGCCTTTTCGACGCGGAGATCAAATCAGTTGGCGCCAGGACGGTGCTTTTCCAGAACTGGACGCTGGAGGGTTCTCCCGAAGACATCGGGAGGTTGAACGCCGTTTACGCCGAGATCGCCGATGAGGTCGAGGCGGTCGTGGCCCCGCTCGGGCAAGCCTGGGACAACGCCCGCCGGGAGGATCCTGAGGTGGGGCTGTACGTGGACGAAAGACACCCGTCTTTCGAAGGCACCTACCTGGGCGCGTCGGTGCTCTTCGCCACGCTGTACGAACAGAGTCCGGTGGGGCTGACCCCCCTGCGTCTGAGCCCGGAAGAGGCGGAGTTCCTCCAGGAGGTCGCCTGGGAAACCGCCGGTGGCGCCGGCGGCCTGATCGGGGTGACGGGGGAGTACTTCCAGGACCTGGACCTCACCAGCCTGGCCCTGGCGCGCGCGGACGCGACGATCGACTTCGACTGGGACTTGGGCGCGCCCGACCCCCTTCTGGACGCGGACACGTTCTCGGTCCGTTGGACCGGCCAGCTGCGGCCGCGCCACTCGGAGGAGTACACCTTCATCACCACCTCCGACGACGGCGTGCGCCTGTGGGTGAACGGGCAGCTGGTGATCGACCACTGGACGGACCACGGCGTCACGGAGGACCGGGGCACGATCACTCTCGAGGCAGGTCAGCGCTACGACATCCGGATGGAGTTCTACGAGAACGGCGGGTACGCCACCGCGAAACTGGAGTGGCAGAGCGCGCGCCAGGAGCGAGAAATCGTGCCGGAAAGCCGGTTCTAGCCCGCGTACGCGGCGTAGAGGTTGTTACCCGGAGGCCCCGGCAGAAATACCGGTTTCCGCCCGGGTGGCAGTGGTCCGAAAGGAGAACGTTCGGGAGACAGTAAACTTTTTGTGGCTGATCTATGACGGTGTCCGGGCGGCGAGGAACAAAACCGGCGTCCGGGCAATCCAAATAGTGAAGAGGCTTTACCGCTGCACCGCGCCCTCTTCGGAACGAACCAGGCCAAGGTCCGCACGGCCCCGAACCGCCTGGACCGCGCCGCCGCACGAAAGGAACGCGAGTATGTCCCCCGTCTTCTTCGCCCCGCCGGAGCATGTCCTGGCGACAGCAAGGAAGCGGCAACCGCCCCGAGGGCGGGCGCGCCGTCTCTGCCTGTTATTGAGCGCCGTCCTTTTGCTGCTGCTTGCCCACTCTTCTCCGGCCGCCGAGCTTCCCGACGGCTTCGCCGAGACCCTCGTCGCCGGCGGTCTTGCGGCTCCCACCGCCATGGAGTTCGCCCCGGACGGTCGGCTGTTCGTGTGCCAGCAGGGCGGGCAGCTGCGCGTCATCAAGGACGGCGCGCTGCTGCCGACGCCGTTCGTGACCGTCGCTGTCGACCCGCAGGGCGAGCGCGGCCTGCTGGGCGTCACCTTCGACCCTGACTTCGCCGACAACGGGTATGTCTACGTCTACTACACGGCCACCACGCCGGCCGTCCACAACCGTGTCAGCCGCTTCGTCGCCGACGGGGATGTCGCCCAGGAGGGCAGCGAGGAGATCCTGCTCGAGCTGGACGACCTGAGCGGCGCCACCAACCACAACGGCGGGGCGATGCATTTCGGCCCCGACGGCAAGCTGTATGTCGCCGTGGGCGAGAACGCCTACGCGCCCAACGCGCAGACGCTGGACAACCTGCTGGGCAAGATGCTGCGCCTCAATCCGGACGGCTCGATCCCGGAAGATAACCCGTTCTACGACACCGCCTCGGGCGTCAACCGGGCGATCTGGGCGCTGGGCTTGCGCAACCCGTTCACCTTCGCCTTCCAGCCCGGCACCGGGCGCCTGTTCATCAACGACGTGGGCCATTACGGCCCGAGCCAGCGCGAGGAGATCAACGACGGGGGGGCGGGGGCGAACTACGGCTGGCCGGGCACCGAAGGGTACACCGATGACCCCCGCTTCAACAGCCCCGTGTACGCCTACGACCCCAACGAGGAAGGCGGCTGTGCGATCACGGGCGGCACGTTCTACGACCCGCCGGCAGACCAGTTCCCCGACGAGTACCGGGGCAGCTACTTCTTCGCGGACTTTTGCGGCGGCTGGATCCGCCGGATCGACCCCGCGAACGGCAGCCTGCTGGGCACGTTCGCGACCGGCGTCGCCGAGCCGGTGGATCTGAAGGTGGACGCTGAAGGGAGCCTCTACTACCTGGCCCGCGGCGCCGGTCAGGTGTACCGGATCCAGTTCACGGACAGCCAGGCGCCCGGCATAACGTGGCACCCGTCGGATCAGACCGTCACCCTGGGGCTATCGGCGACGTTCAGCGTCGGTGCGGGGGGGACCCCGCCGCTCGCCTACCAGTGGCAGCGGGACGGCGAGGACATCCCCGGCGCCACCGCCCCCAGCTACACCACGCCGCCCGTGACGATGGACGACAACGGCGCCCGGTTCCGCTGCGTCGTCTCCAACGCGACGGGGAGCGTGACCAGCGACGAGGCGACGCTCACGGCCACCGCCAACGTGGCGCCGACGGCCGTCATCACCGCCCCCGAGGAGGGGGCGCTGTATGCCGCCGGGGACACGATCGAGTACGCGGGCGCGGGCGCCGACCCGGAAGACGGCGACCTGCCGGACTCGGCCTTCACCTGGCAGGTGGACTTCCACCACAGCGACCACGTCCACCCCTTCCTCCCGGCCGCCAGCGGGTCGCGGGGCGGCTCGTTCACGATCCCGACGTCGGGCGAAACGGAAGCCGACGTCTGGTACCGCATCTACCTGACGGTGACGGACTCCGAAGGGATGAGCCACACCACGTACCGCGACGTGTCCCCGCGCACGTCCACCGTCACCGTGGAGACGAGCCCCCCCGGCCTGCAGATCACCTACGACTGCCAGCCCCAGACGGCCCCGTTCTCCGCCGTCAGCGTCGTCGGCATGACCCGGACGCTCGGCGTCCTCTCGCCGCAAACGGTGGACGGCGTCACGTACGACTTTGCCGGGTGGTCCGACGAGGGCGGCGCGACCCACGACATCACGACCCCGGAAGGCGACGCCACCTATACGGCCGTGTTTACGCCGCGGACCAACGAGGCGGCGTTCGTGTCGCAGTCGGTGCCGGCCACGATGACGGCGGGGCAAAGCTACGAGGTGTCGGTCACGCTACGCAACGACGGCGGCAACACCTGGACGGAGGCCGAGGCGTATAGTCTGGGCGCGCAGAACCCGCAGGACAACGTGACCTGGGGCTTGAACCGCGTGCAGATGCCGGGGGAGGTCGCGCCGGGCGAGGAGGTGACCTTCGGCTTCCCCGTCACGGCCCCGCCCACGCCGGGCACGTACGACTTCCAGTGGCGCATGGTGCAGGAGTACGTCCAGTGGTTCGGCGACTACACGCCCGGCGCCTCGGTGGAGGTCAGCGCGGCCCCGGACTAAAGGAGCGGGCCGCCGCCGGTTCCCGGCGGCGGCCCGCTGTCTCCACAAAGGCGGTCGTCCCCGCGCCTCTACGCGACATACGGGATGACGTACGGCCCTTTGGGGATGGCGGCGAGCGTGGCATGGGGGCCGTGCCGGGCGAGCGCGGTGGCCACGGCGTCCTCGACCGTGGCGGCCGGCGTGACGAAAAGCCGGGCGAGCGTGTCGTGCGGGATGCCGTCGCAAACACAGTAGACCGTGTTCTCCCCGCACCGCTTTGGGGCCAGCTCTCCTCCACCTCCCACTGGTCGGGGATGAACTCCCAATCGGGGCGCTGTATCGCCTCCGTGAAGGCCTCCAGATCGTCCGCTTCGAGCAGCGTGCGCGTGAACGCCTCGCCCCCGATGCCCTCCGAGCACGCCGCGGCGATCACGATGCTGCCGCCGGGCTTGACGATGGGGAGGGCGCCCACCATCCCCTTGACCGCCTGGTAAAAGGTGGCGTCGAGGGGGTGACCCGCGCAGGTCGTCACCACCACGTCGACGGGCGCGGGTAGGGGAGCGCGGACGTGGCGCGCGGCGAAGGCGACTCCCGCCTGCCAGGCCCGCTCCATCTCGCCCGCGAAGACGCCCGTGATGCGGTTCTCTTCGTCCAGGGTGACGTCCACGATCAGGTCGGGCGGGCAGAGCCGGGCGATCCGCGTGTTCTCCTCGTGGACCGGGTTGCCGTCCACGACACCGCTCGTGGCGTTCGCGTGTTCAGAAAGCGCGGGCTGCGCCACGCCTGGACCGTCTCCAGCGCGGCGATGCCCGGCATGACCAGCTTGCGTCCGCCCGAGTACCCGGCCATGAAGTGCGGCTCGATCAGCCCGACGGTGATCTTGACGTCGGCGTCGCAGTAGGTTTTGTCGAGGTACACCGGCGTCCCGGACGGGGTCGTGCCGAAATAGCGGTGCGCGGGGGCGTCCGTGCAGACGTGGTTGACGACGCGGCACGCCCTGGCGAGGCTCGGGGCCGAGCAGGGCGTCGAGCCTCCGCCCCGACGTTGGGCCGGTGCGTGCCGGTCGCGACGAGGACCGTCACCTCCTCGCGCGCCAGGCCGCCCCGCGCGAGGGCGTCGAGGATGGGCGGCAGCAGCAGGGCATTGGGCACGGGCCGCGTGACGTCGCACACGACGATGCAGGCGTTTCGCCGCCCGCGCGCGATCTCGGCGAGCGGGCGCGCGCCGATGGGCCAGCGCCGCCGCGGCCGCCGCGGCGGGGTCCGCGAGGGCCGGCGCCGGTGTCAGCCTCAGCACCCCGACCAGGTTCGCGTCCGGCAGCTCCGCATCGAGCCCGTTCTTGCCGTATTCCAATCGCACGCGCATCGGGTTATCCTATTCGTTCGACCCTCACCCAAGGAACTCAGAGCACTTACAGGTATTATACTAGACCTCTTGCATAAGTTCAGTCATTGCATTCCATGTTGTAGATGGCCGCGAAGAGATTGAAGCGCAAGCCAAAACGCTTGCGCCGGTTCCGGTAGCGCTCGGAAAGAATGCGAAACACCTTCAGACGACCGATGATATGCTCGATTAGCAGACGCTCCCGGGACAACTGGCGATTGGCTGCTTTCTCTTCCTGGCTCAAGCGATGATGCTTCGTCTTCTTCTTGGGGTCTGGCTGTTTTCATGCTGCTTACCAAGACCTTGATAGCCCGAGTCGCCCAGGCATAGCGTCCGGGCTAGGAGCACGGTCCGGCTTTCTTTGAAGAGCGTCATATCATGCGTCTTGCCGCAAGAAAATGCCGTCGCTATTATCTTCTTGCTGTTCTTGTCCGCGATCACCTGGCTTTTCTGCGTGTGGCGCTTCTTTTTGCCGCTGTAGTGCCGGTGCTGTTTTTTTCGGGCGTTCCACGGGCACACTCGGTCGCGTCGAGTACCACCACGTCCAGGTCATTGTCAGGGTGCAGCAGTGCGTTCTTGCCGGGCAAGTGGAATTGACCAGACTGGATGAGCACGTTCTCTATTTTGACGAGGGTGCGGCAGACGGTGGCTTCGCTGACGCCATAGGTATGGGCGATGTGAAACTGCGTGCGGTACTCGCGCCAGTACATCAAGCTCATCAAGAGGCGGTCTGCCAGACACAGTTTGGCAGGTCGCCCGAAGGCACGGATGCCGCGAGCCAGCATCGTCGAGCATGGTTTGGAAGGTTTCTTGGTGAACGCCGGTGAGGCGCTTGAAGTCTTCGGGTTTACTGTCTTTGATGGTATTGTAGAACATAGTGGAAGGTAAACTTGATGGAAAGTGGGATCGCTTTGCCTCCATTTCATCATGGTAAAGCCACTTTTGCAAGAGGTCTACTACCACACCACGCAAAGGAAGCATCACCGCGCATGATCCTCAAGCACGCCCTGGGCCGGTCCGTCGAATTGGCAGATCCGGCCAACGAGTCGCCCCGGTGGCGGTACGTGTACGCGGGCAAGCCGAAGCCCTACTTCCACCCCCTTTGCACGCCCGCGGGGCATGTGCTGACCAGCTTCGAGCCGCACGACCACGTCTGGCATCGCGGGCTGTGGTTCACCATCAAGTTCGTCAACGGCGAGAACTTCTGGGAGGAGAACGCGCCGTTCGGCACCCAGCAGACCGTCTCGCTCTCGTCCGTCACGCAGGACCCGCCGGGGCGCATCCGCCCGGCTGTCGGCCCAGGGCCCGCGCCCGGCGCGGCGCGGCGGTGACGACAGGTACTGTCCATGACTTCGCGCCCGAACATCCTCTGGATCCAGACCGACGAGCAGCGGCCCGATTCCCTGGGCTGCTACGGCTCCGCCTGGGCCAAGACGCCCAACCTGGACGAGCTGGCGAGCCGGGGTGTCGTGTTCCGGAACGCCGTGTGCCAGTCGCCCGTCTGCGTGCCCAGCCGCTCTTCGCAGCTGACCTGCCGCTACCCGCAGGAGGTCAACGTCCTATTCAACAACGTGTACAACTGCGACGGCGTCTTCCCGCCCGGTACCGTGACGTTTCCCGAGGCGCTGGCGCAGGCGGCGGACTACGAGACGGTCACCTTCGGCAAGGCGCACACCCCGAAGCACCCGATCTGGCAGCGGGTCGAGGGGGCGGACCTCCTGCCGGAGTATGCGAACTTCTACCGGCTCGGTCCGGGCTACGACGAGGCGGCGCATCACGTCATCAAAATGCCCCGGCGCGCCCCCATCCTCCTTGCCGGCACTTACCCGGTATTCACCCCCAACCCCAGCCGCCTTATCACCGACCAGGCGATCGACTGGCTGCGCGCGGGGCGCTCGAAGGACGACCGGCCCTTCTTGCTGCGCGTGAGCCATAATTGGCCCCACACGCCGGTGCTGGCGCCGCCGCCCTTCGACCGGCTGTACAGCCCCGACGAGCTGCCCGTCCGATTCTACGACGATGAGGCGTATCGCACCCGCGCGCTCTACAACCGCGAGATTGCCGACGAGGACCGGATGCGCGAGCTGACGCCGGAGCAGGTGCGCCAGGTCTGGAAGGACTACATGGGGCTGTGCGCTTATGTGGACTACGAGGCGGGCCGGCTGCTCGCCGCCCTCAAGGCGCTGGGCCTGGAAGACAACACCATCGTCCTCTTCTCCTCCGACCATGGCAAGGCGCTCGGCGAATGGGGCGCCGGCGAAAAGGGCTACTTCGATCAGGAGGTGTGGCGCGTCCCGTTCCTCTGGTCGTGGCCGGGCCACCTTCCGGAAGGCGAAACGCGGACGGAGCCTTGCGAGCTGCTCGACACGGGCCGCACCCTCTTGTCGCTCGCCGGGCTGGCCGGGCACATCCCCGCCGGCTGGCGCGGCCGCAACCTCTTCAACCCGAACGAAGCGGCGCCGCCGGCGGTGTTCGGGCAGATCGGCTGGCCCAACGCCCGGTGTTCTTTGCTGCAGCGCGAGCAGGTAAAGGCGATGGGGGAGAAGAGGCCCCACTGGTTCACCCTGCGTGTCGCCATCCGGACCGAGCGCTACCGCATGGACGAAAGCTGGATGCGGGACGGGCGGCGCATCGCCGCGCCGGAAGCCGACGGGAATCTCTTCGACTTGCGGGCGGATCCGCAGGAAAAGAGGAACCTCTGGCGCGAGCCGTCAAGCCAGGAGACCGTTCGCGCGCTGCGGCGGCAGATCGAAGCGTGGTGCGAAGGGCTGGAGCGCCCGGCGGAACTCTTCGAAGGCGACATTTCGGAGCAGGGATGATTCGTGGCCACCGGCGTCCCGAGCTACGCCATCCGGTCGGGGAAAACACGTTCTGGAGGAAACTTATGTCACGGGTGAAATCTTTTGGGAGTCTTCTGGTGCTGTGCGTGCTGGCCGCGCGGGCCGGCGCCGCCGAAGCGGGGGCGGCGCCCTGGAAGCCGGCGGCGGGGCCGCTGCTCACGCGCTGGGCCAAGGAGGTGTCGCCGGCCAGGGTACATCCCGAGTACCCGCGCCCGCAGATGGTGCGGCGCGAGTGGCAGAACCTCAACGGCCTGTGGCAGTTCGCGGTCGGCAAGGAGGGGGAGGCCGCGCCGCTTGGCCGCGCCCTGGGCGGGCGGATCCTGGTGCCGTTCCCGGTGGAATCGGCCCTGTCGGGCGTGATGCGGCGCGCGCAGCGCGTGTGGTACCGGCGCACGTTCGACGTGCCGCGCGGCTGGCGCGATCGGCGCGTCCTGCTCCATTTCGGCGCGGCCGACTGGGAGGCGACCGTGTGGGTCAACGGTCGGAACCTGGGCACGCACCGCGGCGGCTACGACGCCTTCACCCATGACATCACGCCGGCGCTCAAACCCGCCGGCCCGCAGGAGATCGTGGCGCGTCTT